>CACHRX010000012.1 GCA_902582385.1 uncultured Pelagibacteraceae bacterium | reverse complement strand
TTTGTTCTTTTTCCGTTATTTGAGTTAAATAAAGATTGGGTACATCCGGTCTTTAAACAAAATATAAGAAAACTAATATTATCATTAACAAATAGAGACATTAGATCTATTAAACAAATTTGATTTAATGATATAATAAGTTATGCTAAATTCTGAAGACTTAATAAATAAAGTTAAAACTTATAATAAATTTTTAAATCCAGAGAAATTAAATAAGGCTTATGATTTTGCTGTTAGAGCTCATAGTAATCAGAAAAGAGCTTCAGGGGATCCATATTCAGTTCATCCTATAGAAGTAGCAAATATTCTTACAGATTTAAAATTAGATAGTGCAACTATTACCACAGGATTATTACATGACACTATAGAGGATACTTTTGCTACATATGAAACAATTAAAGGTGAATTTGGAGATGAGGTTGCTGATTTAGTGGATGGTGTAACAAAAATATCAGTCTTTGAAAATACAGCCACATCAAATTCAAAAGCAGAAAATTTTAGAAAATTAATCTTAGCCACCTCAAAAGATATAAGAGTTCTATTAGTGAAAATTGCTGATCGATTACACAATATGAGAACTATAAAGGCGATAAATCGTGAAGATAAAAGAAAAAGAATTGCACAGGAAACAATGGAGATTTATGGACCATTAGCAGACAGGATGGGTATGCATAGAATTAGGGATGAACTTGAGGATCTTTCTTTTGAAATTCTAAATAATAATGCCAGATTATTAATTCAAAAAAGACTTGATGAAATTAAACTAGATAAAAAAGATAACTTCGAAAGTTTATCTAAAGAATTGACTGAATTATTAAATGCTAATCAAATTAAATCAAAAATTTATGGAAGAGAAAAAACTCCTTTTTCTATTTGGCGTAAAGTCCAAAAAAAAAGAGTATCTTTAGAACAAATCACAGATATTATAGGTTTTAGAATAATTGTTGAAAATGTAGATGATTGTTATAAAGCCTTAGGTATTTTACATAAAAGATATAATTGCATACCAGGCAAGTTTAAAGACTACATATCATCTGCAAAAATAAATGGTTACAAATCAATCCACACTGCTGTTATTGGTTCAAATAAAAAACCTATAGAAATTCAAATTCGAACAAAAGTAATGCACGAATTTGCAGAAAGAGGTATAGCCTCTCATTGGCAGTATAAATCATCTGAAAAATTTAATTCTTTAACTTGGAAAGAATATGACTGGTTAAAAGATCTTGTTGAAATTATTGAAAAAAATGAAAATCCTGAGCACTCTTATGAATATACAAAACTGCAAATGTTTCAGGAAAATGTTTTTTGTTTTACACCAAAGGGTTCAGTTATCAAACTACCAAAAGATGCAACGCCAATTGATTTTGCTTATGCTGTTCATACAAAAATAGGAGATACCGCAATTGGTTGTGAGATTAATGGTAACAAAAGTGAACTTCAATCTATATTAAGAAATGGTGATAGTGTTAATATTTTAACATCAAAAAACCAATCCCCCTCTTTACACTGGATTCCAACTACAAAAACAGGTAAAGCGAGAGCAGCAATTAGAAGATATTGGCATGAAAGAGGTGAGCAGAAGCAAGAAAGAGTCAAAAAATACAATACAATTTTATGGATTTCGCTCCCTGATAAGCCAGGTCAATTAGGTAATGTTAGTTCTTTGATAGGAAAACATAAACTTAACATTTCAAATTTAGAGATGACAGAAAAAAACCCCAAATATATTAATTTTAAGTTTCAATTAATCATTCGAGATCTTAAAAATTTCACTAATTTTATTGCAGAGCTTAAACAAAAGAGTATAAAATTTAAGATAATTAGACACGAAGATAAAAGAAATGCTTTCACCCAAAAAATCCTTAGATATTTTAAAAAAAACTGATGCATTATTAGAGGGTCATTTTGTTTTATCATCAGGCTTACATTCAACAAAATATGTTCAATGTGCTAAATTATTAAGTTATCCTCATTTAGCTGAGAAAATATGTAAATCATTAGCATATAAGATTAAAAAAAATTTCAAAAAAATCGATTTAATTTTGGCTCCAGCAATGGGAGGGATTATTATTGGTTATGAAGTTGGCAAACTATTAAAAAAAGAAACTTTTTTTTGTGAAAGAGTGAAAGGAAAATTTATTTTGAGAAGAGGATTTAAAATAAAAAAAGGATCAAAAGTTCTAATTATTGAAGATGTTATAACAACAGGTAAATCAAGTTTGGAGTGTGTTGAATTAATTAAAAAAGCCAAAGGATCAGTTGTAGGTTTTTCAACAATAATTGATAGGTCGACAAAAAAAACTTTAAAGATAAAAAAAAAAATAATTTCACATCTTAAAATTGACGTACCAACTTACAAACCTAATCAACTACCTAAGAACTTGATTAAGATCCCAATATCAACCCCTGGGAGTAGATTTATTAAGTGAAACGTTTAGGTGTTAATATTGATCATATAGCAACTTTAAGAAATGCGCGTGGAGAATTTCATCCTGATCCCGTCATTGCCGCTAGGCTAGCAAAAAAAATGGGAGCTGATTCTATTACGATTCATTTGAGAGAGGATAGAAGACATATTAAAGATTTTGACGCAAAAAAAATTTGTTCAATTAAAAATCTTTTAATTAATTTAGAAATTTCTATAAATCCTAAAATTGTTAGTATTGCTCTAAAAATAAAACCTAATTTCATATGTTTAGTTCCAGAAAATAGAAATGAGGTTACAACTGAAGGTGGCTTAAATCTTAAAAAAAATAAAAATAAAATAAAAAAAATTATCTCTTTGTTTAAAAAAAATAATATAAGAACAAGTTTATTTATTAATCCTTCTATTAATGATGTTAAAATTTCAAAAGATCTAGATACAGATTGTATCGAGATCCATACTGGTCGTCTAGCTAATTTGGTTAAATCCAAAAAAAATTATTTAAATGAGTTAAAAAGAATTATCAAATGTTGCATTTTTGCAAATAAATTAGGTTTAGAAATTCATGCGGGTCATGGATTAGATTATAAAACCACAAGAATAATATCTAAAATAAAAGAAATTAAAGAACTTAATATTGGACATTTCATAATAGGTGAATCAGTTTTTCAGGGTTTACCTAAAGTAATTAGAAATTTTAAAGAAATAATAAAAAAAAAATAATGAAAATACTCGGTATAGGTGTTGATGTTGTTCAAAATAAGAGAATTAAAGTTTTAATTAATAGCAAATTTTTTCTTAAGAGAACTTTTGGATTAAAAGAGTTAAAATTTTCTAAAAGATTTTCAAATAAAACGAACTATTTTGCTAAAAGATTTGCAGCAAAGGAAGCATTAGCTAAATCTCTTGGAACTGGTTTTAGAAACAATCTAAATTTTAGAGATATTCAAATTTTAAATGATAAGATAGGTAAACCTTATTATTTCAAATCAAAAAAAATGGATAACATTGTTAATAAAAGATTTAAAATCAAAAATTATAATTTGTTTCTTTCAATTTCAGACGAAAAAGATTATTCAGTAGCATTTGCAATTTTACAAACTAAATAATGTTTAATAAAGATTTTATTATAGAAAATGTTAAAACATTATTTTATGCATTAATAATAGCAATAATCATCAGATCTTTTTTAATTCAACCATTTTATATTCCCTCATCTTCAATGGAGCCTAATTTATTAGTTGGCGATAGAATCTTTGTAACTAAATACTCTTATGGTTATAGTAAACACTCATTTCCCTTTAGCCCTCCAATATTTGAAAATAGAATTATGTCAAAAAACCCTAAAAGAGGTGATGTGATAGTTTTTAAAACCCCAGCAGACAATAGAACTGATTATATTAAAAGATTAATAGGATTACCTGGTGACCAAATTCAATTTATAGACTCAAATTTATATGTTAATAATAGTGAAATTCTTAAGTCTAGAATATCAAAAACAGATAAAATTTTTTGTGGTAAAAAAAAAATTAATGTTTTTACATTCGAAGAAATTTTACCAAATGGTAAAAAATATAAATCTGTTTATTTAAAAGATTATCCATTTCAAAATTCAGATCTTTTTATAGTTCCAGAGGATCATTATTTTTTTCTTGGAGACAATAGAGATTGTTCAAAAGATAGCAGATTTTTAACAAGCGTTGGATATGTACATAAAGATAATCTTGTCGGAAAAGCACGATTTATTTTTTTTTCATCTGATAAGTCAATTGGAAGCTTTTTTTCATTTTGGAAATGGAATAAATCTTTAAGATTCAACAGATTTTTTAAAAAAATACATTAATGAAAATTGACTATCAAACATTAGAAAAAAAAATTAAAGTTAATTTCAAAAATAAAACTTTGTTGGTTAAATCTTTGACACATAAAAGCTTTGATAAAGAAAATAATAATGAAAAAATTGAATTTTTAGGGGATAGAGTTTTAGGTTTAGTTATTGCTAAAAAACTTTTGGAAATCTACCCAGATGAAAAAGAAGGTATTTTAGATAAAAAATTTGCCTCATTAGTTAACAAAAAAACATGTCTCGAAATAGCAAAAAAACTAGAATTACAAAAATATATTCTAACTTTCAAATCTGGAAACAAGAATAACAATATAGAAGATAAAGTCTTAGCTGATTGTTGTGAGGCTTTAATAGGTTCTATTTATTTAGATAAGGGATTTAATAGTACAGAAAAAGCTATTTTAAGTTTATGGTCTAAAAATATTAAAAATAGTGTTATTACGCAAATAGATGCTAAAACAAAACTTCAAGAATTTTCACTTAAAAAATTTAAGAAACTTCCATTATATAAGGTTATTTCAAATACTGGTCCTAGACATAAACCACTATTTAAGGTTGGAGTAAAATTGATAGATACAAGACTTTTTATATCAGAGGGTAAATCAAAAAAAGATGCTGAGCAAAATGCTGCAATTATGTGTTTAAAAAATATTAAAAAAATATGATTTGGGATGATGTTGGATTTTTACTGTCTAAAAATAGATACAATGAAAATTCACTAATATCTGAGGTGTACACTAAAAATCATGGCAAAATCTCAGGGATAATATTTGGTGGGACATCAAAAAAAGTAAAAAATTATCTTCAAATTGGAAATAAAATTTATGTAAATTTTAATGCTAAATCTGAAAATAAGATTGGGTATTTTAAAATTGAAATTGATGAGGTTATGACTCCATACTATTTTGATGACCAACAAAAATTGTCATGTATTTCCTCTGCAATGAATTTAATTAAAATATTAACTGCTGATTCTCAAAAAAATCAAAGTTTATACGATTTAATTCAAGATTTTTATAATTTATTAAAAAATGATGATTGGATTAAAAATTATATTTTTTGGGAATTAGAATTGTTTAAAGTTCTTGGTTATGATTTAAAATTTAAAGATCTAACTAGTGAAGAAATTATTGAGAATCAATTACAATATGTGACTAAATCGCCTACTGGGAAAAAAATTATACCAAATTTTTTAATAGATAAAAGTAAAAATCCTGAAGATTTGAAAAATTTATTAAATGGTTTAAAACTAGTTGGTGACTATTTAGATAAAACAATTTTAAAACCTAACAACCTTACTCATCCAGTTACCAGAATACAGTTTATAAATACTCTAAAATAGTTATTCTAGAATTTTATCAAGTCTATCAGCGTAGTAACTCACAATAGCATTAGCCCCAGATCTTTTTAAAGCTATTAAACTCTCTAGTATGATATCTTTATTAACTAAACCATTGTTTATGCCATTACTTAATAAGCTGTATTCCCCTGAAACTTGATATGCAATTACAGGAATTTTGAAGTTTTCTTTTACTAATTTAATTATATCTAAATAAGGAAGACCAGGTTTTACCATTACCATATCAGCACCTTCTTTAATATCTAATGCAACTTCCCTAAAAGCCTCAGTACTATTTTTAAAATCCATTTGGTAGTTTTTTTTATCACTTTTTAAAAGCCCCTTTGAACCTACAGCATCTCTAAAGGGTCCATAGAAACTTGAAGCATATTTAACAGCATAGGATAATATTTGTGTCATCTTATATCCATTTTTATCAAGAGACTTTCTAATTAGTCCTACTCTTCCATCCATCATATCTGATGGAGCTAGCACATCACAACCCATTTCTGCTTGTAAAATAGATTGACGAATTAATATTTGAACAGTTTCATCATTAAGAACATATTTAGATTTAAGCAATCCATCATGACCGTGTGATGTGTAAGGGTCTAAAGCAACATCACACATTATTCCAATTTGATTTTTATATCTTTTTTTAATTAATTGTATTGCCCTACAAACTAAATTATCTTCGTTTAAAGCTTCTGATCCAATAATATTTTTCTTTTTTTTTTCTGTATAGGGAAATAAAGCAATCATGGGTAATCTGTTTTTAATTGCTTTTTCTACTATAGGACTTAATTTATCTAATGTATAACGAAAAACACCTGGCATTGATTTAATTAGTTGCTTTTTATTTTTTCCGTCAATCAAAAAAATAGGTAATATAAAATCATTGGGACTTAAATTGTTTTCTTGAACTAATCTTCTAGACCAATCATTTTTGCGACTGCGTCTAAGTCTCAAGCTTGGATATTTTCCTGTAATCATCTTTAAATATATTTATAATATGCGACAAATGTTATATACAAATATAACGTAAAAAAGATATTAAACAATCGTATGGAACTAAATTTTAATGACTTTCAAAAACAAGATGTCAAATTTGACATCAATGAACTTCAAAATGCTTATAATGAGATACTTAAAATAAAAGATTTTAGTAGTATAAAGGGTGTCTCTAATTTTGGTGCAATCTCTTTGACTCAAATACCGGGGGACCCAGATTCAATTAAAGGTAATAAAGCCAGAGGTGTTTTTTGGACTAAACCAGATAAATCTGGAAAAGAAGTTATAAGAGATGAAAAAATTGATGAAGCTGCTTATTCGGAGTTTATTAATGAATATAAAAATACATATTTTAAAGAAGTCTTTGATACATTGTCAGCTAAATATAAATTAGGTAGAGTTAGAATCTTATTAAAAGAACCTAGATCGACTTTAAGTTGGCATCGTGATCCAGAACCTAGATTGCACATACCTATAATAACAAATCCAGGATCAATAATGGTAATTGATAATGTTGCAAAACATTTACCAGCAGATGGTTCAGTCTGGATAACAAATAACACTAAATACCATAATGCTTTTAATGGAGGAGAAGAAAATAGGATTCATTTAGTTGCATGTGTTTTAGATCACAAATTTAATTAGTTTGAAAAAAATATTTATTTCATCAGATCATGCAGGTTTTATTCTAAAAGAACAGATTAAAAAAAAATTCTCAAAAAAATTTTTATTTGAAGATATGGGTACAAATAATTCTAAAACTTCAGTTAATTATCCTCATTATGCTCACAAACTCTCAAGAAAAGTATCTAATAATAGTAGAAATATAGGAATTTTGGTTTGTGGTTCTGGCATGGGAATGTCGATGGCAGCTAATAAACATAAAAAAATCAGAGCTGCAGTGTGTTATTCAGTTAAAAATGCAAAATTATCTAGATTGCATAACAATGCAAATATTATTACATTGGGGTCTAGATTGACAAAAAAAAATTTAGCCTTTAAATGTGTTGAAGTATTTGTTACAACAAAATTTGAGGGTGGTAGACACAAAAAAAGAGTTAAAAAAATATAAAATTTATGTCTAGTGAAACTAAATATTTAAATTCAGATTACAAAGATTTTTTTGAAAAAAGTCTCTCAAAATCTGATCCAGATTTATTTAAGGCAATTAATGATGAGTTAATCAGACAACAAAATCATATAGAACTTATTGCGTCTGAGAACATTGTTTCTCAAGCCGTATTAGAAGCCCAAGGCTCAGTGCTTACAAATAAATATGCTGAAGGTTATCCAGGAAAAAGATACTATAATGGTTGTGAGCATGTTGATGTAGCAGAGAAATTAGCTTTAGAAAGAATTAAAAAACTTTTTAATTGTAATTATGCTAATGTTCAACCCCATTCTGGCGCCCAAGCTAATGGAGCTGTATTTTTAGCATTACTAAAACCTAACGATACATTTATGGGTATGAGTTTAAATTCAGGTGGTCATATAACTCATGGTTTAAAAATTTCAATGTCTGGAAAATGGTTTAATGCAATAAGCTACGATGTGGATAAAAAATCTGAGTTAATTGATTATGACAGTGTCGAAAAATTAGCTTTAGAACACAAACCTAAACTTATTATTGCTGGTGGTAGTGCATATTCAAGAGTTATTGATTTTAAAAGATTTAGAGAAGTTGCAGATAAAGTTGGAGCGTATTTAATGGTTGATATGGCTCACTTCTCTGGACTAGTTGCAGGTAAAGGATACCCAAATCCATGTGATTATGCTCATGTAGTTACATCAACTACTCACAAAGTTTTTAGAAGTGCTAGAGGAGGAATAATTTTATCAAATGATGAAGATTTAGGAAAAAAATTTGATACCGCTGTTTTTCCTGGTTATCAAGGGGGACCTCTAATGCACATCATTGCAGCTAAAGCGGCAGGTTTTTATGAAGCATTAAAGCCAGAATTTCAAACATATATAAAAAATGTTTTGGCAAATGCTAAAATTTTGGCTGAAACTTTAAAAAATAATGGATTTAAGATTTATTCAGGGGGAACTGATACACATTTAATGTTAGTTGATTTAAGACCTTTTAATGTAAAAGGAAATTTAGCTTCAGAAAGTTTATGTAGAGCTAATATTACATGTAATAAAAATGGAATACCATTTGATACAGAAAAACCAATGATTACCTCTGGTATTAGACTAGGTTCTCAAGCCGCTACAACAAGAGGTTTTGGCTTAAAAGAATTTGAAAAGGTAGGAATATTAATAACAAAAGTAATAAAAGGATTATCTGAAAGTCCAGATGATAATAGTAAAGTGGAAAATGAAGTTAGAGATGAAGTTATAGATTTATGTTCAAATTTTCCAATTTATAAAAACTTAAATAAATGATTTGTCCCTGTGAAAAGAAAGGTGAGACTTCAGTTGTAGACTCACGACCAACAGAGGATGGAACTGCAATACGTAGAAGAAGATTGTGTGTTTGTGGTGAACGATTTACTACTTTCGAAAGAATTCAATATAGAGAATTAATGGTTGTAAAAAAAAATGGAAGAAAATCTGCTTTTGATAGAGATAAGTTATCTAAATCAATCTATATAGCCTTAAAAAAAAGACCTTTAGATACCGAAACTATTGAAAAATTCATAAGCAAGGTATCGAGAGCTCTTGAGGAACTTGGACAAAATGAAATATCGACTAATACGATTGGAACTATGGTTATGGAAGGCTTAAAAGAGCTCGATCCAGTTGCTTATGTGAGATTTGCTTCAGTTTATCGAAATTTTAGAGAAGAAAAGGATTTTGTACAATTTGTGGACAAAATAGATGTCTTCAAAAAAAGATAGATTTACATCGAAAGATAAGGATTTTATGAAACTTGCTATTAATTTAGCAAGATCTCGTAAAGGTTTAACTGGAGAAAATCCATCTGTAGGTTGTTTAATAGTAAAAGATGATAAAATTGTTTCTATCGGACAAACAGGTTTCAATGGAAGACCTCATGCTGAACATAATGCAATAAAAAACTCAATTGAAAAATTGAAAGGTTCAAAAATGTATGTAACTCTTGAACCTTGTAATCATTATGGAAAAACCCCACCTTGCACAAAAAGTATAATTAAAAGTGGTATTAGTGAATTAATTTATTCAATGGAGGATATAGACAAAAGAGTTAAAGGAAAGAGTTTTAAGATTTTATCAAATAAAAAAATCAAAGTTAGAAGAGGTCTTTTAAAAAAAGATGCAAAAGATCTTTATGACTCATATATAAAAAATCGAATTAATAAATTGCCATATGTAACAGCTAAAATTGCTGTTTCCAAAAATAAACTGATCTATAGCAAAGGGTCTAAAAGAATAACTGACAAAAATTCAGATAAGATCACTCATTACTTACGCTATAAAAATGACTCTATAATGATTTCAAGTAAAACCTTGAATATAGATAATCCAAGGTTAGATTGTAGATTAGAAGGTTATAATAATTTTTCACCAAAAAGAATAATTCTAGATAAAAATTTAAATATTAAACTAAATAGTTATATTTTTAAATCTGTGAAAAAAGGTAATACAACGATTTTTTATAATACAACCAATACTCCAAAGATCAAAATTTTAAAAAAAAAAGGAGTAACTTTAGTTAAAATAAGATTAAACCGTGAGGGACTTTTAGATCTAAAGATTGTCTTAAAAAAATTATTTGCTTTGGGCACAAGAAGTCTACTAGTTGAAGGCGGTGATAAAATGACAAAAAACTTAATAAAATATAAACTTATAGACACTTTCTATTTATTCCAAAGTCCTAAAATCTTAAGAATGAATAAAATAAATCAAGGCTTTACTTCTTTCGGAATCTTAAATAATAAATATAAAAAAGTATCTAAAATTATATCTAAACTAGCCAAAGATAATATTACAATCTATAAAAGATAAAATGTTTAACGGAATTATATTTAATAAGGGTTTCATTAAAAGAATATCTAAAAGATCAAAAGGTATTAATATTTTCGTTAAATCAGACCTCAAGTTGAATTCTAAAGATATTGGGGTTTCTATTGCTTGTGATGGAGTATGTTTAACATTAATACAAATAAAAAATAAGATTATGGAATTTTATCTTTCTAATGAAACAGTTAAAAGATCAAAATTTAAGTATCTAAAGATCAATGATGTCATAAATTTAGAATTACCTCTTAAATATGGGCAAAAGATTTCTGGCCATATATGTCAAGGACATATTGATACAACTGGTAAAACTTTAAGTGTTAAAAAAGTTGACAAATCTTACATATTCAGTTTTGAAATTAATCCAAAAGAGAGAAAAAATATTATTGAAAAAGCCTCAATATGTATAAATGGAATTTCTTTAACTATATCAAAAAAGACAAAAAAAGGATTTGAAATTTGGGTAATACCCCATACTTTCAAATTGACCAATTTATCGAAAGTTAAAAAGGGAAGCCTTGTTAACATAGAAATAGATATTCTTTCAAAATATGTAAAAAATTTTTTTTATGTTAAAAAGTAACTATTCATCAATAGAAACAATTATCAAAATTGCCAAAAAGGGTGGAATGTTTATTTTAGTTGATGATGAAAAAAGAGAAAATGAGGGTGACTTAGTTATTTCAACTACTGACACAAATTCTAAAAATATAAATTTTATGGCTAAGTACGGAAGAGGATTAATTTGTTTAGCATTAGACAGTTTACAAGCTAAGAGATTAAATCTATCACTCATGTCACCGATTAATCAATCAAGAAATAAAACTGCGTTTACTATATCAATTGAAGCTAAAAGAGGAATTACCACAGGTATATCTGCTAAAGACAGGGCAAGAACTATAAAAATTGCATCCAAAAAAAATGTAAATAAAAAAGATATTGTTTCACCTGGTCATGTTTTTCCTATAATAGCAAAAGATGGCGGCGTACTTGTGAGAGCTGGTCATACCGAAGCTTCAGTTGACATTTCTAAACTAGCAAAAAAAAATAATTCAGCAGTAATTTGTGAGATAATGAACGAAGATGGCACTATGGCTAAAGGAAATGACCTTTTTAATTTTGCTAAGAAACATAAATTAAAAATTGGAAAAATTGAAGACTTAATTTCTTATCGTTTAAAAAAAGAAAAATTAATTAAACTTAAAAAATCATCTGAAATTAAAGTAAAAAACCAAACATATAAAATCAAGATTTATGAAAATCTACTTGATGGATCTGAACATTTTGCACTTGTAAAAGGTACTATTAAAAAAGGAACTATACCAAGAGTTAGAGTTATTTCTTCAAATGTAGTTCATAATTATTTGATTAATCAACAATTACCCAATTCATTCAATAAAACATTAAATTATTTTAAAAAGTTTAATAATTGTGTTTTGGTTTTTATTAAAGATACAAATCTTAAATCAGTCACACAAACACTTAAAGATTATAAAAATAAGGATTTTTATAAAAAAGGTAATGACAAACTAATTAGAAACTATGGTATTGGTGCACAAATTATTAAAGATTTAAAAATTAAAAAGATGATTTTAATCACAAAATCACCAAAAAAGGTTATTGGTTTAGAAGGTTATGATATAAAGATAACCAAACAAGAATTAATTTGATGAAAAAAAATTTTTTAATAGTTAATGCAAACTACTACAAGGAAATATCACAGGGTTTATTTAAAAGTGCTATAAAAAAATTACCTAAAAATTCAAAAATAAAACTTATTAATGTTCCTGGAGTTTTTGAAATACCAGTTACAATATCTAAAAATATAAATAAATTTGATGCATTTATAGCGCTTGGATGTGTAATAAAAGGACAGACACCACATTTTGATTTTATTTCACAAGCATCAACTAATGCAATTATGGATTTATCTATTAAATCAAAAAAACCTGTAGGAAACGGAATAATAACTTGTTTAAATATTAGACAAGCCAAAGCCCGAAAAAAAAAAGGCGCAGAAGCAGCTAATGCCGTATTATCAGTTTTATCACAATAATGAAAACTGTATTTAGTCCAAAAAATAATCCTAGAGTAATAATCATTCAAAAATTATATGGCAGATTTTTTAATGATGATGAACAGTTAACTTACCCAAAGCATAGATTTAAAAAATTTATAAAAGATATTGTTTCAGGTACTATAGAGAGGAATGATATTATTCTCGAAGAATTAGATAAAAATTTAGGAGATAAATTTTCTTTAAATAAGCTTGATAAATTATTTCAAGTTATTTTAAAATCAGCAACTTATGAATTTTTGTATAAACCAAATTTGTCAATAAAAATAATAATTAAAGAATATCTTGATGCATCTAATTTTTTCTTAAATGATTCTCAAACAAAGTATTTAAATGCTTTGTTAGATAATATTGCAAAAAAACTAAGATCATCAAATGCATGAATTTGAACTAATAAATAAATATTTTTCTAAATTATCTAATAATAACAAAAGCTCTCTTAATTTAAATGATGATGTTTTTTTTAAAAAATCTAAACGTCTTATAATTTCAGTAGATACATATGTTGAGGGCATACATTTTATTAATTTTAAAAATCCAAATCTAGTTATTAAGAAAATTATAAGATCGTCAATATCAGATCTAATTTGCAAAGGTGTTAAACCTAAATATTATTTTATTTCAGGTTCGGGTAACAAAAAATCTTTTTCAGCATTAAACTTAGTTAAGATTTCAAATTCTTTAAAACAAGAACAAAAAAAATATCAAATTTTATTGGCTGGTGGTGACACGGTTTTATCTAGCAAGTTAAGTTTTACAATAACTTCAATTGGTTTTTCAAAAAAAATAATTTACAGAAATAATGCAAAATTAAATGATGATATATACGTAACTGGTAATTTAGGAGATAGTTATGCTGGATTAAGAATATTAAAGAAAAAAATCTTTACGAATAAAAATTTGAAGAGATATTTTGTTAATAGATATTATTTACCATATCTTCATTTAAAATTAACAAATAAACTGTTATCTTTTGCTAATACATCTATAGATATTTCAGATGGATTGATTACTGATTTAGAAAAATTAATTAATAAACAAAAATTGTCTTATAAACTATTTTTCAATAGAATACCAATATCAAATAACTTAAAAAAATTATTAAAATTAAAAAAGTTAAGTAAATTAACTTTTTTTTCAAAAGGTGATGATTATCAAATTCTTTTTACTGCAAAATCATCTAAATTTAGAATCATTAACAAAATTAGCAAATCATTAGGTATAAAGATTTCTAAAATAGGAAAAATTTGTTCTAATAGTCAGAAATCACAAATTATTGATCAAAAAGGGGAGAAAATTGACCTTAAAAAAAAAGGTTATTATCACTTATTTTAAAAGTTAATTATTGCCTTTTATAGCTTTTTTTGTATTGTCCGCATTTTAATAACTAACAACCAACAACTTAATTAAGGTCACTATGAGCTCAAATGTTGAATCGATACTTTTATATACAATCTTTGCCGGATTATTATCAATTGTTTATGGTTATTTTACAGGTAAAAATATTTTAAACTCAAGCGCAGGAAACTCTAAAATGCAAGATATTGCCTCTGCAATTCAAATAGGTGCTAAAGCCTATTTAGCAAGGCAGTATAAAACTATATCAATAGTTGGTGTTGTTGTATTGGTTATCGTTAGTGTTGCTTTTAGTCCTCTTGTTGGTTTGGGATACCTTATAGGTGCAACTTTATCAGGTATAGCAGGCTATGTAGGAATGTTAGTTTCAGTAGAGGCTAATGTAAGAACAGCTGAAGCTTCAAGAAAAGGTTTAGCAAATGGTCTTTCTGTAGCCTTCAAATCTGGAGCTGTAACAGGAATGCTGGTTGCAGGTTTAGCTCTATTAGCTATTGCTGTTTATTATTATTTATTATTAAAATTTAATATTGAAGAAAGAGAAATTGTAAATGCACTAGTTGCATTAGGATTTGGTGCCTCTTTAATTTCAATTTTTGCAAGATTAGGTGGAGGAATATTTACAAAAGGTGCTGATGTTGGTGCAGATTTAGTAGGTAAAGTTGAAGCAGGTATTCCTGAAGATGATCCAAGAAATCCAGCTGTAATTGCTGATAATGTTGGAGATAACGTAGGTGACTGTGCTGGTATGGCCGCAGACTTGTTTGAAACATATGCTGTAACAATTGTTGCTACAATGGTTTTATCCTCAATATTTTTTCATGGAGATTTGAACATGATGGTTTATCCTTTAACTATTGGTGGAGCATGTATTGTTACATCGATTTTAGGAACTTATTTCGTTAAACTTGGAAAAAGTAAAAATGTGATGAATGCTTTGTATAAAGGTTTTGTAGTCACCGCACTTGCCTCATTAGCAATATTATATCCAGTTACAGACTATGTAATTGGATTTACAACAGAATATTCAGTTAATGGAAAAAATTTTAATGGCATGAGTTTATATTATTGTGGAATTATTGGTCTGGTAATTACAGGGTTATTAATTTGGGTAACAGAATATTATACTGGTACAAATTATAGACCTGTTAAAAGTGTTGCAGCATCTTCAACAACCGGCCACGGTACTAATGTAATTCAAGGTTTGGCAGTTTCAATGGAGGCAACTGCGGTTCCTGCATTAATTATTGTTGGAGGTATTTTATTTACTAATCAAATTGCAGGTCTTTATGGTATTGCAATAGCTGTAACTACGATGTTAGCTTTAGCAGGTATGGTTGTAGCTTTAGATGCTTATGGACCAGTAACAGATAATGCAGGTGGTATCGCGGAAATGTCTAAACTTCCAAATAATGTTAGAAAAACTACTGATGCTTTAGATGCTGTAGGAAACACCACTAAAGCGGTAACTAAAGGTTATGCAATAGGTTCTGCAGGATTAGGTGCTTTGGTTCTATTTGCGGCCTATGTAGAGGATATAAAATATTTTTCGACAGTTGCGGGTTCTAAATTAGAGGGTATCATCGTAACGTTTGATTTATCTAATCCTTATGTAGTTGTAGGTTTATTAATTGGTGGAATGCTACCATATTTATTTGGCTCAATGGGAATGCAAGCGGTTGGTAGGGCAGGTGGAGCTGTGGTTATAGAAGTAAGAAGACAATTTAAAAAATTTCCAGGAATAATGAAACGTAAACAAAAACCTGACTATGCAAAACTTGTTGATTTATTAACTGTAGCGGCAATAAAAGAGATGATTATTCCATCTTTATTACCAGTGCTTTCTCCAATAGTTTTATATTTTGTTATATTTACTATAGGTGGTCAAGTTGCTGCATTAGCTTCAGTTGGAGCAATGTTGTTAGGTGTAATCATTACAGGTTTATTTGTTGCTGTTTCAATGACTGCAGGTGGTGGAGCTTGGGATAATGCAAAAAAATATATAGAAGATGGAAATCATGGTGGAAAAGGTTCGGAAGCACATAAAGCAGCTGTCACAGGGGACACTGTAGGAGATCCTTATAAAGATACTGCTGGACCAGCAGTAAACCCAATGATAAAGATAACAAACATTGTAGCGTTATTGTTATTGGCTGTTATCGCTGGCTAATTTCTTTTCTTGCTTTAGCTCGTTTACCAAGAGGGTCGTTCATTTTTTGTCTCATGCTCGATAAGAAGGAGTAAACAAATGAGTTTTTTTTAAAATTTGCCTCAGTTGTGCCCTTGGCAATTTTAATTTTATTCATATCATCTTTATTATAAAATTCTTTATTCTTTAAAATTCCATATTTATCTATTTCTAATACCAATACATCATTCTTATAAATTTTCATTCTTCCAAGATTTTTTATATTAGATTGAGTTTGTTTTCTTTCTATATATATCCAAACATCATTATCAAATTTGCTTGTTGTAGATGGATTACCTAATACCTTTTTAATATCATTTTTATTTGATTCATTGACAATTAAAGATGTTTGTTTTTTTTCTAAAAATGGTACACCATGGTGTTTAACAACTTCTTTAAATGAGCAACTTGTTGATAATAATAAAATTATGATTATATAAAAATATTTACCCATGAAAAATAATTATATTAATATTTATAACAATTTAATCAATTTAACTAGAAATAAAAAACTATATTCTTCAATAAATAGAGAGGATACCTTTTCAGATCGACTTATTTTTTTTTTATTACATTTTTCCTTTTTTTTAAAGAATTTTAAAAATAAAGAGGATAAAATAAAACTTCAAGAAATATATGATTTTAACTTTAGACAATTGGAATTAAGTATCCGGGAAATAGGTTATGGTGATCAATCAATAAATAAAAAGATGAAAGATTATATTAATACATTTCATAGCATGATATCAGAAGTTCATTATTGGAATATATCTGATAGATCAAAAAAAATAGAAATTATTAAATCTTTTTTGGATGATTATGGTAATATAGAAGAGTTAATTGATTATTTTGATGAATTTAATATGATTTTATCAAAAAATACTTTGAATTCTTATTTAAAAAGTGTAAGTAACCAATAATTATGGCAGTTCCAAAACGTAAACAAACCCCATCCAGAACAGGGATGCGAAGGGCTCAAACAATGAAATTTTCGACTAAAAACGTTGTTGAAGATAAAAAATCAGGTGAATATAGACTATCCCATCATTTAGATTTAAAAACTGGCATGTACAAAGGAAGACAAGTCTTAGACCCAAAAGAATAATATAATTTACTATTAAGAGTAATATAATCAATTATAATGCTAAATATGATTAAGATTGCAGTCGATGCAATGGGAGGTGATGGTTCTCCTAAAAAAATTATAGATGGTATTATTTTGAATCATCAATCCAATAAAAACAATTTTTTTAAAATTTTTGGTAATCAAAATGAAATATCAAAATATTTAAATAATAAAATTAGTAAAGAATTTTATGAACTAATACATACAGATAAAGTTATTAAAAGTACTGATAGTCCTTTAGAGGGAGCAAAAAGAGGAAAAGATACAAGCATGTGGTTAGCTATAAAAAGTGTGAAAGATAAAGAGGCAGATATCGTAATCTCAGCGGGAAATACTGGTGCTTTATTAGTTGTATCGAAATTAAATTTAAAAATGATCGACAATATAGACAAACCTGCACTTTCAGCCATCTGGCCTAACAAAAAAGGAATGAGTGTAGTATTAGATTTAGGTGCTAATATTGAGTGCAGTGCAAAAAATTTGTTAGATTTTTCAATAATGGGATCTTCACTCTACACATCTTTATATCCGAATGATAAACCAAAAGTAGCTTTACTCAATATTGGATCTGAAGAATTAAAAGGAAATGAAATAATAAAAGAAACATACCAACTTTTAAATGATAAAAAATCTAAAAATTATGATTTTTTTGGTTATATCGAAGGCAATCATTTAATGGAAGGTAAGGTAAATGTAATTGTCTCTGATGGGTTTACTGGAAATGTTGCTTTAAAAACAGCAGAAGGCACTGCTAACTTTATTACAGATGAACTAAAAAAAGCAATGACAGGATCATTTATTGGTAAAATTTCTTCACTTTTAAATATTTCTAATTTAAAAAAATTTAAAAAACGATTAGATCCTAGACTATACAATGGGGCTATATTTATAGGGTTAGATTCACCTGTGGTTAAAAGTCATGGTGGAACAGATTTTATTGGTTTTTCTAATTCTTTAGATGTTTGTCATAGGATTGTAAAAGGAAATTTAATTGATAAAATTAAACAAAATATCTAGACATGAGAATAAATCTAACCAAAAAAGATTTAGTTAATCAAATTTACATGCAACTTGGATTTTCAAAACAAATTTCTGAAAATCTTATTGAAGATTTTTTTCTTACTATTATTCTAAATTTAAAAAATGAAAAAAAATTAAAATTATCAAGATTTGGCACATTTTCTATAAGAAAAAAAAAAAAAAGAGTTGGTAGAAATCCTAAAACTAAAGAATCTAAAGAAATTTCAAGTAGAAATGTTGTTTTATTCAAACCGTCAAAAGACTTTAAAGAATTTGTAAATTTAAATGAAAATGGATAAATCTGATAGAGCTTATAAAACCATAGGTGAAGTAGCTAAAATATTAGAGCTTAAAAAAAATAAAAAAGGTGTAATACCTACACATATTATAAGATTTTGGGAAACACAATTTAAACAAATCAAACCAAAAATAATGAATGCAAATAGAAGATATTATGATGAAAAAACAATAAATATTCTTAAAAAGATTAAATTTCTTTTAAAGGACCAAGGATTAACAATTAAAGGTGTTAAAAATATCTTAAATAATAATGATGCTTTAAAGCTTGACGAAAGTATAGATAAATCTATAAGAGGTAAAAATTTAAAAAACAAATTGATTAGGATTTCAAATTCGTTAAAAACTTTGAAAAACATTAGATAGATGGCAAAAAAAACACATATAAAGGTTAGGTTAGTTCCTGAGGCAAAACCTGATAGCCCCTTTTTTTATTATGTAAAGAAACCGGCAGGAGGAGAAAAAGCTAAAGTTAAATTAAAAGTTAAAAAATACAATCCTGCGACTCGTAAGCATGAGGTTTTTGTAGAAAAAAAACTTCCTCCTCACAGTAAATAATTATTTTTTTTTAAAGTTTCTTTTTTCAAAGTTGATGTAGGCATAAATCATATTTTTCCATATTTTTTCTGTAATTTTAGGATCTATTTTTTCTTTTATAGATTTTTTTCTGATATTTTTAAGTATTATTTTTATTCTTTTTTGATCTACAATTTGATTTTTTTTATCTTTTAAAGCCAAAACTTTTTTTACTAGATTTGTTCTCTTTTTGATAATTTTAATAAGTATATCATCTAGTTTATCTAATTTAATTCGAATTTTACTTAATTTCTTTTTTTTTAATGGCGACATTTATATATTTGGATTAGTAAAAAATTATTATATTTATTCACACATGTATACAATAAATACAAAAATTAATAATCAATTGTCGATTTGGTTGATTTCAATGTTTTGTATTATATCTATAATGATAATAGTGGGTGGTTTGACTCGATTAACAGATTCTGGATTATCTATAACCGAATGGCAGTTATTTTCAGGTTTTTTACCACCTCTTAATCACAATGATTGGATTATGTATTTTAATCTTTATAAAGAAATTCCAGAATTTAAATTACAAAACTACAACATGAATATTCAAGAGTTTAAAGTAATTTTCTGGTGGGAATGGGCACATCGTTTTCTTGGTAGACTAATTGGTATTAGTTTTTTGATTCCATTAATTTATTTCTCTTTCAAAATCAGATTTATAAAACTCTTAAATTTTTATATAATTTTTTTTCTTATATGTTTTCAAGGTTTTATAGGTTGGTATATGGTAAAAAGTGGCCTAGTCAATGAAGTAGATGTAAGTCATTTTAGATTGTCTGCTCATTTATCAATCGCTTTTTTAATCCTCTCTTTAATTTTATGGAATTATCTTAATATAAATATAAATAACAAAGCTTCCAAAAAAATTAGTATAATTTTTCCGTTAATATTTTTGATTTTAGTTTTTGTACAAATAATAATGGGTGCATTTGTATCTGGCATGGATGCTGGAAAAATCTATAACACCTGGCCATTAATGGGGGACACATATTTTCCAAATGATAATCTTTTTATAAATCTTTTTAAGCTTTCTGCTTTTAGTGATCCCTCTTTAGTACAATTTTTGCATAGAAATTTAGCTTATATTATTGTTATTTTTTATCTTTTTATCTTTTACAAAATTTATAAAAACAAAATTTATGATTTATATAAATCAGTAAACATCCTAGGTTTTTTGATAATACTACAAATTATTTTAGGTATTTTAACAGTTTTATATGGTGCACATATATATATTGCTTCAATGCATCAATTAAGTTCTATTTTTTTAGTCAGTTCTAGTGTCTATTTTTTTTATACAAATACAAACTCTAACTAACTGCTTTTAAATTACCTTTTGATGATTTGTTTAGAGCCTGATCTATATCATCAATTATATCATCAATGTGTTCAATACCAATACAAAGTCTTACATAACCATGAGTTACACCAGAGGCTTTAAGTTGTTCCTCATTTAATTGACTATGAGTTGTACTAGCAGGATGTGTAGCTAAACTTCTTGCATCGCCAATATTTGCAACGTGATAAAACATTTTCAGGGCTTCTATAAATTTTTTACCTGCTTCAATTCCACCTTTGAGTTCAATTCCTACCATAGCGCCATTTCCACCTTTTAGATATTGTTTAGCTCTATCAGATATTTTTTTTTCATGTTTTGTGGAATAGATTACTTTTGAGATTTCTTTATGTTTAGATAAAAATTCAACTACTTTATTTGCATTTTCACAATGCCTTTCCATTCTCAATGCAACTGTTTCTAAGCCTTGTATAATTGAAAAAGCATTATCTGGTGCTAAAGATGAACCTAGATCTCTTAACAAACAAACTCTTGCTCTAACAGCAAAAGGTATGTTAGCTCCGGTTAATTCAGGAACAGCTTTACCCCAGATAACTCCTCCATAACTTGGATCTGGTTCATTAAATAAGGGCTGTCTTTTAGGATCAGCCGTCCAATCAAAATTACCACCATCGACAATACTACCAGCAACAACCGTACCATGACCCCCAATATATTTTGTTAAGGAATGAATAACTATTGCGGCACCATGTTCTATTGGTTTACAGATAACAGGTGCTGCTGTATTATCCATTATTAAAGGAATATTATATTTTCTCCCTATATCTGAAACCTCTTTTATAGGAAAAACCCTTAAATATGGATTTGGTAAAGTTTCTCCATAAAAGGCACGAGTTTTATTGTCTATAAGTTTTTCAAAATTTTTTGGATTAGCTGGATCTGCATATCTAATTTCAATACCAAGTTTACTTAGAGTATTAGTAAATAATGAAACTGTACCCCCATAAAGATCAGTAGAACTAACAATGTTATCGCCTGATTGTGCAAGATTTAGCACTGCAAAACTCGATGCTGTTTGGCCTGAGGAAACAGTTAAACAAGCTAAACCTCCTTCGAGTTCAGCTAATCTTTTTTCTAAAACATCATTAGTTGGATTCATTATTCTGGTATAAATATTTCCAAACTCTTCTAGTTTAAAAAGTTTCGCCGCATGTTCAGTATTGTCAAATTGATATGCAGTAGTTCTATATATAGGAACAGCTACAGAATTAGTAGTTGGATCTTTTCTATATTCTCCGCCATGCAAAGCTATGGTTTCTGGATTGTTTCTTTTTTTTCTCATTTTACTCCTTTTTTAGTGCTTTAACTTAATGTAAGGCGCACAATATAGTTCAAATACCTACCGATTAATTTATGAAATTTCCTTTTTAGCAGTTATGTGCCCGCAATAGGATCAAATCGGCTCTTATTTATTACCAGATTGGATCAATTTTACAAGGTAAATATCAAATTGACTTTGCAGTTAATAATAGTATTAATCCACGCACAATGACAAAATTCTTAAAAAAAGGCCAACTAACATCAAACTGGTACGAAATAGATGCTAAAAATGCAGTTGTGGGAAGATTAGCAACAATTATTTCTAAAATAATTAGAGGTAAAAATAAAACTACCTTTACTCCACATATGGATGATGGAGATTTTGTTGTAGTAAAAAATATTGAACAAATTAGATTCACAGGAAAAAAATTTCAGAATAAAAAATATTACAAGCACACAGGACATCCAGGTGGAATTAAGGAAACAACACCAGAAAAACTTTTTGAAAAAAAACCTGGAGAAGCATTAAAAATGGCTGTTAAACGAATGTTACCAGGTGGAGTTTTAGGAAAAAAACAACTTACTAAATTAAAAATTTACTCTGGCAGTATACACCCACATTCTGCTCAAAACCCTAAAGTAATAGATATTGATAAACTTAATAATAAAAATATAGTTAGAAATTAATTATGGAAACTAATCAGTCATCATCAAAAAAATCTAAGTTAAGCTTAGATTTTAAAGATAGTAAATATGCAACTGGTAAAAGAAAAACTTCTATTGCAAAAGTCTGGGTTAAAAAAGGCACAGGTAAAATTTATGTAAATGGAAAATTTTATGATCAATATTTTGTAAGTGATAATCATAAAATGCAGGTAACTAGACCATTTGAGATTATAAATCAAAAGACTGACTATGATGTAAGATGTAATGTCAGCGGAGGTGGACATACGGGCCAAGCAGGTGCTATGGTTCATGGTATTTCAAAAGCTTTAGTTAAATTTGATGAGAATTTTAAAGCTACCCTTAAAACCGAAAAACTTACCACAAGAGATTCCAGGGCGGTTGAAAGAAAAAAACCTGGAAGAAGAAAAGCAAGAAGAAGCTTTCAATTTTCTAAAAGATAATTCTTTTTTAATTTTTAACTGTTATAATAATATATGTCTAAAATTAATATTTTAGTTGCCGGATCTACGGGTTATATAGGTGTTCAATTAGTAAAATTATTAATTAAACATCCTAAAGTAAAAATTAGATATCTTTGTGGTAATAATTCTGTAGGTAAACTTATTTCATTTTATGATAAATCTTTAAAAAATAAAAATTTACCTAAAATTGTAAAGTATAACAAAAAATATTTAAAAAATGTAGATGTAGTATTTACAGCACTACCAAATGGTGAGGCTCAAGAAATTTCAAAGAATCTTCTTGAAAACAATACTTTAATCGATTTAGCGGCTGATTTTAGATTAGAAAAAAAATCACAATATTTAAAATGGTATAAACAACATCATAGAGCTCCAAAAGAAATTAAAAATTCAATTTATGCATTACCTGAAATTTCAGGAAAAAATGTAAAAAATTTTAAAATAATTTCTTGCCCAGGTTGTTATCCAACCTCTATTCTTCTACCATTAGTGCCATTATTTAAAAAAAAATTGATCAAAACAAATAATATAATAATAGACTCAAAGTCTGGATATTCAGGTGGAGGTAGAGGAATACATAAAAAATATATTAATAAAAATTTATATGACTCTTTAAGTGTTTACGGGATAACATCTCATAGACATAATTCAGAGATTGAGCAAATGCTTAAAAAATATACAAAACAAAAATTATTTTTTACTTTCACACCTCATATTTCACCAATGTTCAGAGGTATTTTAAGTACTATTTATGTAGATTTGAATAAAAATGTTTCACTAAAAAAATTGCAAAAAACATTAATAAATTTTCATAAAGAAAATAATTTTATTAAAGTTTTAAAGATTAATACACTACTTAGTACAAACGATGTAATAAACACAAATAATTGTATAATGTCAGTTTGTGCCTCAAAATATAAAAATAAAGCAATAATATTATGCTCAATCGATAATTTGATAAAAGGTGGTGCTGGACAAGGAATACAAAATTTAAATTTAAAATATAATTTTCCAATTAAAATGGGTTTGAATTAATGAGATTTATTTTTTTGATAATAATTTTTAATTTAATTACAAATTGTTCACTAAACTCCAATTCGAAATATTGGACAGAAGATGATCTGGAAAATAAGGATAAATTCAAAAATGAAATGAATAAAGTTTTACTAAAATCCAATGATATTACTTTGATGACTTGGGAAGAATATAAATTATACTTGAGAGATTATACTATAAAAACTAATTATCCAGATTTATAAAATGACTAATAAGATTAAAATTGCTATTGTTGGCTTAGGACAAATTGGCAATTATTTATATAGAGAATTAAATTCTAAAAAAAATTATATCGAACTTAAAACAGGAAAAAAAATAGAAATAGTTGCAGTATCAGCAAAAAATAAAAACAAAAAAAGGAAATTTAAGATTAAAAAAAATATTTTTTTTTCAAATCCACTTAATATTTTTAAAGAAAAAAAAATTGATATTGTTTTCGAATGTATTGGGTTATCAAATGGTGTCTCAAAAAAAGTAGTTGAAACAGCCCTTAAAAACAGAATTAATGTTATTACACCAAACAAAGCATTAATTGCAAAGCATGGAGATTATTTAGCTAAATTAGCTGAAAAAAATAATGTTAACCTAGAATTTGAAGCATCAGTTGCTGGCGGTATACCTATACTTAGATCTATCAAAGAAGGCTTACTAACAAATAAAATAACAAAAGTTTATGGAATTTTGAATGGAACGACAAATTATATTTTATCTGAAATGGAAAATACTAATGAAACTTTTGAAAAAGTTTTAAAAAAAGCCCAATCCTTAGGTTACGCCGAACCAGGAAATCCCAAACTTGATTTAAATGGATTCGATGCTTTTGCTAAAATTAGAATTTTATCTGCACTGGCTTATAATAATCAAATTTCAAAAAGTAGATGTATAATGGAAGGAATTGAAAATATTCATCTTAAAGATATTAAAATAGCAAATCAGTTAAATTTAAGAATTAAATTATTAGGTATCTCTGAAATCATAAATAATCAGTTATTTGAAACTGTGCACCCGTGTATGGTCAGTAAAAATTCGTATATTGGTAATGTTAATGGAGTTATGAATGCTGTTATTATCCAAGGTAAACCGGTAGGAGAAAGTATTTTACAAGGTGAGGGTGCCGGACCTGGTCCAACTTCTTCATCATTACTTTCAGACTTACTTTCTATAATGAGAGGAAATTTAAACAAACCTTTTGGTGTTTCATTTTTAAAAAGAAAAAGCATAAAACCCTATAACAGTGACTATTATAGTAATTCATTATATTTGAGATTTGAAGTTAAAGACAGATCTGGTGTTCTGTCACTTATTACTAATAGACTTGCCAATTATAAGATTTCCATAAAAAGAATCATTCAAACTCCTGACAAGAAAAATAAGAGAGCAACTATTGTAATAATTACTCACAAAACAACAGAAATTAATGCAAGAAATTGCTTATCAATATTTAGAAAAAATAAGAATATTCTTAAATTTCCAACATTAATTAGGCTATATAATTAATGGACATTTATATTAAACTTTTTGAAGTTTTATTTCCTGTTTTTTTTGTTGTTGGTATTGGATATTATTTAGGTAAAAAAAATCCCAAAATAGATACAACTTTTATTACTAATTTTGCTGCTAACGTTGGTACTCCAGCAATGATTATTTACGCTTTAAATCCAGTAAATATTTCATTCAATATCTTTCTTAGTTATTTTTGGTATTATGCATTAGCCATTTGTGGATTTATGATTACAGGTGTAATAATATTATACCTTTTAAAAACCAAAGATATTATTAGAGAATTACCTCCATTAACAATGCCCAATACTGGAAATATGGGGTTACCGATATGTTTATTTGCTTATGGTTCTCAAGGTCTTGGTGTTTCAGCAGCAATATCTGCATTGATTATTTTATGCCATTTCACTTTAGGTGTATTTTTAGCTGATAGAAAATTTAGTTTGAATATTATACTTAAGAGTCCTCCTTTTTATGCAATCATAATCGCCATATTTTTACTTTACTATGATTTAAGACTTCCAGGATTTGTTGAAAATACTACCTTTCTACTAATGTATGCAACAATATTTCTGATTTTGATGTCCTTAGGAATTGCTTTAACAAGACTAAAAGTCTTTTCACTCAATAAAGCAATATTTTCCTCTATAGGACGAGTAATCATTGGTCCTATAATAGGATATTTATTAATCCTATATTTTAATCTAGATGGATTTGCAGCTGGTGTTTTATTAATTCAATGTTCAATGCCAAGTGCTGTTCTCAATTATCTTGTAGCATCAATATATTCACCAAAAAAGATCGTAGACAGTGTTGCTAGTACTATTGTTGTTTCAACACTTATGTCATTTATAACTGTTCCGATAGTTGTATTCTTTGCTTTAAAATACTTTAATTAATCCATATTTATCTATAATGAAGGCTATAATTTTTAATCTTTTGGCCTGGGTAATGCTTCCAATAATGGATGGATTTGCAAAATATTTAAGTGCAGATCTTCCTGTACTACAAATTACATGGGCTAGATATTTTTTTACAGTTGCCTTTACTCTTCCATTTATGTTTTTCTTTTTTCGAAAAAATCTAGTTTGGACAGAAAAACCAAAATTACAATTTATAAGAGGATTAATACTTTTAACTGCAAACATTTGTTTTTTTTATGCAATATCAGTTATTTCTCTTGCAAAAGCATTAACCTTGGCTTTTGTGGCACCTTTAATAGTAACTGCATTTTCTCCAGTTTTTCTAGGTGAAAAAGTAGGCTTTAGAAGATGGTCAGCTGTTATTATAGGATTTATCGGATCTTTAGTTGTAATAAGACCTGGTTTTGTTGAAATTAATTTAGCAAGTTTTGCAGCTCTTGGGACGGGAATTATGTACGGTTTTTATTTAATAATAACTCGTAAATTGAGCACCTCTGACAATCCTTTATTAACTTTATTATTAACAGGTGTAGTAGGAGCAGTCATTATTTCTTGTGTAATGCCGTTTGTTTGGGTTCAACCAACTACTAGTCAATGGTCTATGATGGCTGCAATAGGAGTTTTTGCTTGTATAGGTCATTTATTTTTAATCTTATCTTTAAAATACGCCGATGCCTCTAAATTGGCTCCATTTAGTTACTTTGAAATAGTAACAAACATTATAATAGGTTATTATTTCTTTAGTGACTTTCCAGATAGTTGGACTTTTTTAGGATTAGCTATAATTGTGATGAGTGGTATCTATATTTATCAAAGAGAACAATCAATAAATAAAACTACTTAAACCATCCATTAGAACCTTTAATATAGTTTAAATCTTTTTCAATTGATAACCATTTTCTGCCAAGTTTTGATGCAACATAACCAGTAGTATTTGATCCTGCAAATGGGTCTAAAACTAATGACTTTCTTTTTGTTAAAAATCTTATAAAAAATTCTGCTAACTCTGGTGGCATTCTCGCTGGATGAGCTGGTAGATTATTTTTCTTACAATATTCTCTGTATTTATTAACATTACTTGTATTTGAAATTCTCAAAAAATTATCAAAATCTTCAAAGACATTTGGTGGAATAGCACCTTTATTTCTTGTGAAAAAACCTTTTGTGCTAATGTTATGACCTGTTGCTCTTTTTCCTGAATTATATTTTTTCTTTTGTAATAATTTTAACATTCCTTTGCTGTACTCAGTTAGTATTTGTTTATTATCAGCGTGTGGTCTTGGAGTTTTTGCAAACCACCAAATTTTAGTAAAAGAGTCTTTTACTCTTTCTCGATATTTAGTTACCCATTCGGCTGGGCCTGGAAGTTTTGCAGGATTATACCAAACAAATTCCTGACATAGATGGAAACCACCTTTTTCCATAAATTTCATTAAAGCTTTTACTTCTATAAGTGCATGTGTTGGATAACCAGGTGTCCAACTATTTCCTATCTCAATAACAATTGAACCTTTTTTACTTAATACTTTTTTTAATGGCTCAGCATAATCAGCAAACCAATTAATATAATCTTCACCTTTTCTATTTTTATATTTTTTGGGTGTAATTAGAGGGAATGGGGGAGAGGTAAAAACTAAATCTATCTTATTTTTATATTTTTTAACGAATGCTTTACTCTTTAAGATCTTTAAACTGTCATCATTATAGAAAAAGCCGCCATTTAGCTTGTATTTACTAGGTAATTTTTTTTTCATATTCCTATTGACTTTTTTTCTATAAAGTACTATATAATAACCATGTATTATATGAAGTTAAATAATAGACTAAATAGCTTAAATAAGTCTATTTTTAGTTGTATTATAGTACTAAATAATGCCTTTTTTGGTGTTAAATAGCTATAAATTAAGGCTAATTAGTACAGTATTCCTTTCTATGTCTACTAATTAGCCTAAGAAAGGGGAAAATGGAAGGAAAAACGAAAAAAAGAGGTAACATTGTGGAAAAAAGGGAACGATTTATGAAAATGGCCCCTATAAGAGTGAACAATGTATTAAAGCATCTTAGACTTGTTAAAAATCTCCTTAATAAAAACAACTACAAATATGAACCTGAGGAATTCTCTAAAATCATTAATGATATCTCTGAAGAGTTTAGAATTTTGAAAAATAAATTCGAAGAACAAAAAAAAGGCAGAGATAAATGGAAACTATAGAAGTGAAATCAAAGAAAGATATTAATAGAAATACTAAAGTTGAATTCGATATTAGTTACAAGGGGAGTTTTGATGCAGCGGCAAAAACTTTAAATTACCATTATGAGGGTATTAGAGAGTTACTAAAAAACTCAGGATCAGCAATGTTAAGAGCTGGTAAGGATGAAAATAATAGAAATTGTGTGCTTTTACTTAGAGACAAAGGTGGAAAAGAGAAAAAAAGCTTAATTGGTTTTTTAGATTTTGTTGGTATGGACAGAGACAGAGTTTCTAAAGCTAAAAAACTTAATTCAACAACAGCAGGTTTGGATGATAAATTGGTTAATAAAAACGATTTATGGGCAGGACATGGTAATGGTGGAAAAGTTTATGGAGCAAAGTTTTTTGATAAATCCTTATGGATAACATCATTAGATAACAAATTAAATATGTTTGGTTATGAATCTAATATTGTTTCTAAAAATTCTCACTTTTCAGATTTATCTAAAAAAGATGTAGGATTTTTAATTGATGAAGAAAAACCCTTAGGAAACCCGGAGCAAAAACTTAGATCAGAATTAAAAAGATTTAAAATAGATATTAACAATCTTCCAGAAGAAATTAAGGATTTCATGAATGCAAAAAGTTTTACTCTATTTATTGGAGAGAATCCTTTAGATCATAATAGAAATATCAAAAAGAAAGATATAATTAATGATTTAATAAAAGATTCTGAAGCTCTAGAACCATTAAATTTTGTTAACCTATATGCAATTCATAATGGCAAATTATTAAAAGAAAAAACAAATGATTCTTATATTTTTGAACCAGAAAAATTTATACCACATAAAGATTTTGAAAAACCAAGAACATTTAAAATACCAGACTCTTTAGAAGATCCTGTGAGTGGTAAAATGATTGATTTTAGTAAATCTAATATAAAAGAATTAGTTATAAGATCTTGGGATAAAGATTTTACGAAAGCCCGTAATAAAAGGCATTTTATCCGAGGAAGATTATCTGAAGGAGTTAGAGCAACTGTTGGAAGAATAAAAGTAAGTGAGCTTACGCCACATACATTAGGTTTTCCAAGGCACTTATACGGAGATGTTTTTCATGATGAACTATGGAAATATGCATCTAATACAAGGGGAGAATTTAATGATAGTCCATTTATAAATGCTTTAAAAAATTGGATTGCCCAAATTATAGATGAAATTGCTGAAGAGTTTCAAAAGAAGAATGAAGATCAAATTGGTAAAAAATCACAAGAAAATATTCAACAATTTAGTGAAAAACTTGAAGAAATAATTAAGCAAAATAAATTTTTACAAAACCCATTTGGAATTAATAAAGGCAATGGAAAATCACCAGATAAAAAAGATGGTGAGGAAGATGAAGAAGATGAAAATGATTGGAAGAAAAAAGTTTCTGATGTTGATGAGATAAAATTATCATTATTTTCAAAATATTGCGGAATAGGAGTAACTTTTAGACCTAATGTAAAATGCTTAAATAAATACGGTTATGAAGTTAAAAATCCTAGATTAGAATTTAAAATATCTAATAATAAAATTGTTAATAATCACGAAAGAAAATTAAATTTACTTTATGCTGTTAAAGAAGGTGAAGTAACTTTACAAGTCAAAGAACTCCGAAATAATAAATTATCTAATAAAGTCGAATTAAATGTTAAGAAGATTTCTTCAATTTCATTTGATAAGAAAATTGTTAGCGTTAAAGAAAGATCAAAACTAATGCTTTCTCCAGTTTGTCTTGATGAAAATGGAAAAAATATAGATAAACCATATCTCACTTATATTTCAAATGATATTGAAATCGCTGACACAGCTTCAACAGGCATGATTATTGGAAGACAAGAGGGTAAAACTGAAGTTAGTGCTATGACACATGACTGTGAAAGTAAAACTATAAAAGTTGAAGTTCTATATAATGAGAAAAAGAATGACAATAAAGGTGGATTTCCTGATGTTAAATACAGTGGTATAGATCCAGATCCTTTACTAGATGGCAGCGAAGAACCTGTATTACTTAGTGCTGATGCTCCTCCAGTTTACCAGAGATTATGGGATCAAGAAGCTGGTATATGGTGGATAAATTTGCAATCACCAATAGCAAATAAGCTTTTTAAAACTAAAAATCGTGGTATTGCAATTCAAGACGGTGAAAAATCTAAACAATTTAGAATGTATATCATTTTACAATGGTTTGAGATTATGGGAAGAATTAATGTATTAAACTCAAAAGATGACCCACCTGAAACCATGGAAGACTTCAAAAGATTAACAGATCTTGAAATAACAAAGTTTCATAAGATAATGGAACCTCATATTGATCTATTAATGAGTTCAGATATTTTTAATATTAAATAATGATAAAATCGAAGATATCTCAAGCCGATAAAGTACTTATTTCAGCTTATGAACTTGCAAAAAATAAAAAAGTTTTTTCAGCTGAAGATTTAACTGTAAAAAGCTGGGAGCTTTATAAAGATGACTTTTGTTTAATGGGCTATAAAGATCATCCAAACTCTAATCAAATCTATACATTTTTAATGAATAAAAACGGACCTTTAATTAAGAATGGATGGATTAAAAAAATTGGACAAAAACAATATAAAATTAGTGATAGTGGTACCAATTATGTAATATCAAATTTATTAAATAATAAAGACCAAAAAAAATCTCAAAAAGTTAATATATTGAGAGAAGCTCATAATAAAATTGCGTATTTTTTAAGAAGCGAAGTTTCCCAAAAAATTTTGAAATCTGAGGATTTAAACAAAGTATCTTTTGAACAAATTTGTAATTTTTGGGGTATATCAACTAGTGTTACATATCCAGCTTTAACAGAAAAATTTATGCAATTAGATACTTGGATCAGTCTTTTATTAAAAGAGTTTAAATCTGCAGATAAATATATAAATTTTGATGAAAAAATTACCCTTACAAAAAAACAATTAAACGATTTTCTCAAAGCACAAAAATTTTTTAAAGAGAAATTTGATAAAGAAATTGATTACATCAAAAAAAGAAGACCTAAACAGGTAAATAACTAATGTATAATAATGATTTTGCTCATCCTTTAGTAAAAAAAAATAAATACTCTAAATTATATCTAGGAAAATTAAGTCAAAAAATAATTTCAAAATACATCTCATTAGCTGAACATTTGATATTTACGAGAAGAGAAGGGGAAGCTGAAAGGTTATTAGAAAGCTTAGACTTTAATCAGGATGATATTAAGTCCTTTTTAACTGAAGTCAGGTTCGCTAGAGACCATAATTTAGCTACCGTAGAACTCTCTCCTGATGATGTATCTAGGCTTATAAAGGGCGATCTACCACTTGATATAACTGTTAAAAAATCACTTCTTAATTAGCTATTTTCATCTGTGTTAACGAGTTCTTAAACTTGTTAATATGCTTTATTTTTATTGTTTTATTCGATCAATATTATATGAAATATAGGTAATATTTATTTACTAATATATAAAGTATTACTTTAAGTTATATTTTTAAATTATTGTAATTATTAAATTAATTGAATTTTATAAATATTGAAAATTTATGAAATTTTAGCTTATTAGCTGTAAAGAGAGATCACTTAAACTCATGAAATTTGTTATTTGAGGAAGAAAATCAAATAATCGTTTAAAATAGCGACTTTTGGAGCTGCTTAATAATCAAAATTGCCTAAAAATAGGGTAGTCTAAAACCACTGATATTGTTGAATAGTAGAGGAATGCACTAATTGAATATACCCTTTAAACGGCCATAGGAGGGTCATTTTTTAGTAAAGGCTCATATTCGGTACAACTGAAGGGTGAATTAAGCTATTTTGATTATTCAAGGTTTAAATCATTAAAAAACGCTGATTTTACTAGCTTTTTTATAGCAAAAAAGCCTTAAAATAAGACTAAATAGGTGCTTTTTCAGATCTTAATAATTTAAGCTTTTTCTTGGTTCCACCTATTCCAGAGTAACCTCCAAGCCCTCCATCTGACCTAATTACCCTATGACAAGGTATTTTAGGTGCATATGGGTTTTTAGCACAGGCATTAGCTACAGCTCTAGCTGATTTAGGGCTTTTTATACCAATAGCTACCTGTTTATAGGTTTTTACCTTACCTTTTTGAATGGTTTTGAGATATTTCCAAACTTTTAATTGAAATTTTGTGCCTTTAAGTTTCATTATTGGCTAAAAACCCCTGTTTCCTTGCACTTTTAAAGGTGCAAAGAACAGTTGTTTTGGCACGTCGTTGATGCGCTACCGCCATGCCTCCCGCTCCACATGTTCAGCGATGCTTTGTGAAGCTTTCTGCCCCCTGGAATTGTACCTCTCGGTTTTTCTCCAATTGGCCAGTTAAGAGTTGCCTCTTAATTCACCTAAACATAACAAATACTGATTTTTAAATGTATCACTTTTTACGTGATTCTATTATTTTTCTCATTTCCTTGTGAATAGTGGGGATAAATCAAGCTTTAAAAAGTAATACAAAATAGCTTAAGAAAAATAAAACAGCCATTATACTTAAAAAAATTGTATTAATGCTTTTTCCTGTATTTTTATATTGAATATAACTTAAAATAATAAAACCAATTGAGCTGATCAAAAACCATACTGCAGGAATTTCTCCATCAATTGAACCCATAACTAATTAATTTAAACTATTGACATTAAAAATCATCTATTATATAATTTCCGATAATTAATGGTTATCGGAAATAAGTATGAGTAATTTAATAAATGATTTAAAAAGCTTAGAATTAGAAACTTTAAAAAATTTAAAAAATTCAAAAGCAGCTAATACTTTGAGAGCTTATCAATCTGATTTTAAGGATTTCTCAAAATTTTGTGCAAAAAATGGCTTCTCTTCAATACCCACTCAGCCAAAAATTATTGCGTTATACATAACTAATCTCTCTAAATTATCGAAATTTAGCACATTGAAAAGAAGAATAGCCTCAATTAGTGTTATTCATAAGTTAAAAGGGCACTATTTAGATACAAAACACCCAATAATTATGGAAAATTTACATGGAATTAAAAGAACTCTGGGTTCAAGACAAAAACCCAAAAAACCTATATTAATCAATGATTTAAAATTAATAATTAAAGCAATAGATAAAGAAAATAAAAGAGATAAAGCACTTATTTTAGTAGGTTTTGCTGGTGGCTTTAGAAGATCAGAGCTTGTTAGCATATGCTATGATGATATTGAATTTGTTTTCGAAGGTGTAAAAATTTTAATAAAAAGATCTAAAACTGATCAATCAGGAGAAGGAATTATTAAGGCAATCCCCTATTTTGATAACAATGAATTTTGTCCAGTAATAGCGCTCAAAGAATATATTGATTCAATATTCAAAAATAAAAATAAAAACGAAGATAGAATTTTTAGTATTTCAGATAAAACAGTAGCACTTGTAATTAAAAGATATGCTGAGAAAGCTGGTTTAGATGCATCTAAATATGCTGGACATAGCTTAAGATCAGGATTTGCTACTACGGCTGCAGAATTTGGAGCAGAAGAAAGAAACATAATGGCTATGACTGGTCACAAAACTACTCAAATGGTCAGGAGATATATTCAGGAAGCAAATTTATTTAAAAATAATGCTTTAAATAAAGTTAAGATTTAATTATTGTTTTAAAATAGTATTCTAATAATTTATCAAAATGTTTAGTTTCTCAAATAAAAAACAAAAAATAGTTGTTATAGGTGCTGGTTACTGGGGGTCAATAATAATTAACACTTTAA
>CACHRX010000011.1 GCA_902582385.1 uncultured Pelagibacteraceae bacterium | reverse complement strand
GAGAAATGATTCAATGGTTTCTAGTTAAAAAGTTTTTTTGCGTGACTATTTTGAGTTTCAACCTATGAGTGATTATTTTCTTAAAATTCTCAAATTTTTCAATATTTTTTTTGCATAAAACTATTCAAAACATTATTAAACTTATGTGAAAAGATTAAATAAATTAATAATAGCTTGTGATGGTGAGTCAGCAAGTGGGAAAAGCACCGCGGCGAAACTTATTTCAAAAAAATATAAATTATTATTAATCAATTCAGGTCTACTTTATAGATATGGAAGTAAATTAGTAATTAAGCATAAACCTAAAAATGTTGTTTTTTTTTTAAAAAGTAAATTTAAAAATCTTTCTTACAAAAATGTTACTAAACAAAATTTGCACTCAGAAAAAATTAGTAATCATGTGCCTTTGCTTGCAAAAAATAAAAAGATAAGAGAAATAGTTAATAAGTTTCAAAAAAAGATTATAAAAAAAAATAAGAAAATTTGTGTAGAAGGAAGAGATATTGCTAGTAAAATTTTAGTTAAAAAGCCTAAATATGACTTAGCATTTTATTTTAAGTGTAATCTTAACACTGCAAGTTACAGAAGGTGGTTAGATATAAAAAAAAAGGTTCCATTAAAAGAGGTAAAAAAATCACTTTATATTAGAACTAAAATGGATAAAAAAAGAAAAAATAGTCCTCTTATTAAGGTTAAAGATGCAATTTTAATTCAAACAGATAAATTATCTAAAAAACAAGTTTTACTTAAAATGTCAAAATATATAGATAAGATTAATTAGGTTTTTATATCATCCTCTTTAAAAGGTTCATCTATTGGTTCTGTTGTTGGATTAAGTTCTATACCCGCTGGGGTTATAGTTTGAGGCATAGCAACAAATTGGGAGTCTGGATTTTCTACTGTCTTTCGAATTCTCATTCTATGAATCCCAAAAAGTCCAATTAAAGCATGAAAAAAAAATAAAAAAATAAAAAAACCATTAGCACCAACCAAATCCATAAATATTGAACATAAAAATGGACCGCTCATTGCACCTAATCCAAACACAAATTGAAGACCCGCACCCGCTGCAACAAATTTTTCCTTCGGAATGTAATCATTAGTATGGGCTAAAATTTGTGAGAACATTGGAAGACTACAAAAAGAAAAGAGAATAAGAAAAATATAAAACCAAGTTTTACTTGTTGCGAGTCCATCTGGTAAATACATCTGTCTTGAAACCATAATTGCAAAAATTGCGAATATAGATGCACCAAATGAAGAAATAATTATAACCTTTCTTCTATCATACATGTCCGAGATTTTTCCAAGAGGAAACTGAGAAATTGCACCAGAAATTGCCAAAAGAAATGTGACTATAGATATTTCAAGTATAGTAAAATTCATAGATGATGCATAAACTGCTAATAGAGTGAATAGAGCTGCTTGAATTGTTCCATAAAAAAAAGAACTAACCATACCAAATGGAGAAGCCTCATAAAGATTTTTAAGAGTCATTGGTTTTATTCTTTTAAAAGTTGGTGGTTTCTTTTTAGTAAGTAAGATAGGAATTAAAGCAGCCGACGTAATAACTGAGACTAAAATAAATGGTTGAAAATTTTCAGGACTACTAAAATTAAGAAGAAACATTCCTGTTCCCATAGACCCGTACAGTATGACCATATATACTGATAGCACACTTCCTCTATTTTTATTTGTTGATCTATCATTTAACCAACTTTCAGCCACAGTATAAATACAAACCATACTTATTCCTGTTAATACTCTTAACAAGAACCAAATGAATGGATTGACTAAAATAGAGTGAATCAAAATAACTAATGATGCCATAGATGCAAAAGCTGCAAAAACTCTTATATGACCAACTCTTGAGATTATATTAGGTATCGTCGCGGCACCTATAAAGTACCCAACAAAATATCCTGACATCATAAATCCTGTTGAAGTTAAACTAAATTGTTCTTGAACAGCTCTTACACCAAGAAGAGAACTTTGAAAGCCATATGCCATCATTATAAATCCCATTCCTAGAAATAGTGCCCAAGAATTTTTTAAAACTTTATTCATAAAGATTGATGTAATTATTGGCGATGTATTATTAAATCAAGTCTTAATTATGACAAGATTAATAATTTCTTAATTTTAAGAAAGAGTGAACTGCTATTGTAGTTATTATAACTCCCCCCCCCAAGTAGTGTTTCGACATTTGGTTGTTCTTTAATTATCAACCATACCCAAATTGGACCTATAATTGTTTCTAATAAAAAAAATAGATTAACTTCTGCAGCGGGTATAAACCTTGGAGCAATAGTTACTAACACAAAAGGTATTGCAACGCACAGAATACACATTAAAGGCACTATGATAAGATCTTTTTCAACAAGTACAAAACTTTCAATAAAAAATAGTGCAAAAATAGCTACAAATAGTTTTCCTATTACAGCTGCTGGAACTAAATTTTTTGATTTTGCAGATCTAATTGTAACAGCACCTACTGCTAAACCTATCGCAGTAATGAATCCAAGAATGTCACCGTAAAAATTTCCTAATTTTAGAGAGTCAGAAAAAATATAAATTATAGCAAGAAAAGTAATAATTATAGAAATTAACGTTTTCTTATCAGGAGGTTCTTTAAGAAAAATTGCTCCAAGAATAGCAGATAACATAGGAGCCGTAGCTATCATTACAAGAGTATTAGCTACATTAGTATTTTGAATTGACACTACGAATGTAATATTTGTTATACTAAATGTAGCCACGTAGATAAGACCATGGACACCACTAGTAAAAAGTATTTTAAAGAAATTTAATTTGTAGATTAAAAGCATAACTAAAAGAACTGTAAAAAAAGGTATGGCACCTCTATAAAAAACCAAACCCCAAGTATCTAAATTTGAAAGTCTTATAAATAAAGAATCTGGAGTTATAAATATCACGGCAACAAATGCAAGTAGCGACCCTTTTTGTTGATCAGTTAAGTTTTTCAAGCTTTTAATTCTTTCCAAAAAACTTTAGCTAAATTAATTTTTGATAAATCATAAAAAGTTTTTAGACCGGTGGGAGATGTAACATTGATATCACCGTTTAATTTTTGGTCAATGAAATCAATTCCAGCAAAAAAAATATTATCTCTTTTCAAATCCTTAGCGACCAATTTTGATATTTTTTTTTCAATTTTTGTTAATTTAGTTTTGATTGGTTTAGCACCTTTGCTTAGATTGCTCAAAAAAGATCCTTTTTTAGGAATTCTTGATATTGAACCTACAATTTTACCATTAATTAGAAAAACTCGCTTATCACCTTTATTTATTTTAGACAAAAATTTTTGACAAATAATATATTCATGTTTTTTTATAAATTTTTTGACAAATTTTGAGTCAAATTTTCTTAATAAATGAATATCATTTCCTCCATAACTATGAATAGGTTTCAAGATTACTTTATCATTTTTTTTAAAAAAATTTTTAATTTCATTAATGTTTTGAGTAAAAATAGTTTGAGGCATAAATTTAAGATATTTAATAGAATAAAGTTTTTCAGAAATATTTCTTATTGAAGTTGGGTCGTTAATTATTTTTACTTTTTTTTTGATTTTTTCTAAAATATAAGTTGTTGAAATATACTCAAGATTAAATGGAGGATCTTGTCTTATTAAAATAAACTTACATTTTGTAAGGTCTAATTTTTGTTTTTTTAATATTTTAAAAAATTTTTTTTTATCATAATTAAATTCTATGTAAAAACCATCTGCCACAATTTTAGAATCTATTACAGACAAATTTTTGGGGCTGTAGTAAAATATTTTATATTTATTAAGTTGAATTTCATTAGCTAGGAAAACACTGGTGTCTGTCACGGGATTAAGTTTAGAAGGATGGTTTCCTTGGATAGCAACAATCTTATTTATCATACAATTCATTTAAATCTTCATTTTTAGAAAATTTACTAATCATATGATCTGCATTTGTAGTTTTATTATCTATTACTTTTTTTAAATGATTAAGAAATATATTTTCATTTTTTCCACTTTTATTTAATATATCTCTTTCTTCCAATCCTCTTTTAGATAAATTTAATAAATATGATGCCCAGTAAAGAAGATCTTTACCCATTAGTTGGGTATTAAATCCTTTTTGAGGCGCCTCTAAATAAGCATTAATAATTTTATCTTTATCCCATTTAGAAACTAATTCATAAACCTCATCAAGATTTCCGTAAAGTATTCCAATATTAAAGGCAGGACCTGCACATAAGCAGTCCCAACCACATGTATCCATTGATCTAAGTTCAATATACTTTTTCAATCTATTCTCAGTAAAGATTGTACTTAAATGAGTAGATAAATCATTTTCATTTGGTAATCGATTCCCTATCTCATTAATTTTTCCATTCATAAAATCTTTAAAAATATACTTTTTACCAGAAATATATTTTTCTTTATCTTTTATAAATAAGATAGGAAAGTTAATTGCAAAATCAGCATATTTTTCAAAGTTCATTTCCTCAAAAAAAATTTTAGGAAGTCCACCTCTAGAGGTGTTTTGCCAAACTTTCGATCGATAAGATAAATAGTTACTATTTTTTTTTTCAACAATTGAGGAATTAGCAAATAAAGCAATTATTATAGGGACAATTGAATTGACAATCTTAAACTTTTTAAAAAAATCTCTTTCAGAATTATAATCAATATTTATTTGAGTTCCACAAGTTCGATACATCATATCTAGACTCAATTCACCACCCAATGGCATATCTTTAGTCATTAATTTATATCTTTGCTTTGGATTATCTGGAATCTCATTAAGTTTTGAAATAGGGTCAAACCCAGCACTTACGATATTAATTTTTAATTTTTTCGTTACTTGTCTAAGTTCAAATAAGTAATCATGGGATTCCGCACAAGCTTCGTGAATATTATTTAATTTATCACCAGAAAGTTCTATTTGATTTCCTGGTTCAAGTGTAATATTTTTTCCACCTTTATTTAAACCTATAATATTTCCATTTTCTAAAATAGGATTCCAACCAAATTCTAATAAGGCTGTAAACATTTCTTTTATTTTAGAATAATCAATTCTTTTATTATTTTTTTTATTAAACAAAAACTTTTCATGCTCAATTCCAATTCTAAAATTTTTAGTCTCTTTTATTCCTGATATAAAATATTTTATTATTTGTTCTTTAGAGTTAATCATAGATACTAAATAGTACTTTATTTTTAGATTTAAAGTGAAGAATATGGTTTTCTAGAAAATATTTTTTTAACTATAGGTCTAAAGAATTCTAATGGAAAAGATTTATAATTAGGATCAAATGAATTTTGATCATATTTTTCGCAAAAATTGATAGTGTCTTGGTAATATTTATGATCTTTATATTTATCTCTCTTATTTCTCTCTCCCCCCAAATGATGTGCATAATAGTACATTTGAAATTGACCATGTTTTTCAATTATCCAATGAGTTTTTTCTGATACATAAGGTTTTAAAATCGCTGCAGCATATTCTGAATGATTCATTGGTGCTAATTCATCTCCAATATCATGCAGTAAAGCAGCTACTACCATTTCATCACTTTCTCCATTTTTATAAGCTCTAGTTGCACTTTGTAGAGAGTGATCTAATCTAGAAACTTGATAACCTTCTAATGTTTCTGTAAGATTTGACATAAAATCCAGTATTCTTTCAGATGTTTTACTGGCAAACTCTTTTTCATGTTTGTCCAAAAAAAGATAATCCTCTTTAGTACCATTTTTCATTTCTGTAAAACTTACTTTTTTCATAGTTTAGTTATTTGATGCTGTGCTTAGTAAAGACAATTGGGTTATCTTACTATCCCCAAGTTCATCAACTGGTTTGACAGGATAATCTCCTGTAAAATAGTGATCAGTTAATTGTGGGTATACCTCATTTCTCTTATCAAAACCAATAGCTCTGTACAAACCATCTACCGATAAGAATTTTAGAGACTTAGCTCCAATATATTTACATATTTCATCATTAGATTTATTTGCAGCTAATAATTCTTTTTTAGTTGGCGTGTCAACACCATAAAAATCTGGATATTTTATTTCTGGACAACCGATCCTAACATGTACTTCTTTTGCTCCCGCGTCATAGAGCATTTTAACAATCTTATGAGATGTAGTTCCTCTTACAAGTGAATCATCTATTAGAACTATCTTTTTATTTTTAATCGTAGTTTCGTTAGCATTTAATTTAAGCTTAACTCCTAAACTTCTAATTTTTTGACTTGGCTCTATAAAGGTTCGGCCAACATAATGATTTCTAATTAAACCATGTTCAAAATTTATTTTAAGTATTTGAGAAAACCCTAGTGCAGCTGCGTTTCCAGAGTCTGGAACTGGCACAACTATATCAGCATCAATCTCATTTTCTTTTGCAAGCTCTTTTCCTAAATTTTTTCTATGTTCATATGCAGTTTTACCATCTATAAGACTATCTGGTCTTGCAAAATAGATATATTCAAAAACACAGGGCCTTACTTTTTTTGGAGGAAAAGGTTTGATACTTTTTAATTCACTATTTTCTATCAAAACTATTTCACCATTTTCAACTTCTCTTAAAAATCTCGCCCCAATAATATCAAGAGCACAAGTCTCTGATGCTAAAACATAGCTATTTCCTAATTTACCAATTACTAGTGGTCTTATGCCATAAGGATCTCTTACACCTATTAAAGAAGTTTGAGTAAGCATTACTAAAGCATAACCACCTTGTATTTGAAATATAGCATCAACAATTTTGTCAATTGTTTTTGGTCTTTTGGATTTAGCAATTAATTGAACAATTGTTTCAGTATCTGAGGTAGTATAGAAAATAGCACCATCTTCAACTAATTTATTTCTTAAAGAAATTGAGTTTGTTAAGTTTCCATTATGAGCGACTCCTATACCTCCAGCATTTGTATCAGCAAAAAAGGGTTGAATATTTCTAAGGGTATTGTTTCCAGTTGTGCTATATCGATTGTGGCCAATTGCATAACTACCTTTGAGATTATTAAGCACTTTTTCTTTATTAAAGTTGTCACCAACTAAACCAAATCTTTTTTCTGAGTAATATTTTTTACCATCAAACGAAACAATTCCACATCCTTCTTGCCCTCGGTGTTGAAGTGCATGAAGACCAAGTGCAGTTAAAGCTGAGGCATCTTTAGCATTGCTTACACCAAATACACCACATTCCTCTTTTAATTTAGGATTAAAATTCTTTAATCTTTTCTTTTGAATCTTGATATGTTTTTTCATCAGGAAATTCTTTCAATAAATAATTACTACCTTTTTCTAAATATGGAAAGACGTATGATTTGTCTAAATTTACTGGCCATTTGTCGTATTTATAGACTATATGAACACCTGAAAAGAGGCATATTGAAATGATATAAGCTCTTAAAAATCCAAAAAAGAATCCAAATATAGTATCCAAACTTCCAACACCTGTATATCGAATCGCTTTACTTATACCTTTGTTGATTATCAAGACTATAAATATAACTATTATAAAAATTGATACTCCAAGACCGACATCCAAAACGTATTCATTGTCAATAATATCTTTTAAATAGGGTTTAACTTTAGGAAAGATTAACAAAGTGATCACATAAGCAAGTAACCATTTAGCCATTGATAAAATACTTAAAATGAAACCTTTTTTGTAACATTTAATTAATGAAAGAATAGTAATGAACACATAAATAAGATCAATAATTGAGGTGGACTCATAAACATCTGAAAATAAATCCAACATTTAATTATTTTCCAAACGGTTTTATAAATAGAATTAAAGAAGGGAGTAAAGTTAATACTGAAACCATGGCCAACAACATAGCAAGCCCTGTAAATACTCCAAAATAAATTGTTGGAATGAATTTAGAGAGTACTAAAATAGAAAAACCAAATACTATGGTAATAGAAGTATTTAAGATAGCAGTTCCCACTGTTGAGTGACATATTTTTAGTGTTTCATTGTAATTTTTTAAATTTTCAAATTCTTCTTTAAATCTATAAATATAATGGATGCTATTATCTACAGCTATTCCAATGGTTATTGCCGCTATAGTGATTGTCATCATGTCTAACGGGATACCAATTAATCCAATTATTCCTAAAATAAAAAAAGCTGCAATGAAATTTGGAACAACTCCAATTAAAGATAATTTTATATTTCTAAATAGAACTAGAAACATCACAAAAATCCCAATCATTACTAAACCTAATGTTAGAATTTGAGATTTAAACAAACTTTGTAGAAGATTGTTGAATAAAATCAAAACACCTCCTAATTTATAACGATCTTTTTCGATACCAAGTTTATTTTGTAAGTCATAATTAATTTTGTTTATTAAGTCATTTCTTCTAAGGTTTTTCTGCGAGTCAATTATTCTAAGACTAATTCTAGCTTCATTATCTTTTATTGAGATATAAGGATCAATAATTTCATTTTTAATACTATCTGGAATTTTTGTGTACAAAACTCCCATCTCTAGGGTCCCCAAGGGCTTATTATTATTTAGTTGGGTAGCAACATCAATTATTGACGAGAATGATAACACTTTTCCAATTTGAGGAAGATCATCTAAATAATTATGAACTTTTGTAATTTTATTAATTTTATCTTTTGTAAACCAATATTTTTCATTATCTTGGAGATCTTCCTCTTCCCAATCATCAAAATTATCATCTAATTCATTTTCGTCTTTTTTGACCTCTGGAAATTTTAAAATAACTTCAAGAGGAGTAGTTCCACCAAGTTTTTCATCTATAAGCTTCATTCCTCTGTAGATTTCAGTTTTTTTACTGAAGTAATTTATGAAACTATTTTCTACTTCTAATTTGCTTATACCGAACACACTTATTCCAATAATAGAAATTGATATAGTAAAAATTATTTTTTGATAATTAAGTGAAATTTTTCCCAGAAAACTAGTAATTTTTGACTCTTCATATTTTTTAATAGAAATATTTGTCGTTGTTGTAAAATTCAGCAAGGTTGGAAGTAATGTAAATGTGATAATAAAAGACGTAATTAATCCAAAAGTCATCATCCAACCAAAATCTATAATAGGTTTTATTTCGCTGAAAATTAAAGATAAGAAAGCAATTATAGTAGTTAATACAGTATAAAGAATAGGCCAAAACATTTTGTTTGTAGTTAAAGACAGTATTTCTAATTTAGTTTTTGATGGATAAGTTTTTTTAAGCTGCAAAAATCTTGTACTTATATGAATATTCATTGCCATCGTTAAGATTAACATTAAAGCAATAAAGTTAGAGGAAATAACTGTTACCTTCCAACCAAGTAATCCGAGCAAACCCATCATGATAACTACAGAAAAGAAACAACTACTTATAGGTACTATGATCCAGATTAATTTTCTAAATACAAACCAAAGAGTTGCAATAATAAATAATAAAACACCTAAACCAAAAACAATTATATCACTTTTTATAAAAGTCATCATGTCATCAGCTATCATAGGTATGCCTCCTAAATAAATTTTTCCTATATCCTCATAACTTTTAATAACATCTCTAATTTCCAAAATATTTTTATGATTTTGTTTTTTTATTTGATCGCGATATTGTTCAATCTCATATTTTGATTTGTTTTGGATATTTTCTAATCTTTGATTTTCTTTGATATTTACAATAATCCCACTAGTTTTCCCATCTTCACTGATAACAAAATTTCTAAATACAGGACTGTTGAGAATTTCTCTAAAACCTCTATCCTTATTAACATCTTTATCTTTTAAGGTTTTAAATTTTTGGAGCCTATCTTGAAGCGGAGCATCTGAATTATCTAGTAGAGGAATATCCAAAAGAGTTATAACGCTGTGAACCCAATCTAAACTTTGAATCTTATATTTTAAACTTAATAAATTATTAATAGAGGAACTAGTTACCATGCCTTCACTTGGGGTATAGGTTAGTACTAAAAATTCCTTAGATCCATATCGATTAGTTATTTCTTTTAAATATTCAAGATCAGGATCACCTTCTATTAATAATGTTTCAGAGGATGCATCCAATCTAAAATCTTTTGAAAAATATCCGAAGCTAAATAAAGTAATTAATAATAGTATAAATATCTTTTTAGGGTTTTTAAGAACTATATTTTGATATAAATCAGCAAGCATTAGCTCATTTATATTGGAAATTAATTAATTTGAGTATCTTTAAATTTTGTAAATCTTTCCTCAAACTCAAGAGTTATTTTACCTATTGGGCCGTGTCTTTGTTTTCCAATAATAATTTCGGCCAAATGAGCTACTTCATTCATTTTAGCTTGCCATTCAGCATGTTCTACTGTTGCTTCTCTAGGCTCTTTTCTTTGCAGATAGTAGCCTTCTCTGTATACAAACATTACAACATCTGCGTCTTGTTCAATAGATCCTGATTCTCTTAAATCAGCCAATTGAGGTTTATGGTCGTCTCTTTGTTCGACTTGTCTAGATAGCTGAGATAAAGCTACAACAGGAACCCCTAGTTCTTTTGCTATTGCTTTTAATCCTTGAGTAATTTGAGAGATTTCTTGAACTCTTCCATCTTTATTAAAGCTTGTTCCTTTCATTAACTGTATATAATCGACTACTATCATATCCAAACCATGAAGCCTTTTAATTCTTCGAGATCTATTACTCATTGCAGCAATACTTATTGCAGGAGTTTCATCAATGAACAAAGGAAGTTCAGCAATATTTTTTGATGTTTCTAAAAACTGATCAAATTGTTCATCTGATATTCTTCCACGTCTTATATCATTTGAACCTATACGTGCTTGCTCAGACAAAATTCTAGTAGATAATTGCTCTGAAGACATTTCTAAAGAAAAAAAAGCAATAGATGATTTACTTCCATTATCTTGAATAGATTTAGCTGCATTGAACGCAATATTTGTTGCTAAAGATGTTTTTCCCATTGAGGGACGACCAGCTATAATAATTAAGTCTGATTGGTGTAATCCACCAAGTTTATCATCTAAATCTCTAAGACCAGTTGGTACACCTACAATTCCACCTTCGTTTTTGTAAGCAGCAGATGCCATATCTATTGTCTGTTTCATAGCATCATCAAATTTTATTAATGTTGAACGGAAAGAACCCTTTTCTGCTAGATCGAACAATAATCTCTCAGAATTTTCAATAATATTTTGTCCATTAGTATCTAGATCATTTACTTTAGCACTATCGATTGTTTGCTCTGAAATTTTAATAAGCTCACGTCTCACAAACATATCATAAATAATTTTTGAATACTCAATAGCTTGTCGTATAGATGTAGAGAATTTTGTAATTTTTACCAAATATTCAGGAATATTTAAATCATCTTTTTCTTCCTCAAAGTAATTTTTTAGAGTAATAGGATTTGCTAACATTCCTTTATAAATTAAACTTTCTATTGCATTATAAATTTTTTGATGCATAGGATCATAAAAATTAATATTTGATATAATTGTGCTTATTTCATCAAAGATTTCATTAGAAACTAAAATTGAACCAATAACCGATTGTTCAGCTTCAATGTTATTTGGAAGTTCCTTAAATTTATCTTTAACAATATTAAAGTTTTTTTCCATCTTTTTAAACTATAGGAAAATCTTTTTTTATAAATTCAAAAAAAATGTTGTGGATGAAATTGTATAATTACTGAATCGAGTCTGCAGACTGGACATTTATTGTAACTTCAGCATCAACTTCAGAGTGTAAATAAATTTTTACTTTGAATTTTCCAAGAGATTTAATTTCATGAATAGGTTGTATCATTGATGGTTTAATATCAATTTTATTTGTTTCTTTTATTAATTTTGAAATCTCTGTAGGCTTTACTGAACCATACAACTCTTTGTTTTCTGTGCTTAATTTATTAATATTATATTGTTTTTTATCAATTTTTTCTAAAATTTTTTGGGCATCAACCTTTTTATCATTATCTTTTTTAGTTAAATTTGATTTAATTTTCTCTACTTCTTTAATATTTTCTTTTGAAGCATAAAGGGCTTTTTTATTTGCTATTAAAAAATTTCTAGCAAAACCCCTTCTTACATCAATTACTTCTCCAATTGATCCAATTTTTTTTATATTTTCCAACAAAATTACTTTCATTTACAACAACGCTAAATTTCTTGCTCTTCTGATTGATAAAGACAATTCTCTTTGTTTTTTTTGACTTACATTTGTAATCCTTGATGGTAAAATTTTACCATTTTCAGACATGTATTTCTTAAGTAATTTTATATTTTTATAATCTATTTTTGGAGCTCCTTTTATTGATAAGGGGCAGCTTTTTTTAAATCTATATTTGTTAGGTTGAAAAATGCTTAGTTTTGCAAAATTACTCTGCTTACTTTTTTTGTTTCCACTTTGTCTTTTAGGCATAATTAATTAGTTGTTTTTTCTTTTTTTTCATCTTTATCGTTATCATCCTTTTTTGCAAAATAATTTGTATCTAAGTCAAATTTTTTTACTTTTACTGTTAAATATCTCAATAATTTTTTATCTATAGCCTCATTTTTCTCTAGTGCCTCAACAACTTTACCTTTACCTTTTATTTTGAAATGAATATAGCTTCCTTTTCTATTTTTTTTTATCAAATAAGATAAATTTAATAATCCCCAATTTTCAGTTTTTATAACTTCACCTTCATTTTTCTCAATAATTTTAGAGTACTTTTCAGTCAGCTGTTTTAATTCGCTAGGCGAAGTATCTTGTCTCGCAACAATAGTATGCTCGTATAAATTCATTTAAATTCTTTAATAAAACGTGAGGATATACTATTATAAGACTTCAATTACAATAGTAAAAAGGACAATAATTAAATATTTTTAAATGTTTTCAGTAATTTTTCCAGGTCAAGGTTCACAAATTGTAGGCATGGGAAAAGAGTTTTATGATAATTTTGAAATTGTCAAACAACAGTTTAGAAAAGCTGATGAGGACTTGGGTATAAATTTATCTAAGACGATTTTAGAGGGACCTAAAGAGGAATTAGACTTAACTATAAATACTCAGCCTGCAATTTTTTTGATAAGTTATTGTATATTTCAAGTTATTAAAAAAGAATTTAATATAGATCTCGATAGGGCAAAATATTTTGCTGGTCACTCTTTAGGAGAATATTCAGCTTTAGCATGTTCGGGTTATTTAGATTTTAAAGACACTATTAAAATATTAAGAATAAGAGGTGATGCCATGCAAAATTCTGTTCCAAAAGGACAAGGTGGAATGGCAGCTGTACTCGGAGTTTCAGTTGAAAAAATCGAGCAAGTTTTAGAAAAACATAAGAAAAATTTTGTAGTACAAATTGCAAATGATAATTCTGAAAAACAAACTGTTTTAAGTGGAAAAGTGGAAGATTTAAATCGATTAGGTGCAGTTTTAGAAAATCTTAAAATAAAATTTATTAAGCTTCCTGTTAGCGCTCCTTTTCATTGTAATTTAATGAGTAAAGCAACAAAAATAATGAGAGAAGAATTAAATAAACTTAATTTCAAAAATGGAAAAAATCTTTTAATTTCTAATGTTACAGCTGATGAAGTTTCTAATGCTGATGAACTAAAAGAATTACTTGTAAAACAAATTGAAAATAGAGTTCGTTGGAGAGAAAGTGTAATCAAAATGATAAATCAAGGGGTAAATCAATTTATAGAAATTGGGCCTGGAAAAGTTTTATCAGGTTTAGTAAAAAGGATTAATAAAGACGTGACAGTGAATTCAATTAATAATAAAGATGATATAAAAAGTATTAATTTATGAAAGATCTAGAAAATAAAAATATAATTGTCACAGGAGCCACAGGTGGAATCGGAAATTCTATAATTGAAAAGCTACATGATTGTAGAGCTAATATTTTGGCTTCAGGAACTAAAATTGAAAAACTCGAAAAACTAAAAAAAAAATTTAGTAAAATTAAAATTTTAAATTTTGATATAACTCAAAATGAAAAAATTGAAGAATTTATTGAAAACGCATTTAAAGAACTTGGCGGATTAGATTGTGTCATAAATAACGCTGGAATTACCCAAGATAATTTGGCTATAAGAATGAGTATAGATGAATGGAAAAAAGTAATTGATATTAATTTAACTTCTACTTTTTTGATAAGTAAATTTGCAATTAAAAAAATGTTAAAAAACAAAAAAGGCAAAATAGTAAATATTACCTCAGTCGTAGGTCATACTGGAAATTTAGGGCAAGTCAATTATACCGCCTCAAAAGCAGGCATAGTAGCAATGTCCAAAAGTTTAGCAATTGAGTATGCTAAAAAAAATATTAATATTAATTGTATTTCACCTGGCTTTATTAAAACTGCTATGACAGATAAAATAGATGAAAAATTTAAAGAGCAAATTATTTCAAAAATACCTTCTTCAAGACTAGGGGAACCAGAAGATATTGCAAATGCAGTTCTTTTTTTAGCTTCTAGCCACTCTAATTATATTAATGGAGAAACTTTGCATGTTAATGGGGGCATGTATATGGCTTGACAATCGAAGTAATTAAACTATTAACGATTTTATAACAAAAGGATCAATATGTCAGAAGATGTTTCAAGTAAAGTTAAAAAAATAGTAGCAGACCATTTAGGAATAGATGAATCGAAAGTTACAGAAGAGTCTAGTTTTATTGATGACTTAGGTGCAGATAGTTTAGATACTGTAGAATTAGTAATGGCTTTTGAAGAAGAATTTGGTTCTGAAATTTCCGACAGTGAGGCTGAAAAAATTTTAACAGTTGGAGACGCAGTTAAATTTATTGAAGGCAAAGCTAACTAATTAAGTTTAATGCCCATAAAAAATGATGGGATAATGGTTATATTATCCTCTCCTTCTGGAGCAGGTAAAACTACCTTAGTGAATCTAATTTCTAAACAAGACAATTTTGATGTTTCTATATCTCATACTACAAGACAACCTCGTCCAAATGAGACTCCTAATAAAGATTATTTTTTTGTAAATGATAAAGAGTTTAAAAGACTGATTAATAATGAAGAGTTTTTAGAATATGCAAAAGTTTTTAAAAACTATTATGGCACTACTAGAACACCAGTTATAGATAAACTTAATAAAGGCAAAAATGTTTTATTTGATATTGATTGGCAAGGTGCAGATCAAATTAAAAATAAAAAGTTGGACTATAAGTTAATTACCTTTTTTATATTACCACCAAGTAAAAAAATTTTATTCGAAAGATTATCTAATAGAGACATGAAAGACAAACTAATAGTTGAAGAAAGAATGAAGCAATTTGAAAGAGATGTACTTCATTGGATAAATTATGATTATGTTGTAATCAACGATAATTTGGAAAACTGCTATTTAAAAATTCGTAATTTAATTGAAGCAGAAATAAATAATGGTTCAAAAGATTATGATACAGAATATGTAAGGAAACATGTAGAAAAATTAACTTCTTAATTTCTCATACTCCTCTGCAAGCTTCAAATAGGTTTCATAATTTAGATTCTGAGGCCGTAAGTTTAAATCAATATTAATTTTTGATGCAATATTTAAATCCCCATTAAACAACTGATTATAAGGTTTTTTAATCATTTTTCTTCTATGCATAAAAAAAGTTCTAGTCACTACCTCTAAAGTTTTTGGATTGTTCAATTTAAAAAATTTTTTTTTTGGCTTGAATAAAAGAATACTACTTTCAACTTTAGGTTTTGGAAAAAAGCTTCTTGGCTTAACATCAAAAATTTTTTTTACCTCTAATTTCCAATTGACTAGGACAGAGAGTCTTCCATAATTTTTAGAATTAAAACCAGAAATAATCCTATCAGCAACCTCTTTTTGAAACATGAGTATAAGACAATCAAACCAAATTTTATTTTTATCAATATTTAAGATCCATTTACTTAAAATTTCTGTTGAAATATTATAGGGTAAATTGCCAAATACAGTCAAAATTTCATCATCTAATAAACTTTCATTAATCTCAAGCACATCCTTATTAATAACTTTTATTTTTCTTTTGAAATTATCTTTAAGTAAGTCAGCTAAATTATCATCTTTTTCAACAACAATTAATTTTTTAGGATTTTTATTTAAAATTGCAGATGTTAAATTTCCTGTACCTGGGCCTATTTCTAAAATATTTTTATTTCCAATTTCAACTACATTTAATATTTTATCGATTATATTTTGATCTGTTAAAAAGTTTTGACCGAGGCTTTTTTTTGCTTTAATCACTTATTGTCTAAAAATTTAATTGACCTAATTAAACTGAAAGGATTAGACTGGTTTTTACCCAGCATTTTTTCATTAGGTCCGTGATCTGGTGAGACTCGTAAAAAAGGTAATCCCATAGTTATGTTAACTGCATCATATTCAAATAATGTTTTTATTGGTGTCAAAACTTGATCATGATACATGCCAACAATTACATCAAATTTTTTTCTGTTTGTTTTCAAAAAAATAGTATCTGCCGGATATGGTCCTGAAACTTTTATATTTTTATTAGAGATTTGTTTTATTGCTGGTCTTATAATTTTATCATCTTCATTTATTTTACTTGTACTTTCACAATGTGGATTTAAACCAACTACTCCAATTTTAGGTTTTTTATTAAATAATGATTTGTAAAAAGCATTAATTAAAGTGATCTTTTCTATTATTAATTTTTTTGTAATTTTTTTTGGGATTAATTTTATTGGAAGATGAGTAGTTAATGGGCAAACCGATAGAGACTTATTATAAATGAGCATACCAACTTTTTCTCTTGAAAATTCATTTGCTATAAATTCTGTAATTCCTGGAAATTTTTTATTTAGAAAATATTTTTTAGAAATAGGTCCATTAATCATCTTATTTGTATATCCAGACTTAATAAGTTTAAAAGCAATAGAAAAAGATTCTTTAATATATTTTGAGGATTTATTTGATATAGGTTCAAACTTTTTAAAAATGTCATATTTTACATCTATTATATTAATTAACGAGTTATCAAGTTTGTAAGTATTAATTTTTTTTACATCTAAAATTCTAATCCCTCTCTTAAACTTAAAATGAGACATTTGTAACTTTAGAAGTTTTAAGGAACAAATCAAAATTAAAGGACTATTTATCTTCTCTTTAATTGCTTTAAAGAAAATTTCTAAAAAAATACTATTTGGCTCTCCTGAGACTACTATTATTGGTTTATAATTCATTGATAGAGATACCTTTTTTTATCTTATTAAAATAAATATTTGAAAGTTGGGCCAATTGGTTTGAAGTTTGCGATTTTATTGTTAATTCAATTTCTTTATCTAAATCTTCATATTTTTTTGTTTGCCTGATCTCATTTATCTTTAATATTAAGAACCCTCCAGGCACTAAAATTGGTTTAGTAAAATTATTAGTAGATATATTTGATAAACTTTTTCGTATTTTTGAGTTTAAAGAATTTTCTTTAATCCAACCAACTAACCCACCATTGGATGAAGTATCAGATTGACTAAATAATAATGCTGAAGTTTCAAAGCCTATATTTTTTATTGACTCTTCAATTTCGAGTTGTTTTCTATCTAGATTTTCACCAGTATCAATGTTGAATAAGATTTCTGATAGATTGTATTCATTCTGTTTATTATTTTTTAGTAATTCTTTTTTTATTTCTTCTCGGTTAATACTAACATTTTTAGAGAATCTTTTAATTATCATTTCATTCCAGTATACACTCACAGTTAATTTTTTTTTTAATTCTTGAATATTTATGTCAAAGCCTTTTAAAAATTCTTCTAAACTTTCAATATTATCTATATTTTCTCTAGAATAAGTTTTTAAAATTAATCTTTTGAAATCATTTTGTGTAAGCTTTATTTCTTCAAAGTTTCTTAAAAGATTTATTTCTTTAATTTTCTCTTTTATTAAAGAATTTTTTGCAATTTCAAATATTTGGTTTTTTTCGATATTTTGTAAATTGGGATTTATAGATTTTAAAAAATTGATTTCATTATAAATATCAATTGTTGTTATAATCTCATTATTTATCTTAATTAAAATTTTATTTTCAGATGAGCTTACTTTGTCAAATAAAGTAATTATTAAGATGAAACAAATTAAAAATTTATATTTCATTTTTACTGACCTAAAACTCCAACTTTCCTTTCAAAAGTCGTAAGTGGATATAAAGTAACAGTAAACAATAGATTTTCTGAAGGTTTTACATCTCTATCTTGGTAATAAGTTTTGTTATATTTTATTCCTGCTGTTAGGCAGTCATTTTTATATTCATAAATTAAGTTGTAATATTCTGTCAATTTGATTTCTCTGTTTCTTCTAGTGCTAAAAGTTAAAAAATTTTGTTTATCGATTTCATAAGATGTTGAATTTTCTATAGCGTTTGCATTTCCCATTACACCACTTTCCTCTATAAAATAAAATTCAGAAGTTAAATTTTCAAAATTTAAATTTAAATTTATAGAATTAAATTCAAATCTATCAAAATTATTATTTAGGGCAAAATCATATTCTATATCTAAAAAATCGTAATATTTATTTGAAATTGATCCAAAAATATTTGAACTTTTATTATTTATTGTAGTTTTTGTGGGAATAAATTTTTCGTTTTCATCTCTTAGAACAGTTGCTATTTTTGCCTCAAAATATCTGTTAATATCTGACAAATTTTCTTTTTTATAATCTATTCCTAAAGTAAGAGATTTGCCTTCTTCAAATGAATCATTAATCCCGAGTCTGTTAATATTAAAAATATTATCTACATTTATGGTACGATCGTCCGCTGAATAATTTTTCATATCTCCAGGGTTAAATCTAAGAGATAGTTTTGGAGTTAAATAATTTGTATTTTTTTCTAAATTATTAATTAATGGCATACTTGAAGTTAGCTCAATAGTACTCATTAATTCTGTTTGAGGACTTGATCTATATTTTGAATCATTTTTTGCAACAGTATTTAAATTTTTTAAATAAAAATTAAAATTATTTTTTAAGCCATTGTCTGTAAATAAATCTAAACTTTGATATTTTAAGTCATTAATTATTTTGGTTTTTAAATTGTTAGTATTTATTAGCTCATTACTTCCACTGGAGTTAAAAGTTATGTAGCCTTTTTCAAATTTTGGAAACAATCCTTTCTCTAAATCGTAGTATGGAAAAATAAATTGATATCTATCACTACTTTTTACTGATAGATTTTCATATGAGTGCATGCCACTTGTAAAATTGATATCATCATTAATAAGCTTTAATTCAACCTGAGAATTTAAAACACCAAAATTTTCTGGAGTTACCTCATTTTCTGTTATATTTGCATCAAAAATCTTTAAGTAAGTATCGTTAGATGATTTTTCTATTTTTAAATTAAGCTCACTTTTTCTAAAATTATCCAAATTTAAATTTGAATAAAATTTGGCAAATAAATGACTTAAACTATTTTTATTTTTGGAGATTGAGGATTTATAGCCATTTACAAATCCAAAATCTGCAAATAAGGTTGAGTTTTTATTTACCTGTCTATACTCACTTTGTATCATTTGCATCTCTTTTTCAAATAAGACTGGTTTAACAGTTATATCTTTGCTGAGAGATATTACATGAAAGTACGGAATGCCAAATGAAGAACCAAGAATATTAGAATTATTAAACTCAGGTTTTAGGAGACCTGATTGTCTATCAACTGATGGGTCAGGATGAAAAAAATGAGGGAAATATAGAACTGGAACATCATATATTTTTAACCAAGCATTTTTATAAGTTAGTGTTTTTTTATTTTTATCATGCTTAATTTTTTCAGCTTCAATTACCCAAGGTGGACATTTATCTGTTTTTTTACAACTAGTAAATACTCCTTTATTAATCTCTGTAACTTCATTTTTTCTAGTTCCAGAAACACCTTCAATTCTAGGATCATTATCTAGATCACTAAAAATATCTTTTTTAACGTAGACTTTCACATCTTTAGTCAAAAAACTTCTATCAATTAGATTGAATATACCATTCTGGAAATAATATTTATCACTCTGTGGTAGATCATAATCTGTGTTAACAAAAACATCTTCACCTTTTAGAATTTCAGTATCAATATGAAAATTAAATCTGGAAGCTTCATAAAATATTTTATTTTTTGTATCATTTAATAAAGTTTTTTTTTCAGATTTAATTATTCTACTTTTGCTATTATAATTTAAATCATCTGAAGTCAGGTTATATCTTGAATAAATCGTTGATGTCGTTTTACCAGCACTAAAAAAGTTTTCTAAATTTTTTTTGTAAATAACTTTATTTGAAAATAAAATTACATCATTCGGATTATCTTCAATTATAACGTTACCTGTTGCAATAATAATATTTTTTAATTTATCATATTCAAATTCATCAGATGATATTATAATCCCATTTTCAGATGTTATTTTACCTCTTTTTTTTCCTACAACTTTATTACCATCCTCTAATATTTCTACTTCAGAAATATCAAAACTGAATTCATTGTCAGCAAATAAATTTGAAATAAACAAATTAGACAAAAAAATAACTAATACTAAAAAAGGAAATTTATTTTGCATTTATTTTATTCATTAGAAATATATTAATTATCCCCAATATTAAAAGAGGTGTAAATACAGAGATTATTAAATTAATTTTTTCTGTCTTACCAAGAACATAAAAAATATTATTTAAATAAAAAATGACTACCGCTGAAATTAATCCTATTGAAATTTTTAAAATTGAACTTTTAAATTTTTTAGTATTTAACATTATGATACTTGAGTACAATATCATCAACAAAAAATATAAAGGGTAAGAAAAAAGCTTTAAAATTTCTAAATTGACTTCGATAAGAGAGTAATTTAATTTTTTATAATTACTTCTTAATTCAAATAATTCTAATATAGATAATGTCGAAAGGTTAGAGTATAAATTTTGAATAATTTCATAATCAAAATTTGTTTGTATTTCTAATTGTTTATAATTTGAGGTATTATTATTAATAAATACCTCAGGTTTATGGACTATCCAATTAGAGTTTTTTATGTCTATTTTCGGACTCTTTATATTTCTAATTATATTATATTCTTTATCGAATTCTGAGATATAAGTTTTTTTTAGATAATTTAATTCAATTCTTTCTGCATTAATAATATAATTCTTGTTATCAACCACATCTTTTATCCATAGACCATTTTTTGTAATTACAGCTAGATATTTTCCATCATTTGTAAAATCTTTTTTTAAATTGATATACATATTTTTTAAATTTGAGGAAAAACTATAAAAAACAATTAGTGAAAACAAACTTATTATAACTGTAGTAACACTGATTATTGTTATGACTTTGGAATTTCTAAGTCCTGAATATTTAAAAATATTCATTTCGTTATTTTTAAATAATTCTATAAAAAAAACTTGAGTTGATATAAGAAAAATGAAAGGCAAAATCTCAAATAAGAATGAAGGTGAATTTATTAAAGCTAAATACATTATAAAATAGCCCTCAACTTCAATCTTTCTAAAAAAGTCTAGTTCGCTAACAAGATTTAATATAAATATTAAACAAGTCAAAATCATTACAACAAAAATAAAAGATTTAATAAAACTATTGACTATGAATGAAATGTGTCTTTGCATCATTGTTTATAAGAAAATTTAAGTTTAATTAAAAAAAATATATAAGTAACAAATATTGTTAAAAATGGTAGTAATATTGGCACAGTGCTATCTTTTATATTTGAGCCAATAAATCTTAAGCTTATTTCAGAAAATACAATTATCAAAACTCCTGTAATAAAAATGAATATTCTAAAATTTAAGTAATTAGTACTTTCCTTGGATTTAAGTGCCAGCATCAAAATTGTCATCATTAATAGAATAATATAAAATGGAACTATAATTCTCTTATTTGTTTCTTTTAATATGTTATCTAAATTTTGCTTAGAACAATTTTCAATCAATTCATTTTTAAAGTTTAAATTGTAAATCTCAATTTTATTTATTTTAAAATAACATTTGATCAATTTGGAGGTGGGCATTTCTTGAGTTTTAATATATGTAGTAGTATTAGAATCTACATCTTGAAGAGAAAAGTCAAATTTTGAAAATTTAAAACTTGAAATCTTACCATTAACAATACTTATTGTTTCACCATCATATAATTCTAAAATAGAATTATTTTTTTTTTCAACAGAAATACCTTTTTTGGCATATGTAATTCTGGAATTGTTAATACTATTGCCTCTTTTAATATATATATTTTCATATTCATCAAAATCATTTTTTTTATCAGCGTATAATGTGAGGCCTTTAGCAGTGTCATTAAATTTTCTTGGTTTTATAAAATTATCTAAAAAATTTATATCTGACGAACGTATAAAAGATTTTGCATAGTCAAGACTATGAGGAACAATATAACTTGCTAAAATTATTTGAAAAATTACAAGTATCATTGAGAATTTTATAAAAAAATTAAACAAGTGAATCTTATTTACTCCATGACTCCATAAGATTAATAATTCATTATTTAGTTCATATTTGGTGATGATATAAAAAAAACTAAAGAAAAAAACAAATGGGAGAATTCTACTAATAATCTTAGGAAAATTTAAAATAGAAAAATTTAAATATACCAAGTAGTCTCTACCATCATCTATAATAATATCTAGAAAATTAACTGCTTGAAAAATCCAAATTACAGTACTTGAGGCAATAAGGGTAATTAAAAAGAAAATTAAGCAGTCAAATAATAATTTTCTAAATAGTATCTTTTCCATTGAAATTTTATAATATTGACCATATATACCAGAAACACGTATAGAGTGTATTTAAAAATTTATGTCTATTAAAATTAATTTTAAAAATAATATTTCGAATAAAACCTCTGCAAACCTTGTGTTATTTGCAGATGAAGCATTCAATATAAGCCCCTTAAAAAAGTATATTTCAAATTTTGATTATTCTTTCATAAATGATCTGTTAAAAACGAGTGATTTAAAAAAAAAAGTATTCGTTTTTGAAGTTAATTCAAAAAAAAAGATAGTTTTAGTTTCAATAAAAAAGAATATTAAATCATTTGATATAGAAAACTTAGGAGCAGAAGTTTACGGACGTATTAATTATGGTAAAAACAGTGAATATTTTGTTAACTCAAATAGTATAATTAGCAATGATGAAAACTTTATAGGATATTTTCTTCATGGCATAAAATTAAAGTCATATGAATTTAATAAATATAAATCAAAAAAAGAAAAAAGACTGATATCTATTAATGTAATTGGAAATAAGAAAAAACTTTCAGTTCAAAAACAATTAAGATTTAAAGCATTAGAAGAGGGTACCTTCTATGCAAGAGACTTGGTCTCAGAACCAGGAAATATCTTACATCCTGATGAGTATGCAAAAAGATTAATTACTCTTAAAAAAGATGGTTTAAAAGTAAATATATACGACGATAAAAAATTAAAAAAATTGGGAATGAATGCTTTGCTTGGTGTAGGTCAGGGAAGTATTAGAGGATCATACCTGGTAACTATTGAATGGAATGGTGCCAAAAATAATTCAAAACCTTTAGCTTTTGTTGGCAAAGGAGTTTGTTTTGATACTGGTGGTTATTCATTAAAACCAGCAAAATTTATGGAAGACATGACTTATGATATGGCAGGATCTGCAACTGTTGTTGGATTAATGAAAAACTTTGCACTGAGAAAAGCTAAAATTAATGCAGTTGGTGTTGTTGGACTAGTAGAAAATATGGTAAGTGGAAATGCTCAAAGACCAGGAGATATTGTTAAATCCTATAGTGGAAAAACAATTGAAGTGCTTAATACTGATGCTGAGGGTAGATTAGTTTTAGCAGATGCTCTAACTTTTACTGAAAGAAAATTTAAACCTAAGTTTATGGTTGATCTGGCAACTTTAACTGGAGCTATTATAGTTTCTTTGGGTTCAGAATATGCAGGACTTTTTTCAAACGATGATCAATTATCAAAACAGTTAATAGAAGCTGGAGAAAAAGTTGATGAGAAATTATGGAGGATGCCTTTACATAAAAATTTTGATAAATTAATAGACTCTAAAAATGCCGATATGCAAAATATTAATTATGTTGGTGGAGCAGGATCAACAACTGCTGCTCAATTCTTACAAAGATTTATTTTAAACAAAACACCATGGGCACACCTAGATATCGCTGGAATGGCATTTTCAAAATATGGAGGTGCCTTAAATTCAGGTGGTGCTACAGGTTATGGTGTAAGACTATTAAATCAACTAACAGAGGATAACTATGAATAGTGTTGAACAAACTTTATCAATAGTAAAACCTGATGCAGTTGAAAGAAATCTAGATAATGAAATTAAGGAAATCTTCAAAAACAAAGGGTTCATAATTCTAAAAGAAAAAAAAATTCAAATAGAAAAAACTGAAGCTGAAAGATTTTATAAAGTGCATGAAACAAAGCCATTTTACAACGATTTATGTGCCTATCTTTCATCAGGACCAATAGTTGTTATGGTGCTTGAGAAAGAAAATGCGGTAATGGCAAATAGAGAATTAATGGGGGCTACGAATCCAAAAGATGCAAAGGATGGAACTATTAGAAGAAAATATGGAATTTCGATTGATAAAAATTCAGTTCATGGGTCTGATAGTGTAGAAAATGCAAAAATTGAGATAGATTTCTTCTTTAAAGATTAGAATAAAGCTTATTTAAAGCTTTAGGATATAAAATATGCTCTTCTCTAAGTATCCGTTTTGCCAAACTATTTGCTGTATCATTCTTTAAAACCTTTACTTTTTTTTGAATAATAATTTTACCTGAGTCAAGTTTTGAGTTAACAAAGTGAACAGTGCAACCAGAATATTTTTCTTTATTGTCTATAATACGCTGATGAGTATTTAAACCTTTATATTTTGGTAATAAAGATGGATGAATATTTATTATCTTACCATTGAATTTTTTTATAAAATTTTGTGATAGAATCTTCATAAATCCTGCAAGGCAAATTAGTTTTATATTATATTTTTTTAAATTTTTAAGAATTTTGTTGTCAATGTTTTGTTTTCTTGAATAATCTATGATTTTTTTTTTAATTTTAAATTTTTGAGCATAATTTAGCCCTTTAGCTTTTGAATTATTAGAAATAATTAATTCAATCGTAAATTTTGATCCTTTTTTTTTTGAAAACTTAATTAAACTTCTTAGATTACTTCCTGTTCCAGATATAAATACAGCTGTACTTATTTTTTTAAGTCCACTTGATTTTATCATTTAATCTTACTTTTATAGGTCCCTTAATGATATTACCAATCACGTAAGGTTTAAATTCTTTCGAGAAATATCTATTTATTTTATGCAGATTTTCTGGGTTAATCACTAAACAAAATCCCACACCACAATTAAAAGTTTTTAACATTTCTTTATCTTGAATATTATTTTGTCTAAGCCACTTAAAAATTTTTAAGGTTTTAATTTTACTTAAATTAATTTCAGCACAAAGATTTTGTGGTATAATACGTTTTATATTGTCTTCCAAACCTCCACCAGTAATATTGGCACAACCATTTAATAATTTAGATTTATTTAAATCTAATATTTCTTTAACATAGATTTTTGTTGGCCTGATAAGTTCTTTTTTTAAAAAAGAATTTTTTTTGATATCGATTTTTTTTTTTTTTAAAATATGTCTAATTAGAGAATAACCATTAGAATGTATGCCATTAGATGGTATAGCTAATACGAGATCATTTATTTTTATTTTATTTTTATTTAAAATTTTTTTTTGATCTACGACTCCAACTGCAAATCCAGCAATATCAAATTTACCTTTTTCATAAGTGCCTGGCATTTCTGCAGTTTCTCCACCAACTAATTCACAATTGGAAATTTTACAACCTTTTATTATTCCTTTTAATATTGATTTTAGTTTGGATAAATCAATTTTATTTATAGAAATATAATCCAAAAATAATATTGGTTTTGCACCTTGTACAACTAAATCGTTGACGCTCATTGCAACTAAATCTATACCAATTGTATCATATTTATTAATTAGGTTAGCAATTTCTATTTTAGTACCAACACCATCAGTGCATGCAACAATTTTGGGGTTTTTGATTGCTTTTGGAATATCTGAAATAGATCCAAATCCACCAATATTATTGAACTTTTTATTGCCTCTTTTTTTTGTTTGTATACTTGATATGAAATTTACAAATTTATCAGCAGCAGCAATATTTACGCCACTTTTTTTGTAGGTAAAATGTTTTTTATTCATTAATATAAAATTTATACTTGCAATGTATTATTTTAAAAACTTATATATTTTTTTTATTATTCTATCCTTAAATATATTTTTTTTTTCCACAGCAAATCTTAAGGCCAAAGCATTTTTAATTGAAGATATAGAAATTTCAGAACCTTTTAAGAATAGTTTTGATAAAAATTCCTTAATAAATAAGGGCTTTGAGAATGCTTTTTTCAAATTAATTAATTCCCTAGTAAAATCCTCAGATATTAAGAGGATTAATAAAGTTAAATTAAATGAAATAAAAAGTATGATTGAGTCTTTTTCAATCAAAGAAGAAAAATTTATAAATCAAATTTATTATGTTAATTTAGGTGTTTCTTTTGATAAAAGAAAAATTTTTAATTTTTTAGAAAAAAAAAATATTTTTCCAACGCAGATTATTGAAGAAACATTTTTGTTTATACCCATTATATTTGATCAAAGTGATGATGACATTAAAATCTATTCTAATAATCCATTATATAAAAATTGGAATAAATTCAATGATGTGAATTATTCTATAAAGTATCTTTTACCCACTGAAGATTTAGATGATATCAATTTGATTAAGACAAATAGAAATATAATTGAAAGATACGATTTCAAAAAAATTACAAATAAATATTTTTTAAATTATTCCATAATTTCTTTGATTTTTAAAAATGAAAATGAAATAAAAATATTATCCAGAATAAATATTAAAAATAAAACTATTATTAAAAATAACTCTTTTAAAAATATAAATTTTAAAAATGAAGAAGAAATTAAAATTTTGATAAGTAAATTAAAAGTTATCTATGAAGATCTATGGAAAGAACACAATCAAATAAATACGTCTATTAAACTCCCACTTATAATCAGAGTAAATAATAAAGATCTAAATAAATCTTTAGAATTTGAAGAAGTTTTAGAAACTATTGATTTGATAAGTAATTTTACAATAAATAGATTTGATAAAGATTTTATTTATTTTGAAGTAATATTTAATGGTACCCCAAACAAATTTATAAATATTATGAGTAATAAAAATTATGATTTTGATACTCAAAAAAAAATTTGGATCTTGAAATGAGTATACGTAATCAATTAATGTTAAAATTTAATTATGAGCCAAATTTTAAAGATGATGATTTTTATGTATCAAAGAGTAATGAGCATATTTTTTCTTTAATAGAAAGATGGCCAAAATGGGAAAGAAATTTTTTGAATATTATTGGAGAAAAATTTTCTGGTAAAACACATCTTATAAATATTTTTATCAAAAAATTTAAAGGTATAAAAATTAATGCAATTAACTTGAATAATAATGATTTAAAAAAAATAAAGATTTATGAAAATATCATTTTAGAAGACCTAAATGAAGACATTGATGAAAAGCTTTTGTATAGTCTGCTTAATATTATTGATTTAGATAATAAATACATAATAGTTACGTCAAGTATTCCAGTAGTAAATATGAATTTTGCTTTAGTTGATTTGAAATCAAGAACTAAAAATTTTCTATTGCAAAAAATTGAAAAGCCGGATGACGAGTTAATGTTTGCGTTAATTTTAAAAAATTTATCAGATCGTCAAATTTTAATTGATAAAAAACTAATAGATTTCATTATCAAAAGAATTCATAGATCGTATAGTAATATATTCGATTTCATATATAAAATTGATGAATTAAGTTTGAAAAAGAAAAAACCTATTGATATTAAGATTATAAAAGAAATTTTAGGAGAATAATTGAATAAATATAGAAGTCATAATTGTAATGAACTAAGAAAAGATGCGGTTGGTAAAGATGTGGTTTTATCTGGATGGGTTAACAAAAAAAGAGATCACGGAAATCTTTTATTTATAGATTTAAGAGATAACTATGGAATTACTCAATGTATTATTCAAAAAGAAAATTCAAATTTTGTTGAGTTAGAAAAGATACAACTGGAAACAGTTATTAGGATTGAGGGAAAAGTCGTAAATCGATCTAAAGACACCATTAACAAAGAAATTCAAACTGGTGGAATAGAAGTTGAAATCCAAAATTTTAAGATACTCGGTAAATGTAAAGAGTTACCTTTGCCAGTTTTTAGTGATCAAGAGTATGCTGAGGAAATAAGATTGAAATATCGATTTCTCGATTTAAGAAGAAAAAAAATTCATGAGAACATTATATTAAGGTCAAAAGTAATTTCTTTTATTAGAAATGAAATGAGTAAGCTAGAATTCTTAGAGTTCCAAACTCCAATCCTCACATCATCTAGTCCAGAAGGAGCAAGAGATTTTTTAGTTCCAAGCAGATTAAATCCTGGAAAATTTTATGCTCTTCCACAAGCACCCCAACAATTTAAGCAACTTATTATGGTATCAGGATTTGATAAATATTTTCAAATTGCACCATGTTTTAGAGATGAAGATGCAAGAGCAGACCGAAGTCCTGGTGAGTTTTATCAATTAGATTTGGAAATGTCGTTTGTAGAACAAGATGATGTTTTTAAAGTTGTTGAAAAATTATTAGTAAATACATTTAAGGAGTTTTCTAATAAAAAACTACTATTTAATAAGTTTCCAAAAATAACTTTTAAAGAGGCAATGTTAAAATATGGTTCAGATAAACCAGATTTAAGAAACCCTTTAGTAATCAATGATATTACTGAAATTTTTTCTCGAGATGATGTTTCTTTTGAAATTTTTAAGAAATTAGTAAAATCTGGATCTAACGTAAGATGTATTGTTACTAAGAAAACAAAAGATAAACCTAGAAGTTTTTTTGATAATATAGATAAGTGGGCAAAAGAACAAGGAGCCTCAGGCCTAGCTTATTTTACAATAGAAAAAGATAAAGAGGTTTATGCTAAAGGACCAGTCGGGAAATTTTTTTCTGAAAAATCTTTGAATGAAATTATGAAAAAAACTGGCTCAGAGGTTGGTGATAGCATTTTTCTTGCATGTGGAAAAAAAAATGAATTGGAAAAAATAACAAGCTTAGCAAGAGATAAGATAGCAAATGATTTAGAATTAATTGATAAAAATACTTTTGCGTTTTGTTGGATTGTTGATTATCCAATGTTCGAAAAAGATGAGGTAACTAATAAAATATCATTTAGTCACAATCCTTTTTCTATGCCACAAGGGGATATTGAAAAGATTAATTTTGATAAACCTTTAGACATTCTAGCTTATCAGTATGATATTGTTTGCAATGGAGTTGAATTATCATCTGGAGCAATAAGAAATCATATTCCAGAATTAATGTATAAACTTTTTTCAATAGCCGGGTATTCAAAGGGTGATATTGATGAAAAATTTAGCGGAATGATAAACGCCTTAAGCTATGGAGCTCCACCTCATGGTGGTATTGCCCCAGGTATAGATAGAATTGTTATGTTACTAGCTAACGAAAAGAATATAAGAGAAGTAACAATGTTTCCAATGAATCAAAATGCAGAAGACTTGATGATGAATGCTCCTTCAGAAATTAAGGAAGAACAGTTGAAAGAGTTAAGTCTTTCTTTAAAAATAAAAAAATAATTATTTTTTTCCTTTCAAATTTATTTTGATATCAGATAAATCTACAAGATTCTTCTTGTAATTATTTCTTACAAAGCCTTTACTTGTTATATCTTTTACAATTTTTAATAATTGATTTTGCCCTTCATATCCTTGATCTTCAAATTTATTCAATTCAGACTCTCCAATCGAAGGTGTATGAGCCAAGTCCTCTCTATTTTGATATGAAATTGCTAGTTCTCTAAATATATAATCTAATATTGACGATGCACTCAATATTCTATCATTTCCCTGAACCTTACCTGAAGGTTCAAATTTTGTTCCAACGAAAGCACTTATATATTCATCTAAAGGCACGCCGTACTGTAGACCAAGAGAAACAGCTATAGCAAAGTTGTTCATTAAAGCTTTCACTAGCTCACCTTCTTTACTTGTATCAATAAAAATTTCTCCTATTTTGCCATCTTCATATTCGCCGGTGTGAAGATAAACTTTATGATCACCTATAGTTGCTTTTTGTATATAGCCTTTCCTACGATCTGGCATACTAAATCTTTTACCAGCTTTTTCAGTTTTATTTAATATTTGGCTGACAGACTGTTCGATGTTTTCATTTTTGTTGTCAATTTTTTTACTCACTAAATCAATTTTCTTACTTGGAACATTTTCATTTTTTGGATCTAAATTTTTGGTTTTTCTGTTATCAAGCTTGACATCCAAAACTTCAAATTTTCCATCATCTCTTTTTTCAAGTTTTTTAAGCTCTTCCTCATTTATATCATCTAAGAAATGATTAACTTTAAAAGTACATGTATAATAAGTTTCAACTAAATATTTTGCCATTTTACCTCAATTTAAAAAATTATTTTGAATAATGAATCAATTCATTTATATACAAATCCATATTTTAGTCTAATTTATTTTATACAATTTGAAATTGAAAAAAAAAAAATTTGAATGTTGACATTATTAAAAAAAATTTTCATTTGGTGGAATCAAGATACACTTGGAACAAAATTAAAAACTATATTATTTGGAAAATTAGTTGGTTCAGACTCTTTTGGCAATAAATACTATGAAAGTAAAGGGGGTAAGAGGTGGGTAATTTATGCCAATGAAATAGATGCAAGTAAAATACCTGTGGAATGGTATTCTTGGATGCATTTTACAGCTAACAAAATTGAAAAAAAACACGATTTAAAAAAGTATGAATGGCAAAAACCTCATCAATCAAATCCCACCGGAACAGAAGCAGCATATTATCCTAATAAGAATAAAAAAAATGCCATTAATAAAAAATATAAAAGTTGGAAATAATAAAAAAATTTTAACTAATTTAGTTATTTGTTTATCTTTAATTTTTTTTAGTTGTGCAAAATCTGAAGAAAGTTTAGCTAAAAAAAATACTTCAGTTAAAATATTAGATAAAATAAGCTCAAAAAATGAATTAATAAAACTGATTAATGGTGAGGAATTTATTTACAAAGATCTATCAATCAAAAGTATGAAATGCACTAATTCTGAATTCGATGACAATCCTGAAACTAAAGCCTATATTCAAGTAAGGGACTTAACAAAAAGTGACAATGATAAGGTTTATGTTTTTAATGGTTGGATGTTTTCATCAAGCCCGTCAATAGCTTCTTTTGATCATCCAGTTTATGATATTTGGCTTGTAAACTGTTATTAAATAACTTTTTCTTTATCCAACCAACTTACATTAAAGTCCGAATTAATAAATTTTTCATGATTTAATAGTACTTTATGTAATGGAATGGTTGTAATAATTCCTTCAATTACAAATTCATCTAAAGATCTATTAATTCTTTGAATAGCCTCCATTCTGTTTCTGCCATGGCATATCAGTTTACATATTAAACTATCATAATAAGGAGTAACTTTGTAACCTTGAAAAATAGCTCCATCAACTCTTGTCCTAAATCCTGATGGTTGATGACACAAACCTATAGTTCCAGGTGATGGTTGAAAATTTTTACTAGCATCCTCAGCGTTTATTCTACATTCTATAGCATGACCTCTAGGTACAATGTCAGTCTGTTTTAAAGCTGTTTCTCCTGAAAATGCTATCCATATTTGCTCTTTAATTATATCTATGCCAGTTACCATTTCAGTAACTGGATGTTCCACTTGTACTCTTGTATTCATCTCTAAAAAATAAAATTTTCCATCTTCGTAAATAAATTCTACAGTTCCTGCTCCTAAATAACCAATTTTACTGACCATATTTACTGTTTTTTCAAAAAGGTCTTTCCTTATTTCATTATTCAAAACTGGACTAGGTGTCTCTTCAATCAATTTTTGATGTCTTCTTTGAACAGAGCAATCTCTTTCATGAAGGTGAACAACCCTATTTTTGCCAGCTAAAATTTGGACCTCTATATGTCTAGGATTTTGAAAAAATTTTTCTATATAGACCTCATCATTTCCAAAATACTTTTTTGCTTCAGATTTCGCAGTTGAAAAAAGTGTTTCAAAATCTTCCTCTTTGTGAACTATCTTCATTCCCTTTCCACCTCCACCTCCTGCTGCTTTTATAAGAATTGGAAAACCAATTTTTTTGGATAGTTTTTTAGCATCGTTGATATCTTTTATTCCATCTTCTGAACCCTCAATTACTGGTAGTCCGTTTTCTTTTGCAATTTTTTTTGCTTGAATTTTATCTCCCATCATTTTAATTAATTTAGAAGGCGCGCCAATAAATTTTATATTATTTTCCTCTAAGACTTTTGCAAAGTTTGCGTTTTCAGATAAAAAACCATATCCAGGATGAACAGCTTCTGATTTAGTAAGCTCAATTGCAGACATTAAAGCAGGAATATTAAGATAACTATTTACTGGTTGATGAGGACCAATACAAACACTTTCATCTGCTAATCTAACGTGCATGCTATCTTTATCAACATCAGAATGAACTGCTACAGTAGAGATGCCCCATTCTTTACATGCTCTAATTACTCTAACTGCAATCTCACCTCTATTTGCAATCAAAATTTTTTTAAACATTACTCAAGAATAATTAAGGTTTGACCAAACTCTACAGGTTGACCATCATTGATACAAATCTTTTTAACAACACCCTCAGCAGTTGAAGGCACATGATTCATTGTTTTCATTGCTTCAACAATCATAATTGTATCACCTTTTTTTATTTTTTTTCCAACTTCGACAAATTTTTTTGCACCAGGCTCTGGAGCGTGATAAGCGGTGCCAATAATAGGTGATGTAATTTCAATACCAGAAATATTTTTATTATTTTCTTTTACAAGTTCTGAAGCTTTAGCAAAATCATTATTAATCGATTTTAATTGATCATTAACTTTAACAGAATGTTTTGATACTTTAATTTTAGTATCTTTGTCTGTATATTCTAGTTCAGTTAGATTGAATTCATCTAAATAATTGCTTAATTCTTTAATAATTTTTTTATCAATTTTCATTTTTTAAAATCTTTTGCATTGCAATTATGGCTAAAATATAACCATCAGTGCCTAAACCGAAGATTCCTCCAGTGACCACATCACTTATCAAAGATTTTTGCCTAAATTGTTCTCTTTTATAAATATTAGAAATATGTAATTCAATTATTGGTTTTTTAAATAAATCTAGAGCATCTCTAATTGCAACTGATGTGTGAGTAAATCCAGCAGCATTTATAATCATAGCATCAAATTTTTTTCTAGCCCCTTGAATTATATTGACTAATTCCCCTTCAATATTTGATTGAGTAAAATCAACTACTAAGTCTAATTCTTCACATTTTTTGATACAATTATCTTTAATTTTTTCAAAGGTTAATGAACCATATTGTGATTGTTCTCTTTCACCTAATAGATTAAGATTTGGACCATTAATAATAATAATTTTATTGTTCATTTACACCTTATATACGATGAAAAAAATAAAAAAAATAAAAATTAAATTAAATGGCAAAGCAAAGGTAATTATTGAAAATTTGAAAATTATTAACCTTATTAGCGACTTAAAAATACCTATTAAAAAAGTGGCGATTGAATTAAATGCGGAAATAATAGATAAGAAAAAGTTAAATAAAATAAAACTTAAAGATGGTGATCAAATTGAAATTGTACATTTTATTGGAGGTGGATAAAATTGAAAATAGATAAACTTATCATAGCTAATAAACCTTTCACTTCTAGATTAATTGTAGGTACGGGAAAATATAAAAATATGAAAGAATGTGCAAAAGCTATAAAATTTTCAGGAGCTGAAATTGTAACAGTTGCAGTAAGAAGAGTTAATATTACGAATAAAAAAAAACCCTTATTGATGGATTATATTGATCCAAAAAAAATTACATACCTACCTAATACAGCTGGATGTTTTTCGTCTGAAGAGGCTTTAAGAACATTAAGACTTGCAAGAGAAATAGGTGGTTGGAAATTAGTAAAGCTAGAGGTTTTGGGAGATAAAAAAAATCTATTTCCTGAAATGATTGAAACTCTTAAATCTACAGAAGTCCTTACTAAGGAGGGTTTTAAAGTAATGGTTTATTGCAATGATGATCCTTTAATGGCAAAAAGATTAGAAAACGTAGGTGCATCTGCAATTATGCCCTTAGCTTCACCAATTGGTTCAGGATTGGGTATTTTAAATAAAGTAAATATCCAAATAATTAGAAAACAGACGAAACTCCCATTAATAATTGATGCTGGTTTAGGTCAGGCATCAGATGCTACAATTGCAATGGAGCTTGGATGTGATGGGGTACTAGTTAACACCGCAATTGCCAAAGCAAAAAAACCTTTTGATATGGCATTAGCATTTAAAAATGCTGTAATAGCTGGTAGACAGTCATTCCTTTCAGGAAGAATAAATAAGACTTTAATGGGAAATCCTTCATCACCCACAAAAGGAATTATTTAGTTTTTTTATAAAATTTTTTTTTATAACTTCTTTTTTTAATAAATTTCTTCTTATCTTTAACCTTAACAATTTTGTTATCAATTTTTTGTTGTTCTAAATTTTTCAATTTCTCATAATATGTTACTAATTCAATCGTCTTCTTAGATTTATTCTTAATATCGATTATATATTCAGGAATTATTAGAGAGTTATCTGTAATGATATCAATTTTCATTTTATTCTTTTTTTCAAAATAAGTTAAATCATCTACAAAATTTTCCTTTAAAAAATCAGAAATTTTTTTACAAACTTTAAGTTCAACAAATTTTCCTTTATTTAAAACTGCCTTTAACTCTACAATTTTTAATAATTTTTGAGCAAAAGACTCATCTGTTAACTCAACTTTCCACTTTACTGCACTTTCTCTAAGTCTTTGTCTAGACATTTCAAGTAATCCAAAATTACTAATTCTACCGATTTGAATTCTAGCTCTATCAATTCTACATTTTTCTTTTAAGCGTTTTTCTACTAGTCTTCTATTTCCGTAATTAAGCATATCTATAAAATCTATAATTATTAGACCTGATAGATCTCTTATTTTAATTTGTCTTGCTATTTCTTCAGCTGCTTCAAGATTTGTGTCAAGAGCCGTACTTTCAACATTTTTTTGTTTAATTGAGCTTCCAGAGTTTATGTCTATAGATACAAGTGCTTCAGTTGGATTTATGACCAGATAGCCTCCTGAATTAAGCTTTATTTCTGAGTCAAATATTTGATTTAATTTTTGTTCAATATTTTCTTCAATAAATAAAGGAGTCTTCCCTCTATATTTTTTGATTC
>CACHRX010000010.1 GCA_902582385.1 uncultured Pelagibacteraceae bacterium | reverse complement strand
AAATACATTGAGCTAATGGATCGTGCTCTGCTTGAGCAATCAAATCACTTGCAATCCATTCAGGATTAGATGATTTATCACCAACTATAGTTACTTCTGAAGGTCCAGCAGTCATACCTTCGATACCTACATCCCCAAAGACCTCCTTTTTAGCTGCAGCAACATAAGAGTTACCAGGACCAACAATTTTACTAACCTTTTTAATTTTTTTTGTCCCGTAAGCAACTGCAGCAATAGCAGAGGGACCACCAATAGAATATATTTCTTTAATTTTACATTTTTTTGCAGCATATAAAACTGCTGGATTTTGTTTGCCTTTAAAACTAGGATTAATCATCACTATTCTTTCAACACCAGCTACAATTGCAGGAATAGCATTCATTAAAACACTTGATGGATAAGAAGCTGAAGAACCAGGAACATAAATTGCAACTGAGTCGATGGGTATATATTTATATTCAAGTTTATTTTTCAATTTATCAGTGTAAGAAATGTTTTTAAATTTTTGAAGGGAGTGAAATTTGTAAATTCTCTGATATGCTAGATCAATAGACTTTTTAACTTTTTTATCAAGGGATCTTATTGAACTAGAGATCTGTTTGAATGGTGGAATAATTTTATTGTTTTTATTGAACTTTTTTTCATACTTTAAAACTGCTTTATCCCCATTTTTTTTAACTTCATTAATAATACTTGTTACTGATGCTGAACTAAATTTAATTTTTTTCTTTCTGAGTAAAAGCAATTTGTCCAGAACTTTATCAAAATTTTTGTTTTTATTATTTAATATTTTCATTTATCTTTTATTTCGTTTTGATCTTCTAGTCTTACTTCAATTGTCTCTGTCATTAAAGAGATATGAGCATTATTTTCAAAAATCAAATTAATTTCATAATCATCCTTATTTTTTAAGTAATCTATTCCAATTAAATCTAAAACTAAATCTTGATTTTTTTGATTAATATTCTTTGATTTAACACTTTCTATAAAATCAAATTTACAGATACTATTTATCTTCTTGTTTTTTTGATCAGTTTCTATTTTTGTTCTCTCTATTGAAACTAAAAATACCTTATTAAATTTTAAAAACTTCATATTAGAAATCTTTATTTTTGCCCCCGCACAGCATGCTGAAATCATTTGCAGTCCCTCGTTGTCTGTGGCAATTATTTTTGTTAAAAAATTTTTCTTCATCAACTTATCCGTCTAATTTTTGCACCAACTTTTTTCAGTTTTTTTTCTATGTTTTCGTAACCTCGATCTAAATGGTATATTCTATTTATAATTGATTTTCCTTTTGCAGTTAATGCTGCTAAAATTAGAGATACCGAAGCACGTAAATCTGTTGCCATCAATTCAGCAGGAGCAAAATTAATATTTCCTTTGATAATAGCTTTATTACCATTAGTAGATATTTTGGCACCCATTCTATTTAATTCTGCCACATGCATAAATCTATTTTCAAAAATATCTTCTTTAATTGTTGAACTTTTATTTGCTTTGCACAATAATACCATTATTTGTGCTTGTAGATCTGTTGGAAAACCTGGATAGGGAGCAGTCTTGATTTTCATATTTTTTATATTTTTTCCTCCCATAATTTGAACTTCTTTTTTTTTAACTATTATTTTTGAACCTATTTTTTTTAAAATATCTATTTCAGTTTTAATTATTTTAGGATCTATGTTTTGAACTCTTAAATTTCCTTTTGTTATTGCAGCTGCTATCAAGTAAGTGCCAGCTTCAATTCTATCAAACATAACTGGAAAGGTTGTTTCATAGACTTTGTTTACACCTTTTATTTTAACTGAACGACGTGAGATCCATTTAATGTTACATCCTATCTGTTTTAAAAAATTTACTAAATCTTTTATCTCAGGTTCAATCGCACAATTACTTAATATTGAAGTTCCTTTAGCCAGGCTTGCTGCTATTATTAAATTTTCTGTAGCTCCTACTGATATTTTTGGAAATCTTATCTTGGCACCTTTTAAACCTCTTGGAGCTCTAGCAATTACATAACCCTGATTAATTTTGTATTTCACACCTAACTTTGAAAGAGCTTTTAAATGAATATCAATTGGCCTTAAACCTATAGAACAACCACCTGGGCTACTTACCTTGGCCTCTTTAAATCTCGCTAATAAAGGTCCTAAAACTAAAATTCCTGCACGCATAGTTTTTACTAAATTATAAGATGCAAAAGTTTTATTTTGATTGGTATTATCAATTAGGATTTTATTTCCATTTTTTTTTATTTTTGAACCTAATGATTCAAGTAAAATCAACATAGTTTCTATATCTTTAACTTTAGGTAAGTTTTTAATATAATTTTTTTTACTAGATAATAACGTTGCTGCCAAAATAGGCAGTGATGCATTCTTGGAACCAGATATTTTTACTTTTCCTTTGAGCTTATTTGCCCCAAAGACTTCTAATTTTTGCATTTTTAAACTTTAGGCAATGTTACTCCAGTTTGACCCATATATTTGCCATTACGATCTGCATAAGTAATATCTGGTTTTTCGTTTCCTTTTATGAAAATAAACTGAGCTACTCCTTCATTAGCATAGATTTTTGCTGGCAAAGGTGTTGTGTTTGAAAACTCCAGTGTGACATGACCTTCCCATCCTGGCTCTAGTGGAGTAACATTTACTATAATTCCGCATCTAGCATATGTTGATTTACCAAGGCAAATAACAAGGACATCATTAGGTATTTTAAACTTTTCAACTGTACTAGCTAATACAAAAGAGTTTGGAGGAATTATGCACTCTGAAACATTTTTTGTAACAAAGTTAGTAGGTTTAAAATTTTTTGGATCAACTATTTCAGAATTTACATTTGTAAAAATTTTAAATTCACTTGAAACTCTTGCATCATAACCAAAAGATGAAAGGCCATAAGAAATACTATCTCCTCTAATTTGTTTTTCTTCAAAAGGTGCAATCATATCTCTCTCTTTTGACATTTTTCTTATCCATTTATCTGAGAGAACTGACATTATTTATTTTTTTTTTTATTTTTTTTTTGAAAAATTTTTCTTTTTTTTAAATTTTTCTTAAGAGCCAAGCTTAACCTTATATTCTTTTCTTTGGCACTGATCATTCTTTATTTGGATTAGTTAAAAAATCTAATGTAATTGGCTTTGAAGTATCTAGAGTTTTATCTTTAATTTCTTCTTTACTTGGACCTTCTTTTGCCAATCTCTTTGCTTTTTTTTCAGCAAGCTTTTTTTCTCTTTTGGCTTGCTTTTCCATTAGCTTGGCACTTCTAGTTGATTTATAATCGTAATGAATACCCATAAAATTTCCTTAGTAAGATATAAATCATATTAATTAAAAAATTAAGGCAATAATTAGAAAAAAATGCTTTATTATCAATAATTAAACTAAATTACCAGAAAAGCCCCTATAGTTAAATGGTATAACGTATCCATGGTAAGGATAAATTTTAAGTTCGATTCTTGATAGGGGCACCAATTTACTTTTTATAAAATATTTTTCTAACAAAAATTGTAATTATTAATAAAATCATTAAAGCTATAATTGGTACATAGATGTCTGGTGAAGTTATTAACTGTAAAATACTAGGAGCTTCTAAATTTTGATCAATTATTTTTTCTAACCCACTTCCAATTGAGACCATTAAAAAAAGCTGAGGAATTGTACCTATTAGTGTAGCCCAAAAAAAATTTGATACTTTAACGTTAAATATACAAGGCAAAACATTAGACAAAGCAAATGGGATACCCCCGACAAATCTGTAAATCAATAAGTAAAAAAATTCAGAACTCTTAAATTTATCTTCTAGTTTTTTAAATCGATTTAAAAATTTATCTCTTATAATTTCTTTTAAAAAATAGTTTGCAAATAGATATAAGGCAGTTGCTCCCACCGACATTCCAAAAATTAAAAAAATTAATCCTAACCATTTACCAAATATGAATCCGGCTAAAAGACCCACTGGGGAACCAAATCCAGCAGCAAATACCCAAATAATTACAAATAATATAAATATTAAAGCTAAAAAAAATAAATTTGATTGCCTTAATTCAACAAAATAATCCCTATTATTTTTTATAAACTCATAACTAGTAATTTCTTGAAAGCTGAATTTTGAAAAAAGAAAATATAAAAATAGACTAACTATAGATATGTAAAATAAACCAATAAATAATTTAATTTTTTTACCTTTTTCCATTAATTTGAATGTTAATTATAAATCTTCTATTTGCTATTTATATATTTAATTATTATAAAGAGCCAAATTTAATAAATATTAAATCACTTTATATGAAAAGAACATATCAGCCCAAAAAAGGTAAAAGATTAAAAAAACATGGATTTCGATCAAAAATGAAAACCAAAGGTGGCAGGAAACTTCTTAAAAGAAGAAGAGCCAGAGGAAGAAAAAATTTAACAGTTTCATCAACTGTTAAAAAAAAATAAGTATAGCTCAATGAAAAGCAAAATCTTTGCTCTTTCAAAAAATGAGGATTTTAAAACTCTTCTAAATCAAAAAAAAATATCAAATAAATATGTAAGTATTTTTTTTGGAAAATTGAAAAATAAAAATACAAATAAGCTAAATATTAGCTTTGTTACAAAGAAAAAAATTGGTAATGCAGTAAAAAGAAATAAAATTAAAAGACGTTTAAAAAATATAACTAATGAAGCAGTCAAAAAGATGTTTTTGAAGTTTAATTATTCATATCTTGTTATTGCAAAGCCAACTATGTTAAACAACGAATATGCAATTATAAAAGAAACTTTGTTTAAAGACTTAGAAAGAATACGTTGATGAATTTTTTTACACAATCCTTGATCAAAATAATCAAGGTTTATAAATTTATTATAAGTCCTTTTTTAGGACATTCGTGTCGTTATTTGCCAACTTGTTCGGAATATAGTATTGAGGCATTAAAGAAGTTTGGTTTTTTTCAAGGATTGTATATGAGTGTAAGAAGAATTTTATCATGTCACCCTATTAAGTTTTTAGGTGGTGGTGAAGGATTTGATCCTGTAAAAAAAAATATAAAAATTAAAAAATAATGGAAACAAGAAATGTAATCGCGGCAATTTCGCTCTCAGCAGCTGTTATTGTTTTATACGCATTATTTTTTGCTCCAGAAATGTCTCAAAAGCAAAAATTGTCTGAAAATAATAAAATTGAAAAAAATTCTGATACACCAACTTTAGATCAAAAAGAAACTATTACTCAAATATCGCGTGAAGAAGCTTTAAAACAAAGCAACAGAATTCAATTTGAAAATCAAAGTATAGTGGGAACAATATCTTTGAAAGGAGCAGCAATAGATGATTTAACTTTTAAAAATTACAATATTGAACTTGATAGTAATAAGAAAGTAACCCTTTTAGGTCCAAGAAATATAGAAAACGGATACTTAATAGAAAGTGGTTTCGTTACTTCAGATAAAAATATCGATATTCCAAATTCAGAGTCTATTTGGTTAGTAAATGGTAACAATAAATTAACAAATCAATCTTCAGTTAAATTATCATGGAAAAATAAACAGGGCATCATTTTTGAAAAAGAGATATCTTTAGATGATAAATATTTGTTTACAATTAAACAAAAAGTAATTAATTCAACAAATAATAAATATGATTTTTATTCTTATGGTCAAATTATAAGAAATAAAATACCTGAAATATCTAATTTTTATATTTTACATGAAGGTCTTATTGCAACTTTGGATGATGAATTAATTGAAGAAGATTATGATGATATTCAAGAAAAAAAATTTTCAAGAGTTTCTCAAAAAGGTTGGTTGGGTATTGGAGATAAATATTGGATAACATCTTTAATACCTCCAAGAAATAAGGAATTTAAAACTACATTTGATTATAAGAAAAAGTTTAGAGCTAACTTTATTGCAACTGAGCCTCTTGAGTTGAATGCAAATAGTAAGATTGAGGAAGAATTGCAGGTGATTGTTGCTGCAAAAAGAGTCGATATTATTGATGGTTACGCCAAAGCTCTTGAAATAGATAAATTTGATTTGGTGATTGATTGGGGCTTTTTATATTTTATAACTAAACCATTATTTTTTGGTATTGATTATTTCTTTAAACTTCTAGGAAATTATGGTTTGGCAATTATTGCTATTACAATTTGTATTCGTTTAGTTTTTTTTCCTTTGGCTAATTTTTCTTTTAGAAGTATGGCAAAAATGAAAGCTCTTCAACCAGAAATGGTTAGACTTAAAGAGCTTCATAAAGATGATAAAATGAAATTACAGCAAGAAATGATGGCGCTTTATAAAAAAGAGAAGGTTAATCCTATGTCAGGTTGTTTGCCAATACTTGTTCAAATTCCTGTATTCTTTGCTTTATATAAAGTTTTATTTGTAACAATTGAAATGAGACAGATGCCTTTTTATGGTTGGATACATGATTTAAGTGAGCGTGATCCCACAAGTATATTTAATTTATTCGGATTATTGCCTTACGATGTACCTTCATTTCTAATTATTGGGGCATGGCCAGTGGCAATGGGAGTTTCTATGTGGATACAACAAAAACTTAATCCTGCACCAACTGATGCTATGCAAGCAAAAATATTTGCTTTCTTTCCACTATTCTTAACTGTAATACTTGCTCCATTTCCAAGTGGATTAGTTATTTACTGGACTGTAAATAATATTTTAACAATGGCTCAACAAGTGTTTATTATGAAGAGAACAACAGTTAAAACTATAACTTAGATTAGGCATTAACTAAAAAAATCAATGGATCTAGAAAAAATATTACCTGATAATGGGCCACCTATTGATGAAGTTTCTAAATATATAAAAAAATATAAAAATGATTTGATCGTTGTAAAATATGGAGGTAACGTTTTTATTGATAGAAGTATATTTAACAATTTCATAGAAGACATCGTTATATTAAATAAATTAGGGCTTTCAATTGTAGTAGTTCATGGTGGTGGACCAAGAATAAAAAGAGAATTAGAAAAATCAAATATTCAATCAAAGTTTATTAGAGGGTTAAGAGTAACTGATGAAAAAGTTATTGATATAGTCGAAACAGTATTAATTGACTTTAATAAAGATATCGTGGAGTCATTAAAAAAAAAAGGTTCTGAGGCAGTATCAATAAACACCAAAAATAATAATGTAATTCAAGTTACTCCGGAAGGGGAAGAACTTGGCTTTGTTGGAATACCTAATAAAATTAATACAGGTATTATTAATGACATAGTAAAAAAAAAATTAATTCCTATCATTTCACCTTTGGGTTTAGGACAAAATAATCAAACCTATAATATAAATGGAGATACAGCAGCTGGTGCAATTGCTAAGTCTCTAAAATCTAGAAGATTGTTGTTAATGACAAATGTAGAGGGTGTATTAGATAAAGAAAATAAACTTATAGAAGAAATTTCGTTGTCTGAAATTATAGAAATGATTAAAAATGAGACTATAACAGAGGGAATGATACCTAAAATTAATACTTGTGTAGATGCTATAAATAATGGTGTTACTGCAGTAGGAATTATTGATGGTAGAAAACAGCATTCGATATTATTTGAAATTTTCTCTGATAAAGGTTCTGGAACTTTAATAAGAAAATGAAGAATTTTAAAGAAATGAAGTATCTTCTTTTAGATCTTGATGGTGTTTGTTATGGCAAGCATAATAATTATTCTTTGGAAAAAGTATTTGGGCAAGTATCAAAACGTATGACAAAATTCATTTCTGAAAAATTAGGAATAGACTTAAATACAGCAAAAAAATTACAAACAGATTATTTTTATAAATATAATACAAGTTTAAATGGTTTGATGATACATCACAAGATACCTCCACAAGAATTCTTAAGTTATGTTCATTCGATAGATCTTTCATTCATGAAAGAAGACAAAGTTATGAGAAGTGAACTTGAAAAATTAGATATGGAAAAATTTATTTTCACTAATGGAAGTGCGGATCATGCTAAAAATATTCTAACTCACCTTGGTGTATATGATTTATTTGGAAGAGAAAAAGTTTTTGATATTCAAGATGCTGGATATGTTCCAAAACCTGAGGCAAAGACCTTTGATTTAATGCTCAAAAAATTTCGAATTAATCCAAAAGAGACTATTTATATTGAAGATATCGCAAAAAATCTGAGTATAGGTTATGAAAGAGGATGTGCAACTGTTTGGTTAATTAATGATGAACATTTTGGAAAAATAGACTCTGATAAAGATTATATTTCTCATAAAATTGAAAATCTGTCTTTATTTCTTAAAGAAATAAGGCTATTAAAAAGTAAATAAATTATGTCTTTAGAAAAAATTATTAATGAGGCTTGGGAAAATAAAGATCAAGTAAGTCAAAAATCAGATCAATCACTTAAAGACGCAATAAATCAAGTTATTAACGATTTGGATAGTGGTAAGTCTAGGGTAGCTGAAAAAATCAATGGAGCATGGATAACACACCAACATTTAAAAAAAGCAATAATGTTAAGTTTCAGGATTTATCCTATGGAAAATTTAAATGGTCCTTACTCTAGTTGGTATGACAAAGCTCACTTATTGAAAGGAAAAACTGCTGGATGGTCAAAAGAGGATCACGAGAAAGCTGGATTTAGAATGGTTCCGAATTCTCCTGTAAGAAAAGGATCTTTCGTTGGAAAAAATGCTGTATTAATGCCCTGCTATGTGAACATAGGTGCATATATAGATGAGGGCACAATGATTGATACTTTTGCGAGAGCAGGCAGTTGTTGTCAAATTGGAAAGAACTGTCATATATCTGCAGGTTCAGGAGTTGGAGGAGTACTAGAACCTGCCCAAGCATTACCAACAATAATTGAAGATAATGTTTTTTTAGGAGCGATGTCTGAGGTAGTAGAAGGGGTAATAATTGGTGAGGGATCAGTTTTAAGTATGGGAATGTATATTGGGCAATCGACTAAAATAGTCGATAGAAAAACTGGTGAAATATCTTATGGTAAAATTCCACCATATTCTGTTGTAGTTCCCGGCTCATTGCCAAATAAAAATGATCCTTCAAAACCATCATTATACTGTGCGGTAATTATTAAGCAAGTTGATGAAAAAACAAGATCAAAAACATCAGTAAACGATCTATTAAGAGAATAAAATAATGACAATTTTAAATGATTTAAAGTTAGCTAAAGAGCTAATCAAATTTCCATCTATTACTCCAATTGATGCAGGCATAATTAAATTTTTAGAAAAAAAACTAAAAAAATTAGGCTTTAAAACAAAGGTATTAATATTTAAAGAAAAAAATTTGCAACCTGTCAAAAATTTATATGCAAGGATAGGTAAAAAAGAGCCAAATTTTTTATTTGCAGGTCATCTAGATGTAGTACCTCCAGGTAATATAAAAGATTGGACAAATAATCCTTTTAAACCAATTATAAAAAAAGGTCATTTAATTGGTAGAGGTGCGAATGATATGAAAAGTTCGATTGCATCTTTTGTTTCTGCAACAAGTGCCTTTTTATCAAAAAATAAAAAATTTAACGGATCCATTAGTTTATTAATCACTGGAGATGAAGAGGGAGACGCAATTAATGGTACGAAAAAAGTTGTAGAATATTTAAAAAAGAAGAGAGAAAAAATAAATTTCTGTTTAGTTGGAGAGCCTACAAATCCAAATAAACTAGGTGAAATGATTAAAATTGGTCGTAGAGGCAGTTTAACTGGTAAATTAACAATATTTGGGTTACAAGGACATGTAGCATATCCTAATAAAGCAAACAATCCTTCAACAACGATTGTTCAAATTTTAAAAGAAATAAAAGATATTAAATTTGATAAGGGAACAAAAGATTTTCAACCTACAAACTTAGAGGTTACGAAAATAAATATTAATAACACTGCTGATAATGTTATTCCTGCTACTGCAGAAGCAACTTTTAATATTAGGTTTAATAATAAACATTCATCAAATTCTATTAAAAAACGACTTAATAAAATTTTTTATGAGATTAACAAAAAAAATAAATCTAAATTTAAGATACAGTACCGTGTCTCTGGTGAAGCTTTTTTAACAAGACCAAACAAAACAACTTTTATGATACAAAATCTTATAGAAAAGATTACTAAAATTAAACCTAGATTATCTACTACTGGTGGAACATCAGATTTGCGATTTATAAAAACTATATCACCTGGTTTGGAATTTGGTTTAGTTGGAAAAACTATGCATAAAGTTGATGAGGCAGTATCTTTAAAAGATTTAAAAAATTTAACTAAAATTTATGAAAATATTTTAAAAAACTATTTTAAATGAAAACAGCAATAATTAATTCTGACTCTTATGAAAAACACATCACAGGGGATGGCCATCCTGAACAACCAAAAAGAGTAGTAGCTATTAAGGAAAAATTAAAAGTAAGAAAAGATTTAATTTGGGAAAAACCTGACAATGTGCCAGATGATATATTGGCAATGACTCATTCAAAAGACTACATAGATGATTTAAAAAACTCTTTTCCACAAAAGGGTCTTAAGTTTTTAGATGGAGATACAGTAATTTCACCAGAAAGCAAAAAAGCAGTTTTTGATGCTGCGGGATCAACAATAAGAGCTATAGATGGAATAGAAAGAAATCAATTTAAAAATGCATTTTGTTTAGCAAGGCCTCCTGGACATCATGCAGAAAAAAATAAAGCAATGGGATTTTGCTGTATATCAAATGCTGGAGTGGCTTCTAACTATCTAGTAAGTAAATACAAATATAAAAGAATTGCCTGTGTAGATTTTGATGTACATTGGGGTAATGGAAATTATGATGTTATGCGTAATAATAAAAATTCGTTATATATTTCTACCCATCAATATCCCTTTTATCCTGGAGGAGGAACGGAAAAAGATAAAGGTGACTTTAACAATTCTTTAAATATACCATTGCCAGCTGGCACAAACTCTGAGCAATACTTTAATGCGTTTGATAGAGTTTTAGAAAGATTAACTGAATATAAACCTGATTTTCTTTTATTCTCAGCAGGTTTTGATGCCCATAAAGATGATCCATTAGCTCAATTTCAATTAAGTTCAAAAGACTTCTATGAGATTACCAAAAGAACATTAGCAGCCACAAACAAGTTTACCAAAGGTAAAGTTGTTTCTATTCTTGAAGGTGGATATGATTTAAATGCTTTAGCTGAAAGTGCTAATGAACATGTTAATGCACTTATAGAATTCAATTGATTAATACCTAGTTCATTGTAAATCACCAAAATGAAATTGTACAAAATAAAAAAATCAAAAATTGATCACAAAGGACGAGGTCTTTACGCTACACGAGATATAAAAGAAGGTACGAAAATTATAAATTATTCTGGGAAAATTATTACAAATAAAGAAGTGGAGGAATCAAAAAAGTTTGATAATAAAAAACCTATATACTTATTTACATTGAATAAAAAGTACACTCTTGATGGGGATTTTTCTTGGAATACTGCTGGCCTAGTAAACCACAGTTGTGATAACAATTGTGATTATAATGGTAAAGGTCTTAAAGTATGGATCACAGCGATACGAGATATAAAAAAGGGAGAAGAATTTACTTGTGATTATGGATTTGGATATGATGAGGACTATAAACAATTTCCTTGTAAGTGTAGCTCAAAAAATTGTTGTGGTTATATTGTAAGAGAAGAATCTAGATGGCGAATAAATAAAAAATTTGCTATGAGTAATAAAAAAAAGTTAATAAATAACTCTAGCTAAATACAACCCTTCAGATGGTGCTGGTGGTGCACACAAAGTTCTTTTTTTTGATTTCATTACTAAAGTAAATTTTTTTAAAGTCCATTTTTTTTCTCCAACATATTTTAAGCAACCCACCATTGAACGAACTTGCTGTTGTAAAAAAGATTGAGATTTAAATTCTATTTCTATTCTATTATTTTTAGATTTTATTTTAACAGATTTCATAGTTTTAATTGGACTTTTGGCTCTACAACTTGAAGCACGGAAAGTAGAAAAATCATTAGTTCCAACTAATTTTTTTGATGCTTTTTTCATCATATCTAAATCAAGTCTTTTCATAATATGCCACCCTCTATTTCTATCTAAAACCGGTCTGCTGGCACGATTTATAATAACATACTTATATATTCTCATCTTTGCAGAAAATCTTGCATGAAAATTTTTATCACGTCTTTTAATTTTAAGTACTGACACCATATTATCATTTAAGAAATAGTTTAAAGATTTTATAAATTTATCTAAATAAATTATTTTTGTTTTACATTCAAAGTGAGCAGATTGCTCAATAGCATGAACTCCTTTGTCTAATCTCCCAGCTCCAAATAAAACAATTTTTTCTTTTAAAAGTTTTGAAACATTCTCTTGAAGAAGTCCTTGTATAGTCTTACCTTTTGTTTGGACTTGCCAACCCCTAAAATTAGTGCCAACGTATTCGATTAATATTTGATATCTAAACATTAGATATTAAAGAACCTTTTTTTATTTGAGATCCAAGCATAAACTCTCCAATTTTTTGAACCTTTTTTCCCTCTCTTTGAATTTCAATAATCTTAATAGATTTTTCATTATTACATGCTATTTCGAGATTATCTGAGATAACTTCGCCATTTCTCCCAATACCATTTGCGATTTCCGCTTTTAAGATTTTATATCTCTTACCATTAAAATTAAAAAAAGCTCCTGGAGAAGGGTACAAACCATTAATCTTTCCTATGATCTTTATAGCATCATCATTCCAGTCAATTTGTCCCTCATTTTTAAAAATTTTTTTTGCATAAGTTGCTTTTGAATGATCTTGGTTTGTAAAATTTGATTTCCCATCCATAATATCGTCTATATTATCTAAAATTTTATCTGCTGCTAAGAGTGAGAGTTTTTCTGAAACTTCCATTGCATTGAGTTTTTTATCAAGTTTTATCTTATATATATTGCTTATTGGTCCACTATCTAATTCCTCATTGATTCTCATTATACTTACCCCTGTTTCTTCGTCTAAATTCATTATTGATCTTTGAATAGGCGCTGCACCTCTCCATTTTGGGAGTATAGAGGCATGAATATTGATAAAACCTTTTTTTGTTAAACTTAAAAATTCTTTAGGTATTATTTGACCATAAGCAACGACAATTGCAAGGTCTGCACCCATTTTTTTTAAAAATTCGTATTCTTCAATATTATTTTTCAAACTTTGTGGGGATCTAAAATCTATATTCAAAGTTTCTGAAATTCCTTGAATAGATGATTTATTAATTTTCTGACCTCGATGAGATTTTTGAGGAGGCTGAGTATAAACAACTGATATAGGGTATCCATTTTGATATAAAGACTTCAGGATTGGTACAGCAAAAAGAGGTGTACCCATAAAAATAATTTTTTTTGGCATTTTTAAACCAATATTCTATCAGGATTTTTTTTTGTTTTAGAAATTTTTTTAATAATTATATCCCTTTTTAGTTTAGATAAATGGTCAATTATTAATTTTCCATCTAAATGATTAATTTCATGCTGGAGGCAAGTTGACAAAATACCATCACACTTTAAATTTCTTTTTTTTCCATCTATATCAATATATTCCACTTCACAGATTTTTGGTCTTTCAATTTCTATAAAAGTTTCTGGAATAGACAAACATCCTTCTTCATAAATTGAAGTTTCTTCACTTAATCTTTTAATAATAGGGTTAATAAAACTTAAAGGTTTTTTTTTTTCATCTTTTGTAGACACATCAATTACTAGAATTCTTTTAAGTATTCCTACTTGCACTGCAGCAAGACCGATACCTTTAGAGTTATACATTGTATCAAATAAATCATTAATAAGTTTTTTTTCATTAACACCCACTTTTTCTATAGGTTCTGAAATTTTTTTTAAAGTTTCATCAGGTACTGTAATGATATCTTTAATGCCCATAAGAATAATAGATAAACTAATTTTTAAACTTTTAAAGGAAGAACTTTTAACAAAATCTTATTTCTGATATAGTCAATATCTAGTTGGTTAAGTGCACTAATAATAAAATATAATGTATCTTCATCAAGAGCCTCTAATTTATCTTCACCTATTACCTCTATAAGTCTTAAAACCGTAGAGCCTATTTCATTATTATTTATCATTACTTGAATATCAGTAGGTATTTCAGATTCATCAATTTCATAAAGATCATCATATTTTTTTGAAACTTCAATTCCATCTGACTTTATAGACTCAATTAAAATTATATCTTTTTTAGAAATAAAGTATTTTTTATCTTTTTTTATCTTTTTTAAAAAATTATTCAAATCTTTCTCTATTTTAGATTTTGCATAATCACCATTAAAATAATTTATAATTTTTGATTGATGTAATATATCTTTATTAAATTTAATATCTTTATTTACCTCTTCATCTTTTTTAAGATAAGTATAATAAAATGTGGTGAAATTGGATGGAACTTCATCAGGGCTAATTTCCTCTAAAAATTTTTTTAAATAGTCATCAAAAGCATAAGGCAAATTTTCTTTTATAAATGAGTCCTTTAAAATTTTTATCAATTCAAGTTTTGTAGTAACTTCTGACTCTAGTAGTATTCTTTGATAAATTAAAGCTCGCGCTTCAGAATTAGGCAGTATTTTATGAGATCCTTTTGCATTTAAAAGTTGATTAATATTAAACTGAAATCTTTTGTATAATTCAAACAAATCTTCTTCAGAATAGTTTTTGTCATTGGTGGCTTTTTCAATAATTGAAATTTTCTCTAACTCTGTAATATCTATTTCATCTATATTATAAAGTAAATTCGAAGTTGAAAGATATTTCCATATTAACTTGTTAGTATTTTTCTTAGGTTCAAAAGTAAAATCTGGGTTAGTTCTATGAGCTAAATGAAAATCTAAAATACTATTTTCTGAAATAGATAAGTCTGGTTTATCAGTAAATTCAAATAAATAATCTAATTTTTTTTCAAAATATTCATCTTTAAATCCAAGTTCTTTTTTTAAATCTAAAATTAATTGAGCTTCGTCTTTTCTTCCATTATCCACTAAGCAATATAAATTAAATTTTGACAAATATTCATCTGTTATTATTTTTGTATTTTTAGAAAAAATATCACAAGCTGCTGTCAAATTTGACTCTGATAAATATTGATCAATTAAATATTTAGTAAGCTTTGGATTTAAATCTAAGATTTGATTTTTAATTAAATATTCTGCAATTAGTTCTCGGTCATTATTCTTGATAAGCCAATTTGATTTTATCTTTAAAAACTCATCCTCTTTCATGTTAATATTTGGATAATACGAGTTAGTTAACAATACAATATTCATTAAATCAGATGCATCTTTTGATAAATTTAATTTTTCTAAATTTGAAAATAAATATTTAAGTTGATCTCCGTTAGAATTTGTCCACATATCAATTTTTAATCCATAATCCTCAGGATCATAAAGTCCTATAATCTCAATCTCTTTAGAATTTAATGATGGTTCAACCTTGACAGCATTAATTTGTTTTTGAGACTGCATATCATAAATGCTAGATTTTATAACTTCTTCATTGTTATTTTCTTTAGAAATTGAAGTTTTATTAGAATCTTTCTTTTCTATTTTTTTTTTATCTATGTTCCAAATATCTATAGGCTCATCTTCTGCTTGGGAATAAGAACCTATAAAAAAAACAATCAATATAATTGATAAATATTTTTTATTTAACAATCTTAAAATTTTCATTGGGGATAATTTTTTCTATTTCTTTTTTAGGTGCCGGAAAATCTATTTGATTCAGAAGAAAAATTATTCCAAGAACCAGAGCTATAACTACAACTAACTTTATCACTAAGCCAAATACACTTCGGCTGGAACTTGTTTTTTTAGTAAATTGCATATAACGTTGGATAAAATCAAATTAAGACATATTTGTGTTTTTTCAATAAAGAAACTTATGAAATTAAAAGAAAATTTAGTTTTTTTAGGAATGATGGGTTCTGGCAAGTCCTCTATAGGCTTAATTATATCTAAGAAGCTAGAAAGAAATTTTATTGACGTTGATAATGAAATAGAAAAAAAATTAGGAATGAAAATTTCAAAAATTTTCGAAAAAAAGGGAGAAAAATACTTCAGAAAAATAGAGGAAGTATTAACTCTTAAAATCCTCAAAAAACAAAAATCAGTGATATCTTTAGGTGGTGGTGCTTTTTTAAATCAAAAAATTAAAAAAGAAATTTTAGATAATCACATTTCTTTTTGGTTAAATTGGGATGTGGAAACTTTAACTAATAGAATAAAAAATAGTCAAAAAAGACCCTTGGCTTTTAAAGCCTCAAAAAATGAACTAATCGAGCTTATTCAAAAACGTTCTATTGTTTATTCAAAAGCTAGGTATAAGATTAATTGTGAAAATCTTACAAAAAATATAATTGTAAAAAAAATATTAAAAATTTATGAAACCCATTAAACTTAAAGTGAAAACATTTTCTGAAACTTATCCTATAATAATTGGATCTAATTTGGTCGAAAATCTTGACAAATATTTGAAAAAAAATTCTATTGATTTTAATCAATGTCTCTTAGTTGTTGATAAAAAAGTTCCAAAAAAAATGCTTTCTAAAATTTATAAATCATTAAAGAAAAAAAAAATTACTAAATTTTTTTTCGAAGCTAACGAAAAAAATAAAAATCAAAAAAGTGTTAATAAAATTTTAGAAATTTTGTTAAATAAAAACTTTTCTAGACAAGATAGTGTAATAACTATTGGTGGGGGAATCACCGGTGATGTGGGTGGTTTTGCTGCAAGTTTATTTAAAAGAGGACTTCAATTTATTAATTTGCCAACAACATTATTATCACAAGTAGATTCATGTATTGGAGGAAAAACTGGTATAAACACAATACAAGGTAAAAATCTTGTAGGAAATTTTTACCAACCTAAGATAGTTGTTAGTGATAGCAGATTCTTAAATACACTACCTTTAAGAGAAATTATTTGTGGATATGGTGAAATACTTAAACATTCATTGATAATGGATAAAAATTTTTTTACTTATTTAAATAATAACGGTTCAAAAATTTTGACACTTAAATCTCCATTTCTGGAAAATGCGATTTTTCAAAGTTGCAAAATTAAAAAAATAATTGTGGAAAAAGATGAAAAAGAAAAAGAACTTAGAAAAATTTTAAATTTTGGTCATACTTTTGCTCATTCATACGAAGCTTCCCTAGGTTATTCAAAAAAACTTAATCACGGGGAAGCTGTGATTTTGGGAATGATCTCTGCACTAAAATTTAGCCTATGTAATAAACTTATTAAATATAAAGAGTATCAATCAGTTATTAATCATATTAAGAAAATGAATTTACCCTCAAATATAAGAAACTATTTTTCAGAAAAAAATTTAAATAGAATTATTTTTTTTATGACAAAAGATAAAAAAAATCTTTCAAAGAAAATTAATTTAATTTTACTGAGAAAAATCGGTTTAACAATTATAAATAATCAATATAACAACAATGAAATTAAAAAATTTCTCAAACAAGAGCTATCTAATTGAAATTTGAATAGAATGTATATATTTATCTAATTCCTCACTCAGAATCTTATATATTTTCTTATTACTTTCTATTTTATTTAATGTTTTTAATTCTTCTGAAATGATCTCTATTTTTAAATGAAATTTACCTTCTTTATGTCCTGAGTGTTTTTTATGAAGAAAAGATTTATCTTCAATATTAATATGTTCAATTACAAAATTAGTTTGTATTTTTTTTTTTACGATTGCAATTAAGTCATTTATATTCATAAATAAAATTATTATATCATGAAAAATATTTGTGACTGGAATAATTGTAAAGAAATTGGAGAATATAAAGCTCCTATTGAAAAAGATAATAGCAAAAAATATAGAATGCTATGCTTAGAACATGTTAAAGAATTCAATAAAAACTGGAACTATTTTTCAGGCATGAATGATAATCAAATTATTGATTTTTTAAAATCAGATATGATTTGGCATAAACCCACCCAAAGCTTTAGTTCTTCTGATAATTTTTTTAAAGTTTTGTGGAATAACACTCTTAAAGATGATCTGGATAAAGATAAAATTAATGGTGATTATAACCATATGCGTCAATTTAAATTTGATCACAAAGATATTAAAGCTTTTAGTATATTGGGTGTTTCTGAGGGTTTAAAATGGAAAAAAATACAAGAAAAGTTCAAAATACTTGTCAAAAAATATCACCCTGATATGAATTCTGGAAATAAAAAATATGAGGAAAAGCTAAAACTAATCACATTGGCTTATACACAATTAAAAAATACATATAGAGATAAAATTGATACCTAACTTAAATTTGCAACCAGATATAAAAGTTTCCGTAAATCAAACTTTTGGAATCGATTCTGATATGGAGGTTATTGCTTTTTCAAAAAAAAGTGAGTATGTCCCAACAATCGATAAAACATATAAATTTGATAAGGATACAACACTAGCAATAATTTCTGGATTTGCTTTTAATAAAAGAGTTTTGGTACAGGGTTATCATGGTACTGGTAAATCAACTCATATAGAACAAATAGCAGCAAGATTGAACTGGCCCTGCATAAGAATTAATTTGGACAGCCATATTAGTCGTATAGACTTAATTGGAAAAGATGCAATTGCTTTAAAAGATGGAAAACAAATTACTCAGTTTAATGAAGGTATTTTGCCATGGTCAATACAAAATCCAGTGGCATTAGTTTTTGACGAATACGATGCAGGTAGACCAGATGTCATGTTTGTAATTCAAAGAGTTTTGGAAGCTGAGGGAAGTTTTACATTACTTGATAAAAATAAGGTAATAAATCAAAATAAGTATTTCAGATTATTTGCAACTTCAAACACAGTTGGATTAGGAGACACTACTGGTCTTTATCACGGCACCCAACAAATAAATCAAGGGCAAATGGATAGATGGAATATTGTTACCACACTTAACTATTTAGGTCTTGAGAAAGAAATGGATATCGTATTAGCAAAAAATAAATCTCTGAATAACCCAAAAGGTAAAGAAAAAATTGCTAATATGATCAAAGTTGCATCTTTAACTAGAAATGGATTTATTGCTGGAGATATTTCAACAGTTATGAGTCCTAGAACTGTTTTGCATTGGGCTGAAAACACTGAAATTTTTAAAGATACTGGTTATGCTTTTCGAGTAACTTTTTTAAACAAATGTGATGAAATGGAAAGAAATATAATAGCTGAATATTATCAAAGATGCTTTGGTGAGGAACTACCAGAGTCCTTAGTAAATATTCAAATTTAATGAGTGAAAAAGAAACCAACCTAAAAGAACGATTAAAACAAGCTCTTACATCAACTGCCAGAGTAATATCTGGAGATCTTAAGATAGAAAAAAAAACAGGGGAAAATAAAGTTTCTAATAAATTTGATTTTTTTAAATTAGATAATCTTAGTAATAGATCTGATTATATTAAAGCAAGGGCGGAATTTGATTCTGCTGCTTTAAAAAAAAAATTTTCCAATGATAAAATATATAAAAAGAATTTACCAAATAATTCGAGCTGTAAGTCACTATATGCAATAGCAGAAAAAATTAGATTTGAAACTTTAGGTGGTAAAATGCTCAAAGGGATAGAAAAAAATTTTAAAGATAATTATAATAATATGATTAATTTAAAAAGAAAAGATCAACTTAAATCAAAAGATGATGTTCCCGTTACAGAAGCTTTTGAGCTTTATATGCTTAAAAAATTTCATGATGTAAAGCTTAATCCTTTAACTTCAAAAATGCTGAATTTTTGGGAAAAAAACTTTGATAACACCATAAGTAAACATATAAATTTTTTAAAAGACAACTTAGAAGATCAAAATATCTATAATTCTAGATTTTCAAAAATTTTACAAGAAATGGATCTTTTTCAAACAGAAGAAGATGATGATGAAAAAGAGAAAAATCATGAGGATAATCAGAACAATTCCTCTAATAATGATCAAGAAAGTAATAATGAGGATAAAAAAGATCAAAATCAAAATGAAGAAACTGAGGCTAATTTAGATTCTGAATATGATATTGATGAATATAAATTAGATGAACAACTTTTAGACACTGATTCTGATACACAAAGCTCAGAGCAGATAATACAGAAAAAAAAAAATAATGATTTGAACTCAGAGTATAAAATTTTTACAAATCAATTTGACGAAATTTCCAAAGCAGAAAATTTGGATAATACAGTTGAAATAAATAAGCTTAGGAAAACTTTGGATCAACAATTAATTGGTTTTCAAGATCTGATAACAAAACTCGCAAATAAATTACAAAGACAATTACTTGCTAAACAAAAAAGAACTTGGGATTTTGATTTAGAAGAGGGTTTGTTAGATAGTTCAAAATTACCAAGAATAATAATGGACCCTTACAACTCATTATCCTTTAAAAAAGAAAAAGATTTAGATTTTAAAGATACGATTGTAACATTACTAATTGATAATTCTGGATCAATGCGAGGTAGACCTATCACCATCGCAGCAATATGTGCAGATATACTATCAAGAACTTTAGAAAGATGTTCAGTTAAAGTTGAAATTTTGGGATTTACTACAAAAAATTGGAAAGGTGGTCAGAGTAGGGAATTTTGGAATAAAGAGGGTAAGACTAAGTTCCCTGGAAGGTTGAACGATTTAAGACATATAATATACAAAAGTGCAGATACCCACTGGAGACTAGCGAAAAATAATTTGGGTTTAATGTTGAAAGAAGGTTTGCTTAAGGAAAATATTGATGGAGAAGCAATTTTTTGGGCTTTTAATAGACTCAAAAAAAGAAAAGAAGAAAGAAAAATATTAATGGTTATTTCAGATGGAGCGCCTGTAGATGATTCTACCTTGTCAGTAAATTCAGGGGATTTTCTTGAAAAGCATCTTAAAAAAATTGTTAAATTTATTGAGGAAAAAACTGAAATAGAAATTTTAGCTATTGGGATTGGTCACGATGTATCCAGATACTATAATAAAGCTATTAAAATAACAGATGTAAATGAGCTTGGTGATGTGATGATTTCTCAATTAAACTCATTATTTGATACAAAAAAAAAATTTAATTAAATATTAAATAAATCTTTGTTTTTCCACTTAATAATAATTTCAGCACCACTTCTAGTTAAGGAATTTCTACAAGTTACAGATGCAAAATTTTTTTCTAACAAAGTTTTCCCTATAAAAAGTCCTAGACCTAGGCCTCTATTTGATTTTTCCTCAAACTCATTTGAAGTCAAATAAGGTTCTCCAATTTTTGATAAAATATCTCTAGAAAATCCTTTTCCATCATCTTCAATGATGATTTCAGTAATTTCGCTATCACTCTTAAGATTTATATATATTTTATTTTTTGAAAACTTATTAGCGTTTCCAATAAAGTTTCTTAATCCATAAACTATTTCTATTGATTTAGTAATTTTTTTTTTATTCGAAAACTGATCTGAATTGAAAATAAAGTTTTTCTTACTGATTTCTTTAAATGATAAAATAATTTCTTTTAAATGATCCTCCATTGTTAAATCTTCATCTATAAAATTATCTTCTTCAACTGGATTTAAACTAAGACGTTTTAAAATATCATTACATCTCTGAACCTGACTTGATAATAATGCAATATCTTTTTCTACATCTTTATTTCCTTCAAATTGCTTTGCAAGTTCTTGTGTGACTATTTTGATTGTTGAAAGTGGAGTTCCTAAAGAATGTGCAGCAGCTGCAGCTTGGCCACCTAAAGATAATAATTCATGCTCTTTTGCCATTATTTCTTCCATTTTTCCTAAAGCTTCTTTTCTCAATCTAGATTGGGTTCCAAATTTCATTGCAAAATAATTTAAAAAAACCAATGCAACAATTAAAGCAATAGGTATTGCATAATAATAATAAGGGCTCACATGAAAATGAACATTTAGAGGATAGGGTAATTCAGTAGAATAAAATGTTAGAAAAATTAATATAATTATTGTTAAAGAAACTAGTAAAAAATTTGTTTTAAAGCTTAAATTTGTTGATGCAAAAATACTTGGGACTAATAAAAAGATTATAAAAGGATTTTTAACTCCACCTGTTAAGTAAAGCAAGATGCCTAGCTGAATAATATCAAAAACAAGAAAAAAGAAAGCTGTTTTATCTGATAATTGAGTCTTTTGATTAAAATATAATAAATAAAGATTGGTAATTATACATAAGATAATAATTATATTTGAAAGAATAAAATCAAACCTAAAATTTAAAAAAAAATATACCAAATAAATAGCAATCAATTGTCCAATAATCCCTATCCATCTTAAATTTATGTAAGTTGATTTTTTAAAAGAATGATATTTTGAAGTTTCAAAAAACTTCATTATTAAATGTCAAGATTTTGAACATTAATAGCATTTGAGATTATAAAATCTTTTCTTAATGCCACATCATTTCCCATTAAAGTATGTATCAAACTTTGATCTTTTTTAGAATCTTTAGAATATTGAACTTGAAGAAGATTTCGTGTTTCTGGATCTAGAGTTGTACTCCAAAGTTCTTCAGGATTCATTTCTCCTAGACCTTTAAATCTTTGAATATTCATTTTAGACTTTTCAAAATCAATTTCTTTATTAAAATCTTTAGAACCCTTTTTAAGCTTTTTTAAATTTTTATTATTATCAATTATATAATCCTGGAGTTCTTTTTCATCTTTAATATAAATACCCTTTGATCCTTTATTAATTTTAAATAATGGTGGTTGAGCTAAATATACATGTCCATGTTCAATTAATTTATTAAATGGTTTGTTATTAAAAAAAGTCAATAATAATGCTCTAATATGTGATCCATCAACGTCAGCATCTGTCATTATTATAATTTTTCCATATCTTAAATCTTTGAGATCTATTTCTTGAGCTTTCGGGTCTAATCCTAATGCATTAATTAAAGTAATTATCTCATTTGATGATATCATCTTTGACAAAGCTTTTGTTCTTTGGTCTTCACCATTTTGATTCCCATTCTTTTTATTTTTTAAGTCTTCAACATATGTATTCAAAATTTTGCCCCTTAATGGCAAAACTGCTTGGTTTAATCTATTTCTACCTTGTTTTGCAGAACCTCCAGCAGAATCTCCCTCCACTATAAATAATTCAGTATCTTCTTGTTTGCCTATTTGACAATCTGCAAGTTTACCTGGAAGACCACTTAACTCCAAAGCACCTTTTCTTCTTACATTTTCTCTTGCTTTTCTTGCAACATCTCTAGCTGTTGCAGCTTGAATAACTTTAGCTAAAATTATTTTAGCTATTGAAGGGTTCTGATCAAACCAAATAGATAATTTTTCACTAATTATTGTTTCTACTATCATTCTAACTTCTGATGAAACTAATTTGTCTTTTGTTTGTGAAGAAAATTTAGGATCAGGTATTTTTGTAGATAAGACACAAGTAAGGCCCTCTTTAATATCATCTCCAGATATTGTTAACTTATTTTTCTTTAAAAGATTGTGTTCGTTAGCATACTTATTAATAATTCTTGTTAAAGCACTTCTAAAACCTAGTACATGAGTTCCTCCGTCTTTTTGATATATATTATTAGTATATGGAAAAACATCTTCAGAATAGGCTGCATTCCATTTAAGTGAACATTCTATCTCTATGTCGTTCTTTTTTCCCTCAATATAAACTGGTTTTTTAAAAAGATCATTGCCATTTTTATTTTGTAGTTTTTCTCTTTTACTATCTAAAAATTCTACAAATTCCACGATGCCCCCATCAAATTTGAATTGTTGAATTTTTTCTTTTTTTTGAGAGCTGTCGGAAAAAATTATTTTTATACCTTTGTTCAAAAAAGCTAATTCGCGCATTCTTTTAATTAAAATATTTCCATTAAATTTGATTGAAGAAAAAATTTTCTTTGATGGTAAAAATGTTATTTGTGTTCCAGTTTCGTTAGATTTGCCTATTTCTTTTAATGGTTTTTTTGCTTCACCGTCAATAAATTCTATAAAATATTTTTTACCATCTCTATTTATTTCTAATTCTAGTTTTTCGGATAATGCATTGACTACTGAAACTCCAACTCCATGTAATCCACCAGAAACTTTGTAGGAATCATGATCAAATTTTCCTCCAGCATGTAACTGGGTCATAATTACTTCAGCTGCAGATTTTTTTTCATCTTTATGAATATCAACTGGGATTCCTCTACCATCATCTTTTACAGTAATTGTACCATCAGAATTAATCTTTATTAATATACTTTTGCAATAACCAGCCAAAGCCTCATCAATGGAATTATCAACAACCTCATAAACCATATGATGTAAACCAGTGCCGTCATCTGTATCACCAATATACATTCCTGGCCTTTTTCGAACAGCTTCTAAACCTTTTAAAACCTTGATTGAATCTGCTTTATATGTTTTTTTACTAATCATTTTTAAATTTTGGAAAATAAAATTATAACATTTTTAAATTAAAAATGTTGTTTTTTAGTGATCACAATTAATTTTATTAGTCAAATTAGCTTTTAAAAATAAGGTTAATTTGATGGCGGAGAGAATGGGATTCGAACCCATGAAAGAGTTGCCTCTTTACACGCTTTCCAAGCGTGCGCCTTCAACCACTCGGCCACCTCTCCTCATTGAATTATATCTTTAATTATAAATAATTAAATCAAATCGTTAGGGCGCAAATAAGAATTCTTATTCATAATCGATGCGAATAAACCTTTAGCTCTAAATTTATAATCATCAGCATTTTTTTTATCTAATAAAGATAAAATGCCAAATTTAATAAAAGTTAATAATAATTTTGGAATAAATTTTATTAAAGATATTGATAAACCATCATGCTTTTTTGAAAAATAAAACTGTGACCACATCCAATGCCAATTTCTAATTTTATTAAAAATCCCTTTTCCTAAATTAGAGGATTGTGCGCCTTTATGATTAATTTCAAAATATTTATTTGTTAACAATGTATGATTGTGTTTTAATAATCTTTTACATAAATCTATATCTTCTAAATACAAAAATATATTTTGATCAAATATCTTTTTATTTTTTATATTTTTTAGATTTATCAAAAAACTAAATCCCAAAATAGATTTTGTTCTATTATACCAACTTTTATATTCTATTTGATATTTTTTATTTTGAATCTCTGGACCCATGAGAGTAAAATTTATTTTCACTTTATTAATTGAATTTAAAAATATATTGAGTTTTTTTTTTGAAAAATAAGAGTCTGGTGACATTATTAATGCGTATTTAGTTTTTACTTTATTAAGTAATTCATTGTAACCAGCTCCATACCCATTATTCTTTTTAGACAAAAAAACCTTAATATTTGGAAAATTTTTATTTATTTTTTTTTTGAAATTTGAGTCGTTCGAATTTTCTAGTATATAGATATTATTTATTTTTTTTATTGATTTTAAACATTTAAAAATGGTATTTTGACTTTTATAAGTTACAATAACGACGGTTATACTATTAATCACAAACATATTATAATATTTAATTTTTTTAAATGAAGAAAAAAAATGTCATCATTACAGGAGGATTAGGTTTTATTGGATCAAATTTAGTTGAATTTTTTTTAAAAAAAAAATTTAAAGTTTTAGTCATAGATAGAATGACTATAGGTTCAAACATCAAGAATTTAGATAAGAATAAAAATTTGATAATAAAAAAATTTGATATTTGTAATTATTCTTTGATGAGCGAATGTATTAAAAAATTTAATCCAAAGGCAATCTATAACTTAGCTGCTGAGACTCATGTAGATCGATCAATTAAGAATCCAAAATCATTTGTTAAATCTAATATTTTGGGTGTTGTAAATATTCTAGAAGTTCTTAGAAAAAAAAAATTAGAACATAATTTCAGATTTATACAAATTTCAACAGATGAAGTTTTTGGTGATATCAGAAGAGGAAAAAAATCCTTAGAGGATGATGCCTACAACCCAAGTTCACCCTATTCTTCAAGCAAAGCAGCATCCGATTTAATTTTAAAATCGTATATAAGAACTTATAATTTACCAATTATTATAACTAATTGCGTAAATAATTTTGGTCCAAAACAAAATCCTGAAAAATTAATTCCAAAAACTATAATAAATATTTTAGAAAATAAGAATATACCAGTTTACGGTACTGGAAAAAATGAAAGAGAATGGATTTATGTAAAAGATCATTGCAAAATTTTGTATGAAATTTTATATTATGGTAAGACAGGTCAAACATATAATATTGGTTCAGGATTTGTTTATAATAATTTATTTATAGTTAAAAAAATCTTTAGTATCTTAAAAAATAAATTTAAAGCAAAAACAAAATCTAAAATTATATTTGTTAAAGATAGGCCTGGCCACGATTTTAGATATTCATTAAATTCAAAAAAAATCTTTAAAACGCTAAGAAAATTACCGAAACAAAATTTTGAAAAATCCTTAATTCAAACAGTAAAATGGTATAAAGAAAAATCTAGTTATATAAAATAGTCAGTAATTATTATAGAAAAATAGATGATAAAAAAAGGGATCATATTAGCAGGTGGAACTGGAAGTAGATTAAGTCCGATAACAAAATCTATAAATAAACAACTTCTACCTTTATATGATAAGCCTATGATATTTTATTCTTTGTCTGTATTGATGCTTGCAAAAATAAGGGATGTTCTTTTAATTACCAAAAAAAATGATTTAAAATTATATAAAGAACTATTGGGTTCAGGTGAGGATATTGGTCTTAAAATTTCCTATGCAATTCAAGAAAAACCCAGGGGAATTCCTGAGGCTTTCATTATAGGAAAAAAATTTATTAGTGATCAGAATATTGCACTAATTTTAGGAGATAATTTTTTTTATGGTCAAGGTTTTACAAAAAAATTACTAGATGAAAAAAGATTAAAAAATGGAGCAAAGATATTTCTCTATAATGTAAAAAATCCAGAAGATTATGGCAGCGTAGAAATTGAAAATGATAAGATTAAAAATATAAAAGAAAAATCTAAAAATATTAAATCAAGCTTTGCAATTACTGGGTTATATTTTTTTGATAATGATGTAATTAAATATGCCAAAAAACTCAAACTCTCAAAAAGAAAAGAATTAGAAATTGTAGATTTATTAAAAATATATAATAAAAAAAATAAGCTTTTTTTTTCACTCATGGGTAGAGGAAGTGCCTGGCTCGATACAGGTTCTCCAGAAAACCTTCTGTCAACTTCGGAATTCATATCCACGATAGAGAACAGACAGGGACTAAAAATTGGATGTATTGAAGAAATAGCTCTTATTAACAAGTGGATAAATAAAAAAAATATAATTAAAAGAATCAATTTTTATGGCAACTCAACGTATTCAAATTATTTAAAAAAATTGATTAGTCATGGATAACATAATTATTACAGGAGCATCGGGTTTTATAGGAAACAATATTTTAAATTTCTATAAAAATAAAAAAATTATTGTAATCACAAAAAGAAAAAAAATAAATAAATCAAAATTTATTAAAGTTATTAACTATAAAAACTTTGATGAGTTGATTTCAAAACTTAAAAAGATAAAAGCAAGAATAATCATCCACTGTGCAACTCATTATGTCAAAAACCATAAACTTGAAGATGTGAAAAAAATAAATGAGGCAAATATTTTACTAGGAAATATAGTTTTAGAAATGTCAAAAAATATGGGGGTTAAGAAGTTTATTAATTTTACTTCTATATGGGAACTTGAAAATAAAAATTTGTATTCATATTCTAAAAAATCTTTTTCCCAACTAATAGAATTTTATAAAAAGAAATATTTTTCAATAAAATTTTATAATATCTATTTATCAGATACTTTTGGTAAAGATGATAACAGAAAAAAAATTCTTCCTACAATAAAAAAAAACTATAAAATGAATCAAACAATAACAATCAATAGTAAAAACTTGAAATTAAACTTTTTAAACATCAAAGATTTACTCCACTCTGTAGATATATTGGTTAAAAAAAATCAAGTAAAACCTGGAAACTACTTATTAATGAATAATAAAAATTTTTTGATTCACAAAATATTTACGCAATTTAATTTTTTTAATAAAAAAAAAATTAAATTTAGATATAAAAGTAAAGGACATATAAGTACTAGAATACCAAATATTAAATTACTACCTGGTTTAAAATTGGGAAATAGTAGAATTAGTAATATTATAGAATATATAAAAGAATAAATATGAAGAAAATATATTATGGCATGGCTAATTATAACTCGAAAGAAATTAGTGCTAGCTTGAATGTTCTTAAGAAACAAAGTTTAAGTTTAATGGACGGAAAAAATGTCCGTAAACTTGAAAACAAAATTTCACAACTATTTGGAAAAAAATATGCTCTGATGGTAAATTCTGGTTCTTCTGCGAATTTACTTGCAATTCAATCACTTCAATTGAAAAAGGAAAGTGAAATAATTACACCTACATTAACGTTCTCAACTACAATTTCACCAATTTATCAAAGTGGTCTAAAACCCAACTTTATTGATGTAAAAAAAGATACTTTTGTTGCTGATGTAGATCAAATTGAGAGGCAAATTAATAAAAATACAAAGGTAATTTTAATACCAAATTTAATTGGAAATATTGCTAACTGGATTAAGATAAAACAAATAGCAGATAAATACAATTTAATTACTATTGAAGATTCTGCGGACACAATTGGCTATAAAATTAATGGCTCAAACACTGGGAAATTATCCGATATAGTAACAAATAGTTTTTATGCATCACATGTTGTAAGTGGTGCTGGTTTTGGTGGGGTAGTTTGTTTTAATGATAAAAAAAAATATCTGAAAGCAAAGCTTTTACGAGGATGGGGAAGAAGTTCAGCACTTTTTAACGAGGATGAAAGTTTAAACAAAAGATTTAATAAAAAAATTAATGGCATAAAATATGATAGTAAATATATCTTTGAAGATTTCGGTTACAATTTTTTGCCTTCTGAAATATCTGCTGCATTTGCACTTGAACAACTAAAAAAATTGAGGCTAAATCTAAAAATCAGAAAACAAAATTTCCAAATCCTTTTGTCCTTTTTTAACAAATTTAAGGAATATTTTGAAGTCCCAAGATTGCAAAAAAATATCCAAACAGGTTGGTTAGCATTTCCTTTGCTAATTAAAAAAAATTCATTTTTTGATAGAACAGATTTTCAAATTTTTTTAGAGAAAAATAATATTCAAACTAGAACAATTTTTACAGGTAATATTTTAAAGCAACCTATAATGAAAAAACAAAATTATAAAAAACACCCTAAAGCAGAATTAAATTCTACTGAAATAATGATTAATGGTGTTTTAATTGGCTGCCACCAAGGTTTGACGATTCGGGACTTAGATTATATAAAAAAAATAGTCACTAAATTCTTAAATAAATTCAAGTGAAAATCATAAAAACAAATTTAAATGGTCTCAAAATATTTGAAGATAAAGTAAATGTCGATACTAGAGGCTATCTTAAAGAATTATTCAAAAAACAAAAAATAAATAAAAATTTTAAATTTGAATTTGTTTCTCTTTCAAAAAAAAATGTTGTAAGAGGTTTGCATTTTCAAATAAAAAAACCACAAGCGAAATTTATTTCAGTCTTAAGTGGTAAAATTTTTGATGTTGTAGTTGATCTTAGAAAAAAATCAAAAACATTTGGTAAAACCTTTTCTATTATTCTAGACTCACGAAAAAACACCTCTTTATTCATTCCTGTTGGTTTTGCACATGGTTTCAAATCACTTAAAGACAATAGCATTATGTTGTATGCATGCTCTGAAAATAGATATCCAAAATATGAAAGAGGTTTAATCTGGAATGATAAAGATTTAAAAATCAAATGGCCAAATAGAAAAAAAAATATTTTATCCAAAAAAGATAAAAATAATATTTCTTTTAAAAATTTAAAATATTAATAATTTTTAATATTAAATCTATCTAAATTTCTTTTTTAATTTTAAGAACTCCTATAAATGCTTCCTGAGGAATTTCTACTCTTCCAAATTGTTTAGATCTTGCTTTACCTTTTTTTTGTTTTTCTAAAAGTTTTCTTTTTCTATCAGTAGCACCACCACCATGAATTTTTGTTAATACATCTTTTTTAAATCCTTTAATTGTTTCTCTAGCAATAATCTTACCACCTATAGCCGCCTGCACCGGTATCATAAAATTATGTCTAGGTATTAAATCTTTTAATTTTTCACATACTTCTCTTCCAGTTCTTTGAGCAAAATCTTTGTGAATCATCATTGCTAATGCATCTACAGGTTCTCCATTCACTAATATACCTAATTTAACAAGATCGCCTTCTCTATGTTCGATTATTTCATAATCAAAACTTGCATATCCGCTTGTCATCGACTTTATTCTATCGTTGAAATCGAACACTACCTCATTTAAAGGAAGTTCATAAGTTAAAACTGCTCTACTGCCTGAATAAGCTAAGTTAATTTGAATTCCTCTTTTGTCTTGGCATAATTTTATTATTGAGCCAAGATATTCATCAGGTGTAATAATAGTTGATTTTATCCAAGGCTCTTCTATTGATTTTATTAAAGTTGGATCAGGCAAACTTGATGGATTTTGTAAATCAATAATATTTCCTTTATTTAACTTTACTTTATAAACAACTCCAGGGGTTGTGGTAAGTAGATTTACATCGAATTCTCTTTCTAATCTCTCAGTGATAATTTCAAGATGAAGAAGACCTAAAAAACCACATCTAAAACCTAATCCTAAAGCAGAGGATGATTCTGGTTCAAATGAAAAACTTGCATCATTTAACTGTAGCTTTGCAAGTCCATCTTTTAATTTTTGGTACGCAGAACTATCCACTGGAAATAATCCACAAAATACGACAGGTTTAGTTGGCTTAAAACCAGGTAATGGAACAACTGAAGTTTTAGATGAATCACAAATAGTGTCTCCAACTTTTGTCTCAGACAAAACCTTAATACCTGTTGTTATAAAACCAATTTCACCTGTGTTTAATTCGTCGATATCTTTTGCTTTAGGGGTAAATACTCCAACTTTCTCAACGATATAATCTTGATTAGTTGAAAGCATTTTAATTTTCATATTTTTTTTTATTTTACCGTTAATAACTCTTACTAAGATTACTACTCCAAGATATGTGTCATACCAACTGTCAACTAGTAAACATTTAAGATCATCATTTGAATTACCCTGAGGTCCTGGTAATCGTTCAATTATTTGTTCTAAAATTTCATTTATACCTTCACCAGTTTTCCCAGAGCACGGAACTGCTTTATTCGTATCTATACCAATAACATCTTCAATCTGTTTTTTGGTTTTATCTAAATCTGAAGCAGGTAAATCTATTTTATTTAAAACAGGAATTATTTCATGATTAATTTCAAGAGCCTGGTATACATTGGCTAATGTTTGAGCTTCTACTCCTTGGGTACTATCAACAATTAAAATAGAACCTTCGCATGCATAAAGAGATCTACTCACCTCATAACTGAAATCTACATGACCAGGAGTATCAATTATATTTAGAATATAATCTTTTCCATTTTTTGCTTTATAATTTAATTTAACTGTTTGTGCCTTGATAGTGATACCTCGTTCTCTTTCAATATCCATTGAGTCTAGTACTTGTGCTTTCATTTCTCTTTCAGTTAAACCCCCACACTTATGTATAATTCTGTCTGCTATTGTTGATTTACCATGATCAATATGTGCTATGATTGCAAAATTTCTTATATTATCAATAATAGTCATCTAGTTTTTAGGATCTAATCTTAGCGCCAGTTTTATTTTCTACAGTTTCAATAATCAATTTATTTATTTTTTCTAAATCATTATCGTTCAATGTTTTTTCCGAAGACCGAATTGTTACATTAATTGCTATTGATTTTTGATGTTGAGGAATATTTTCACCTTCATAAACATCGAAAACCTTTATATTACTAATCAAATCTTGGTCTACATTTGAAACTGCATTTATCAAATCTTGTGAGCTTACATCTTTATTAATTATAAATGCGAAATCTCTTTCAGATTTCTGATAATCTGAAACTACAAACTTTGTTTTTTGACTATTTAATGTTTTTTTAGGTAATTTTAAATTATCAAGAAAAATTTCAAAACCCACTAGGGACTCTGTTTTAATGTCTATTTTTTTTTTAATATTAGGATGTATTTCTCCAAAATAGGCTGCTACTTTATCTTTTTCCTTGTTTAAAAATAATCTGCCTGATTTACCTGGATGATAATAATTCGGTGTTTCATTATCTATAAAAAATTTGTAAGAGTTATAACCGGCTTCAACTAAAGTTTGAATAACATCTCTTTTGATATCAAATACATCAATATTTCTTTCTTTATCAATCCAAGATAATCTATGTTTTTTACCAGCTGACAAGCCACAAATCACAATACTTTGTTCGCCAGGATTTGAACCAGTAAAGATAGGGCCTATTTCAAATATTGATAAATCTCTAAATCCTCTGTTAAGATTTTTACTAAGATACATAATTAAATTCGAGAATATTGAATTTCTTAAAACTCCTAACTCAGAACTTATAGGGTTTATAATTTTAATTTCTTTGTTTTTATCCTTGAAGTAATCATTATATTTTGAATCTGTAAATGACCACGTGATGGCTTCTAAATAACCTTTGGAAGCAATTGCTCTTTGCAAAAAATGAAAAAGTTTTTGAGATTTTGTTAAAGTAGATTTAGTTCTCTCTTTAATTGGATCTATTATTTTTATCTTTTCATATCCACTAATTCTTACCAATTCCTCAATAATATCTACTTCTTGTAAAATATCTGGTCTCCATGGCGGAACTGTTAATTTTAAATGTTTTCTATCTTTTTTTATTTTAAATCCAAGATCTTCTAAAATTTTCAACATTTCAATATTTGGAATTTTAAAACCAGTTATTTTTTCAAACAGGTGAGGGTCGAATTTAATATTTTTATTTTTGTAAACTCCAATTTTTTGCATATCAATTTTGCTTATTTCACCACCACAAATTTCTTTAATTAGTGATGCTGCTTTATTTAAACCGTCTTCAATTGATAGCGGGTCAATACCCCTCTCAAATCTAAATTTTGCATCCGTATCAAGGTTCAATTTTTTCGCTGTGGTTCTTATTGACCTAGGATTAAAATATGCCGCCTCTAATAATACATTTTTAGTGTTAAATTCTGTTCCTGATCTAATACCTCCTATTATTCCACCTAATCCTAAAACGCCCTTATTATCACTAATTACACACATGCCACTATCTAATTTATAATTTTTATTATCTAGTGCTGTAAATTGTTCTCCTAATTTAGAATTTCGAACAATTATCCCTTTTTCAATCTTATCGGCATCATAAGCATGTAATGGTCGGTTAATATCAAACATAACGTAATTCGTTATATCAACAATTGCCGATATAGGCTTTTGACCAATTGAAACTAATTTATCTTTTAACCATTGAGGGCTCTCAGTATTTTTAACATTGGAGATATAGCAGCTTCCAAAAGCACTACACCCTTGAGTTTTTTCTTTATTTATTATTACATTTAAATTTTGCTTAATTTTTGATTTATTTTTTTTTTCTTTTATTTTTTTTAACATTCCAAAACCAGAAGCGGCGAGATCTCTAGCTATGCCTCTTACTCCTAGACAATCTGGTCTATTAGGTGTGATTGACAAATCAATAAGATTTAAATTCGATTGAGAAAAATAGCTTTTACCTATAATTTTCTTATATTTTGAACTTAATAATTCTATTATTCCATCACTTTCATCTGATAAGTTTAATTCAGACTCTGAACAAAGCATCCCATAAGAGGTGATGCCTCTAATTTTAGCTATAACTAGTTTTGTTTTAGTTTTAGGGATAATTGCTCCAGGAGGAGCGTATATTGTAATTAATCCCTCTCTAGCATTATCAGCTCCACATACAACTTTTTTACTTTTTTTTTCTCCAATATCAACTTCACACACATTGAGCCGATCAGCATTTGGGTGTTTTTTTATTTTTATGATCTGTGCTACTTTAAATAATTCATTACCAGCAGATAATTTTTCTATACCCTCAACCTCTAAACCAATATTGGTAAGTTGTTCTATAAGCTTTTCCTCATTTAAATTTGTATTTAAGTGATCTTTGAGCCAATCAAATGTAATCTTCATCTACTTAAGCCTCTATAGTTTGTTGGTACGTCTAAAGGATCAAATCCAAAATGATTTAACCATCTATAATCACAATCAAAAAAAGCTCTTAGGTCATTAATACCGTATTTAAGCATCGCTAATCTATCAATACCAATACCAAATGCATAACCCTGAAATTTCATTGGGTCGACTTTGACGTTTTTTAGAACATTAGGATGAACCATTCCACATCCTAAAATCTCAAGCCATTGATCACCTTCACCAATAATAATTTTTTCATTCTTAATTTCATAACCAATATCAACCTCGGCAGAGGGTTCTGTAAAAGGAAAGTGACTAGGTCTAAATCTCATTTTAATTTTATCAACTTCAAAAAATTCTTTAATAAAATAATTTAAACAACCTTTTAAATGACCCATATTTATGTCTTTATCAATATGTAAGCCTTCGACTTGATGAAACATTGGAGAATGAGTTTGGTCACTGTCTGATCTGTAAGTTCTCCCTGGAGCAATAATTTTGAATGGTGGTTTATCTTTAAGCATAGTTCTAATTTGAACTGGTGAAGTATGAGTTCGTAATAATTTTTCTTTTTTTTCATCTAAATAAAATGTGTCATGCATATCTCTTGCTGGATGATTATCAGGAGTGTTTAATGCTGTAAAATTATTATACTCATTCTCAACATCTGGACCTTCTTCAATACTAAATCCTATTTCAGAAAATATAGATGATATTTGATCAATAGTTTGTGACACGGGATGAATTTTTCCTCTTACAAAATCTCTTTCAGGAAGAGTTACATCAATTTTTTCTTTTTCCAATTTTTCGTTGATTTCTGAATTTTGAATTTCATTAATTTTGTAATTTATCAGCTGTTGTAATTCATCTTTGATTATATTTAGATCTGAAGCAAATTTTTTTCTCTCTTTTTCAGAAATAGAAGCTATCTTTTTAAATTGTGAGGAAATTAATCCACTTTTACCAAATAGGTCTGATTTTATTTGATTTATCTCTGAAAGATTGAGCTTACCTTTAAGTTTTGAAAAAAATTCATCTTTTATTTTTTTTAGATCGGACATTTTTACAGATTATTTCTTCAGTGAAATAAAACAATAGCGAAGATTAATTTAAAGCAGATTGAGCTTTTTGGACAATAGTTTTAAAGGCTTCTGGACTGTCGTAAGCTATTTCTGCTAGGATTTTTCTATCAATTTTTATTCCACATTTATTTAATCCATTAATAAATCTAGAATATGTTAATCCTTCAGCTCTTACTCCCGCATTGATTCTTTGAATCCAAAGAGATTTGAAATCCCTTTTTTTGTTTCTACGGTCTCTGTAGGCATATTGCATTGCTTTTTCCATAGCTTGCTTTGCAACCCTAATAGTATTTTTTCTTCTTCCCCATTGACCTTTGACAGCATTTAAAACTTTTTTGTGTTTTGCCCGACTTGTAACACCTCTCTTAACTCTTGCCATTTTATCCTCTTAAACTATAAGGCATATACGATTTAACAATCTTTCCATCTTGCTTTGACATCGTAGTAGTGCCTCTTAATTTTCTAATTTGTGAATTTGATCTTTTTATCATCCCATGTCTTTTTCCAGCTCGAGCAGTTATTACTTTACCTCTAGCTGAAATCTTAAATCTTTTCTTTGCCGAGCTTTTAGTTTTTAATTTTGGCATAATTCTGCGAGGTTATACAAAGAATGTTTTAAATTTACAACCTTAATTAAGTCTCATAAAGGCTGAATTACCATAATCATTTGTTTTCCATCAAACTTTGGTTGTAATTCCACCTTACCAACATCTTTCATATCTTCTTTAATCTTAGTCATTAACTCATTTCCTAAATGTGAATGTTGAAGTTCTCTTCCTTTAAATCTAATTGTAAATTTTACTTTATCTCCTTTCGAAATAAATTTTTTTGCATTCTTTACTTTAAATTCATAATCATGAGTTTCTGTTACTGGTCTCATTTTGATTTCTTTTAATGCAACAATTTTTTGTTTTTTTTTCGCAAGATTTGCTTTTTTTTGGGCGTCGTATTTAAATTTACCCATATCCATAATTTTACAAACTGGTGGGTTGGCATTTGGTGCAATTTCAATTAAATCTAATCCTTGATTCTTTGCCATAGAAATAGCCTCATTAGTAGTCAATGTTCCTAAATTTTCTCCATCACTTGCGATAACTTGAACTTCTGGCGAAGAGATCCTATTATTTGATTTTGGACCACGATCCTTAGTCCTTCTTTGAAAATAATTTTGTTTGAAATCTACCACTTAATTTGATGACGCTTTATTTAAAGCAGAGAAAGTTTTTAAGAACGAATTTAAATCCATATTTTCTTGTTTATTAGAATCCAACCTTCTAATCGTTACAGAGTTACTGTCAACTTCTTTTTTACCACAAATTACTAAAAGAGGTATTTTTGCTTGAGAATGATCTCTTATTTTATAGTTTAAATTCTGTTTTTTTAAATCAACAAAAGAACTCATTCCAGCTTCTTTTATTTTTTTTGAAATATGAGTTGCATAATCACCAAACTCTTCAGATATTGGAATTACAACTGTTTGAAGCGGTGAAATCCAAAAAGGAAATTTACCAGCATAATTTTCAATTAAAATTCCTATGAATCTTTCAAGTGAACCAAATAAAGCTCTATGTATCATAACAGGAATTTTTTTTGAACCATCTTTATCAACATATGAAGCACCTAATCTTCCTGGTAAATTAAAATCTACTTGTAAAGTTCCACACTGCCAATCTCTTCCTATTGCATCTCTTAAAACAAATTCAATTTTTGGTCCATAGAATGCACCTTCACCCTTATTTATACTATATTCTAGTTTAGTTGCTTTAACTGCTTCTAATAAAGCTGTTTCAGCTTTATCCCAAACACTATCATCTCCAACTCTTAAATTAGGTCTATCAGAATATTTTAGAATAACATTTTCGAAACCTAGATCTTTATAAATTTCTAAAATAAGATTTGTTACTATCAAACATTCTTTAGTAATTTGATCTTCAGTGCAAAAAATATGAGCATCATCTTGAGTAAATGCCCTAACTCTTAACAAACCATGTAGTGCCCCTGAAGGCTCATAACGATGTACTTTCCCAAATTCAGACATCTTTAAAGGTAAGTCTTTATAACTTTTAAGACCTTGATTAAAAACTTCTATACATCCAGGACAATTCATAGGTTTAATTGCAAAAACCTTTTCATCTGGAGTGGTGGAAGTATACATATTTGCACCAAATTTTTCCCAATGACCTGACTTTTCCCACAATTTTCTGTCTAAAACTTCAGGAGTATTTATTTCTTTATAACCAGCGTTATCCTGTTTCATTCTCATATAATCAATTAATTTTTGAAATAACGCCCAACCTTTTTCGTGCCAGAAAACAGATCCTGGACTTTCTTCTCTAAAGTGGAATAGATCCATTTCTTTACCTAGTTTTCGATGGTCTCTTTTTTCTGCTTCTTCAATTCTTTTTAAATAATCATCCAAATCTTTTTGGGAAGCCCAACTAGTTCCATATATTCTTTGAAGCATTTCATTGTTTGAATCTCCTCGCCAGTAGGCACCTGCCACTTTTGTAAGTTTAAAGAATTTTCCAATTTTACCTGTAGAGGA
>CACHRX010000009.1 GCA_902582385.1 uncultured Pelagibacteraceae bacterium | reverse complement strand
ACTTTAGCTTTCCCTTTTTTAAAATACATTTTTGTTGGAACTATTGTGAGACCATCTCTTTGCATTTTACCTATTAGTTTGTTTATTTCTTTTTTATTTAAAAGAAGTTTTCTTTCATCCGTTGGTTTATGATTTGAATAACTCGCTTGTTTAAAAGTTGAAATATGAGAATTAACTAAAATAATTTCTCCATTTTTTTCTACTGCATAGGAATCAGCAATATTTACTTTCCCTTGTCTTATTGATTTTATTTCAGAACCCTTAAGAACAATTCCAGCCTCTAATAAATCTTCAAAAAAATAATTAAAACTAGCTTTTCTATTTAAACAAATAATCTTTAAACCAGAGTTGGTTTTTTTATTCATTAAATCAACTTGGCAGATTTAAGTGCCTTTTTAACTATCTCTTTAGTAGCATCAGTAACTTTAACTAATGGTAATCTTACATCATCATCACAAAGATCTAATAATTTTGCAGCATATTTTACTGGACTTGGGTTACTTTCTACAAACATTGAATGATGAACTGGTTGTAAAATATTATTAAGTTCATTAGCTTTATTTTGTGACTCTTCGTCATTCTTAACAGATAATTTTTGAAAATCAGAACAAAGTTTTGGTGCAATATTAGCTGTTACACTTATTGCGCCTTTTCCACCTCTTCTATTAAATTCTAAAGCATTGTCATCATTTCCCGTCAACTGTATAAAATCCTTTCCAATTTTTTTTTGTGTAAGAATTACTCTTTCTAAATCTCCAGTAGCATCCTTTACACCAATAATATTTTTTAATTCATATAATCTTGCCATTGTATCAACTGTCATATCAATTACTGACCTACCAGGTATATTATAAATAATAATTGGAATTCCACATTTATCATTTATTGCTTTGTAATGCTGGTATAGCCCTTCTTGAGTAGGTTTATTATAATACGGCGTAACTATTAACGCTCCATTTGCTCCAATTTTTTCTGCATGAGTTGTTAAAGAAATAGCTTCTTCTGTTGAGTTTGAGCCTGTCCCGGCAAAAACAGGTAGTTTTCCATTACTTTCCTTAACACATAATTCTATAACTCTTTCATGTTCATCATGACTTAATGTTGGTGATTCTCCAGTTGTTCCGGCTGGTACCAAACCATTTGTTCCATTTTTAATATGAAAATGAATCAACTTAATATAAGTTTCATCATCTAGTTCACCTTTTTTAAACGGGGTGACTAAAGCAACATTTGATCCTTTGAACATAAATACTTATAACATAGTTTAAAGATTGATATAGCAAAGATTATGATAAAAAAAATCTTATTTTTTATAGTTTTGTTTCAACTGATTAATTATACTAATATTTTCTCATCTGAGGTAATACCAATTAAAAAACCGGCTCAAACAAAGGAAGAAACTCAAAAAAAATTATTAATAGATGTATTAAAACCGTTACCAAAACCATTAAAAAAAACTGAAAAAAAAATTATCGATGATGAAAATTTTAAAGAAAAAAAAATAATAGTCAAAAAGGAAAATAAAACTGGACTTATTTTACCAAAAAAAAAACCTTTAATAGCAGGAACAGAAAAAAGTAAAAATATTAAGATATCTAAATATTATAAAAAAAAAGATTTCAAATTAGCCGAAAAAGCTATTTCTGAAATGAAAAGATCTAAATGGTCTGATGCACTAAAAACTTCTAAAAAAGCCAAAGATAAATCAATATATAACTTTATTCAATGGAGGCATCTTTTAAGAAAAGGAAATAAAGCTTCTTTTTATGATTATAAAACGTTTATAGATAGTAACGAAGATTACCCAAGAATTAGTCGTATTAAATATTTAGCTGAACATAAACTTTCTAATGAAAAAATTTCACCAAAAAAAATTATTAATTGGTTTAGTTCCAATGAGCCTTTAAGTGGTTTTGGTAAAATGATCCTTGGGGAGAGTTATGTTCTAACTGGTAATAAAGAAAAAGGATCTAAGTTAATTAAAGAAGGTTGGATTTCAGCTGATCTGAGTAAATCAGAATTAAGATTTTTTAGAAAAAAATTTAAAAAATACCTTAATTCAGAAGATTACATAAAACGTGCAGATTATCTTGCATGGAATAATAAATATTGGGATTTGAAAAGAATGTTAAGGTATTTGCCCAAAGATTATGAACTATTATATAATGCAAGACAGTTATTAATGAGTAAATCCTACGGTGTTGATAACGCTATATCTAAGGTACCAGCTAGATTTAAAAACGATGCAGGATTAAATTACGATAGATTAAAATGGAGAAGAAAAAGAGGTAGAGTCGATAGTTCTGTAGAAATTTTGTTAAAAGTTAAAAATACTAAAGATTATTTAGTACGGCCTGATAAATGGTGGAATGAAAGAGAAATTATTTCAAGATCATTAATATATAAAAAAAAATATGAATTAGCTTATAAAATATCTAGTAACCATGCTTTGGATAATGGTCCTGAATTTGCTGCAGCAGAATGGATGAGTGGTTGGATTGCATTAAGTTTTTTAAATGATCCATTGTTGGCTAAAGATCATTTTCAAAATTTTTATGATAATGTAGGATATCCTATAAGTGTAGCAAGGGGTGCCTATTGGCTAGGAAGAACTTATAAAAAATTAGGTTACAATGAATTATCTTTAAAATGGTTTAACGAGGCCTCAAATTATCTGACAACATATTATGGACAACTAGCATTTAGAGAATTAGATCCGAAAGGTAATTTTGAACTTTCTAAAGATTTAGATGTAAAAAAAGAATATCGAGATTATTTTTTTAAAAAAGAAATTGTAAAAATGATTTACCTTCTGGATGAATTAGATGAGGATAAATATACAAAATATATGCTTAGACATTTAGCAAATGATAATATTGAGAGTGGAAGTGAAATATTAGCAGCAGAACTTGCTACAAATATTGAACGTTTCGATTTTGCAATTCAAATTGCTAAGATTGCCTCTTACGAAAAAAGATTTCACAATAAATATAATTATCCTATAATAAGTACTCCTAAATATATTAATGGAAGAAAAATTCCTGAAAATGCCTTTATCTTATCTATAATTAGACAAGAAAGTGAATTTGATTTAAGTGCCAATAGTCATGCAGGAGCAAAAGGTCTAATGCAGTTAATGCCTTACACAGCAAAACTTGTTGCAAAACAAGCCAAACTTCCATATTCAAAATCAAAATTAACAACTGATCCAGAATATAATATAAATTTGGGATCCCACTATATTGCTGGATTAATTCTTGAATATGATGGTGCATATCCTTTTGCAATAGCGGCATACAATGCTGGCCCAAAAAGAGTTAGATATTGGAAAAAGATAAATAAAAATCCTCAAAAAAATCAAATTGATTATGTTGATTGGATAGAATTGATTAAATTTAAAGAAACAAGAAATTATGTTCAAAGAGTTTTGGAGAATTATAATGTATATAGATATATATTAGAGCAAAAACCAATTCCAATGAAAGACTTTTTCAAGAATAACCCGTTATTCTAAAACATGGCGGAAGAGGAGGGATTCGAACCCTCGGTACAAGTTTCCTCGCACGGTCATTTAGCAAACGACTGGTTTAAGCCTCTCACCCACTCTTCCTTTAAAAAACCTTTTATATTAAGGATAATATTTATCAATAATTAAACGTTTTTTAAATGATTACTTTAGGAAAAACTGATGATTTAGATAATATTGATAACTTTAAATACAATATATTAGTTTATAAAATTTTATGTAGAGATTTTTTGTTTTGGATTAAACTTTTTACGGTCTCTTTAATAATTAAATTAAGACCTTTTTTAACACGCCATTTATATTTAGAATAAACTTTTTTATTATCTGTTACAAAATAACGAAGATCATATTTAGAGGTTTTTATTTTTTTTCTTATCTTGATATTATTAAAAGTTATTGATCTTGAATAATTGGTAAGTTCTATCAGAGAGAGGGCATTTTTTATCCCACCTCCAACATTAAAAGTTTGATTATTAATCTTATCAATTTTTGATAATTGTTCTTTTATTAAAATACATAAGTCATTTATATCCAGAATATCTCTTACTTGTTGACCATATCCCCCAAAACCTTGATAATAAATTTTAAGCTTATTTAAATGTCTCCATAACCACATACTTAAAAAGCCTTGATCTTGTTTACCAAACTGCCCATAACCAGAAACAACACCACATCTATTAATGATATATTTTATATTATATAAAAATGAATATTCTTTGATTAAAATTTCAGAACTTAATTTTGTAAATCCATAAAGAGATACAGGAGACTCAACTGAAAAGTTTTCATTAACTTTGACTTTTTTAAGTAATTTACTTTTATACTTAATCTTACTAAATAAACTATTAATTTTTTTAATAGAGTAAACTCTTGAAGTTGAAAGATAAATAATCTTAGATTTTTTTTTTTTTGCAATTTCTAATAAATTTAAAGTAGATTTTAAATTCGAATTAAAGACTAAGTGAGGATTAGCTTTTGATATTTCTACAGATGGTTCAGCACAACAATCAATTATAAAATCAGCTCTTATTCTATTTAAATCTGCTTGAGCTAAATACTTGTCTGATGATAAATTAAATTTGATATTTTTTATATTATGTTTTTTTAATTTTTTTTCATTCAAATATGAGGTATTTCTTGATAAATTATCTATTGTAGTTACAACACAATTTTTTATATTTTGCTTAAGGTAAATTGCTATGGATGATCCAATAAATCCACATCCACCAGGAATTAATATATGCATAAATAATGATTATATGGACTTAACAATATTAATACCAGTCAAAAATGAGAAAGAAAATATCGACTCAATTATTAACAAAATTGAAACTAGTATTAATATAAAATATGAAATTTTATTTATAAATGATTTTAGCAATGATGAAACCTTAGAACTTTTGAAAAAAAAAGAAATTACAAATAATAGAATAAGAGTAATTAATAACAAAAGAAAAGGATTAGGAGAAACAATAAGAAATGGAATTAAATTTAGTAAAGGAAAGTTTTTAACTATTTTAATGTGTGATGGTTCAGATGATTTAAATGATTTAAAAAAATATTATGATACTATTTGTAATGAAAATTTGGACGCTGTATTTGGCTCAAGATTTACAAATAAATCAACTATTGAAGGATACCCAAAAGTTAAGCTAATATTAAATAGATTTTTTAATTATTTTGTCAGTTTGTTGTATCTAAATAAATATAATGATTTTACAAATGCTTTTAAGATTTATAGAAAAGATATTTTAAAAAATTTAGAGCCAATTGTTTCGGAAAGTTTTAATGTTTTTTTAGAAATTCCACTAAAAATTATAAATAGAAAATATCAGTACAAAATTATCCCAATTAATTGGTATGGGCGGAAAAAAGGAGTTTCTAACTTTAAAATTAATGAGTTGAGGTCAAAATATATTTTTACACTTATCTATTGCTTTTCTGAAAAAATTTTGCTTTTAAAAAAGGGTAATAACAATAATTGAAGGCATAAATAAATACTAAAAAAGATATTAACCAAGTTCCCATAGAGTATCTCGGAGTACCTAAAAATAATAGATAAGTACAATGCATTAATAGTAGAGATAAAGATAAAATTTTAATTTTGATATCAAACTTAAAGAGTAAAACTATCAATAAATTAATGAAAGTGATTATGAACCAAAATTCGTAATATTTAATATAGTTTCTAAAATGATTGTAAATTTTCATAAATAATTCCATTTGAAAGTCCCCACTAAAAATAGATTTTAATAATAACCAATAATCTAAAACTTTAATTTTTTGGGAACCCTCTATATTTCCTCTTTCGACTAAAAAAACTATTTCATTTGAATAAAAATAGTTATGAATTAAGAATAAGAAAAAAAAGCTTGTACCGAAAAATAATAAAAATAATTTTAATTTTAGATTATTAATTTTTTTTTTAAAATTATGTATATATATTAAGTAAATTGAGTAGAGAAAAATTAAAGAAAATAAAAATACAAGATAATTTGGTCTCAAACCAATTATTAAAAATGATATAAATCCTATCAGAAAAAAATGAAAATTGGATTTATTATCTAAAAAGTAAAAATAAACAATTAGTAACAGAAAAAAATAAGCCAATCCCTCTGCATAACCATCTACAGTAAAACCAATATAATTTATTATACTAAAACCTAAGGCTTCAAATAAAGGGATGATTAAAAAAATTAACGAAAGAATTTTTGAACTTTTATCTTCAATTATTAAATTTAAAAATTTATAAATTAAGATACCAAATAGAGATATTATTAAAATTGAGCCCAATATAGTTTCTCCAAAAAAAATCATTGAAATTGCATTAATGTATCTTAGTAACGGCATATAATAAAAAGTGCTTTCTACTCCTCGAAAAGCTTCAAAGTAATTTTCAGTGAATAATTGAGTTAAAATAATTCTTGCATATCCATAATGAGCCATACCGTCCATACCTCTTTTAAAATATATAGTTTCAGAAAAGCCAGAGATTGCTTGAAGACCATATTTAAAATAAAGAAACAATATTATGTAAAAAATTAGATTTAGAAAAATATAAAATTTATTTATAGATCTAATCTCAATAAAAGAATAAAAAATAATTGTTAGTTGTAATAAGACAATAATATAAAAAAATACAATTAAATTATCGTAAAAATAATTTTTTTTTATTTTTATTTGAAGTTGTCTATCATAATCAAGAAAGTAAAATGTTAAATTTTCTTTGACTTTAAGACATCTTATTTCATCATTTTTAAAAATTTGGTATTTATTCTCTTCTTGAAAAATAATATTTCCTCTATAACATAACTTTGATTTTTTACTTATATTCTTTAAATCTAATTTAAAGAGAACAGGAAAAACAAGATTTGTTCCGTAGTTTTTTTTCTTTGTGTCTCCAAAATTTAAATTTCGATCATTTAATGCTGAAGGACCTAAGTCCCAAAAATTTTTTGTCTTTTTACTCAATATAATCTTTTTTCCTTCATCAAAATTTGTCCAAACATTTTCAGCTTGGAAAGCATAATTTTTATATAATGTTGATGTATAAGTGGCCCCTGGCTGATGAATACCTTTTAATAAATCTTCTTTATTTAGAAGCATATTTAATTCTTCTTTCAAAATCTCACTCATTTCTTTGTCAAAATTATCTTTAACATAATTAAATTTTCCTTTTGAAGCTGTTGGTAAAACAATATGATTTATTTTTGCTGAATAACTTGAAATAAATGCTTTTGGAATAAATAAAATTATAAATAAAATAACCAATAAGTAATTTAAGTTTGTATTTCTTTTTAAATTTGAGGAAAAAATTACTATAATAGAAAGGCTTAAAATTACTAATTTGATCCAATTATTTATAGGTGGCACAATTACAAAAAAGGAAAGTAAAAAAATTAAGACTTTATAATATGTTGAATCTGCGTCTATTTTACTTTTTATTGTATCCACTGATCTAGTTATTGAATTTTTTAATATGTTTATTATTATCCAATTGTGTTTTATCAAAAAAAATTTTTAAAATTATAATGATTAATAAATACTCTATTTTTAGTTTAATTAAAAATGCATTTTCTAACCATGAAAATTGGGGTAAAGCGTGGAAAGATGCTGAGCCAAAAAAAGAATATGATGTAATAATAATTGGCGGTGGTGGCCATGGATTGGCAACTGCATATTATTTGGCAAAAAAACATAATATAAAAAATATTGCCGTTGTTGAAAAAGGTTGGATTGGTGGTGGTAATACTGGAAGAAATACAACCATCATAAGATCAAATTATCTATGGGATGCTAGTGCGGGACTTTATGATCATGCATTAAAACTATGGGAAGGTTTATCCCAGGAACTTAATTATAATGTGATGTTTAGTCAAAGAGGTGTTATGAACCTTGCGCATAATCTTCAAGATGTAAGAGATTTAAAAAGAAGAACTCATGCTAATAGGTTAAATGGTATTGACGCTGTTTATCTTAATACAGAGGAAGTTAAAAAATTTTGTCCAATTATAAATACATCACCAAAAATTCGTTACCCAGTTTTAGGTGGTACTTTGCAAAAGAGAGCTGGAACAGCTAGACATGATGCTGTTGCTTGGGGATATGCTAGAGGTGCTGATGAAATGGGAGTTGATATAATTCAAAATTGTGAAGTTAAAGGTGTTAAAAGAAATGGTGATAGTGTTGAGGGTATTGAAACTACAAAAGGTTTTATAAAAACAAATAAAATTGGTGTTGTTGCAGCTGGTCATTCAAGTGTAATAGCTAATATGGCTGGTTTAAAATTACCTTTAGAAAGTAAACCTTTACAAGCATTGGTATCTGAACCTGTAAAACCAATTATTGATACAGTGGTAATGTCTAACGCTGTACACGCATATGTAAGTCAATCAGATAAAGGTGAATTGGTAATCGGAGCAGGAACAGATGATTATATTTCTTACTCACAGAAAGGAAGCCATGACATCGTTGAAGGTACTCTAAATGCAATACTTGAATTATACCCTATATTTAGTCGAATGAGGATGCTAAGACAATGGGGAGGTATAGTAGACATTTGTCCTGATGCTAGTCCAATTATAAGCAAGACTTCTATTAAAGGTTTATATTTTAATTGTGGTTGGGGAACTGGTGGATTTAAAGCAACTCCAGGTTCAGGAGATTTATTTGCTCATACTATAGCAAATAATGAGCCCCACAAACTTAACGCTGCATTTAATATTAATAGATTTGTAAGTGGCGACCTTGTAGATGAACATGGTGCAGCAGCTGTGGCACACTAATGTTTATAATTAATTGTCCTTTTTGTGGAGAACGTGAACAAAGTGAATTTAAGGCTGGTGGTGAAGCTCACATAATTAGGCCTAAACAACCTACAGAATTAAGTGATGATCAATGGGCAGAATATCTATTTATGCGAAAAAATATTAAAGGTATCCAATTTGAAAGGTGGAATCATGCGCATGGATGTCGAAAATGGTTTAATCTAGTTCGTGATACTTCAAATGATGAAATTAAAGCAGTTTATAAAATGGGTGAAAAACCACCTATCAAATAATTTATGACAAAAAACTTGAGAGTAAAAACTGGAAAAGCAATTGATGAAACTTATAGAATCTCTTTCAAATTTAACGGATCAACTTATTACGGTTTTAAAGGAGACACATTAGCTTCGGCTCTTTTGGCTAACGATATCCATTTAGTTGGTAGGAGTTTTAAATACCACAGACCACGAGGTATAATGACTGCTGGTTCTGAAGAGCCAAATGCTATTGTTCAACTACATGATAATTCATCTAGAACTGAGCCTAATGTAAGAGCTACTGAGGTTGAGATTTATGAAGGTTTAGAGGCATCAAGTCAAAACTGTTGGCCAAGTGTAAATTTTGATGTTGGTGGAATAAACAATTTTTTATCTCCCTTACTACCCGCTGGATTTTACTATAAAACTTTTATGTGGCCTGCAAGTTTTTGGGAGAAATATGAGTATTTTATTAGAAAATCTGCTGGGCTAGGTAAGTCACCTACTAAACCAGATCCTGATATTTATGAGCACAAGTATATTCATTGTGATGTTCTAGTGATAGGAGCTGGTATTTCTGGAATTATGGCTGCTAAAATAGCTGCTAAAAATAATTTAAAAACACTTTTAGTTGATGAAAAACCAAATCTTGGAGGTTCAACTATTTATCAAAATTCAGATCATTTTAAAATTAATAATCAAAATTCGGGTTCTTGGGTAGAAAAGGAAATAAACGAAATTAAGAAATTAGAAAATTTAGAGATTAAAACAAGGACAACTGTTGTAGCTTATCATGGTTATAACTTTTTATTAGCTCGTCAAAATCTTACCGATCATTTACCTATAGAACAGAGAAAAAATAAAACAAGACACAGACTACTTAAAATAAGGGCGAAAAAGGTAATTACAGCTACTGGATCGATAGAAAGGCCTATGATATTTGATAATAACGATCGTCCAGGAATTTTGCTGTCTTCAGCAATTAAAAAATATGCTGACTATTTTGGTATTGCTTGTGGAGAGAAAAATATTCTTTTTACAAATAATGATAGTGCCTATGAAACAGCTATTAGTCTAATTGAAAAGGGAATTAATATCGAAGCAATTATTGACAATAGAGAAGAAATTAACTCTAAATTAATTTACGAAGTAGAAAAAAACAATATTAAGATTTTTAAAGGTTATACAATAATAGATACATCTGGTTATAAGAGAATTAATAAAATTTCTATAATGCAACTCTCTAAGGATGGACAAAAAGTTGTAGGTTCTAAAATAAATTTATCTTGTGATTGTTTGGGTATATCTGGTGGATGGACACCTGCTGTTCATTTATTTACTCAATCTGGTGGAAAATTAAGATTTAGAGAAGAAGATCAAGTTTTTATACCTAATACTTATCCATCAGATCAATTAAGTATTGGTGCATGTAATGGTAATCTAACTTTAGATGAAATTTTAAGAACTACACCAGAATCTTTAATAAAGTTTTTAAATGTTAAAAGTAGTGATTACGATAATTTAGAAGTTTTATCTGAAGCAAATAAATTTAAGCGAAATATTTGGTTATTGCCATCAAATAAAGTTTTAGGAAAGACAAAATCTTTTGTTGACTATCAAAATGATGCGACTTCTAAAGATATAAAATTAGCCTTAAGAGAAGGTTTTAGATCTATTGAACATGTAAAAAGATATACGACAACTGGTATGGGAACTGATCAAGGAAAACTTGGAAATATGCATGCGTTAGGAATAATCTCGGAAACTACTGGCACAAAAATGGGTGAGCTTGGTACGACGACTTTTAGACCGCCATATACACCTTTAACTTTTGGAACAATTGTTGGTCGTAATGTGGGAGAATATTTTGATGTTATAAGGAAAACACCTTTGCATGATTGGCATATAGATAATAATGCTGAGTTTGAAAATGTAGGTCAATGGAAGAGGGCTTGGTATTATCCTAGAAATACTGAAGATATGCATCAAGCTGTTCAAAGAGAAAGTAAGGCTGCGAGAGCAAGTGCTGGTATTTTAGATGCATCTACCTTAGGTAAAATTGATATTCAAGGTACAGATGCTTCTGAATTTTTGAATCGTGTTTACACAAATGCTTGGTCCAAATTAGCTATAGGAAAATGTAAATACGGCCTAATGCTTAATGAAGATGGGATGGTTTACGACGATGGCGTTACAACTCGTTTAGGTGAAAATCATTACATAATGACTACAACAACCGGTGGAGCAGCTAATGTTATGAGTAAACTAGAAGATTACCTTCAAACAGAATGGCCTGAATTAGATGTTTATTTAACATCGGTTACAGATCATTATGCAACAATTAGTGTTTGTGGTTCAAACTCTAAAAAAATTATTTCAAAAATTATTACAGATGTAGATTTTTCAGATGAAAGTTTTCCTCATATGTCTTTTAAAAATGTAAAGATTGGAAAAATTAGTTGTCGAATTATGAGGATAAGTTTTACAGGTGAACTCAGTTATGAAATTAATGTTCAGGCTAATTATGGAAAATCTGTTTGGGAAAAATGTATGGAAGCTGGAAAAGAATTTAATATCACACCTTATGGAACTGAAACAATGCACTTACTTCGAGCGGAAAAAGGTTTCATAATTGTTGGTCAAGATACTGATGCAACCATGACACCAATTGATCTACAAATGGATTGGATTGTAAGTAAAAAGAAATATGATTTTATTGGAAAAAGATCGTTATATAGATCAGACACTATTAGAGAAGATAGAAAACAATTAGTAGGATTATTAACAGATAATCCTGATGAAGTATTAGAGGAAGGAGCACAAATTGTTGGTGATATTAAAAAGTCTCCAATAGAGATGCTGGGACATGTTACGTCAAGTTATTTTAGTCCAAATCTTAGAAAATCTATAGCACTTGGAGTTGTAAAAGGAGGAAAAAATATGATGGGTCAAAAATTAACAATCCCGATGGAAAAAAAGAATATCAATGTAACAGTATCTGATCCTGTTTTTTTAGATAAGGAGAATAAAAAATTAAATGCTTAGCTATAATCAAGCACTAAAGGGGAAAAAGATATTCCAAGATCTCCAAATGGAAGAAATTAAACCAATTATGAAATTAATTATAAGAGGTAAAAAAAGAGAGTTTATTTCGGCTGTTGGTAAATCTTTAAATATTCTTTTACCAACAGAGTCAAATACCTCTACTCAAAGTGATAAATTAACGGCGCTATGGTTAAGTCCTGATGAATGGATGCTTTTTTCTAATGAAACAGTTAGAGAAGATTCGAATCATTATGAAATTAAAGAACTTTTAAGTAATAAAATTTCAATAAAAAATCTTGGTGCAATTACGGATGTTACAGATCAATTTGTTATGATTGAACTGAAAGGAAACAAAATTTATGAATTATTCCAAACTGGGTCACCATTTAATTTTAATGATTTTCAAAATAAAAAGGGTGCTGTTACTCAGACAATTCTTAATAAAATCGATATAATTGTACATAATCTTGATAAAAATGTCGCAAATTTATTTGTTAGACGTTCTTTTTCACAACATTTATTTTCATGGATGAACGACGCTGCGTCAAGATTATAGTCACAAATTATTTTAAATCAGTTAAGTTTAAATTATGAAAAAATTATTTATATTAGCGATATTAGCTATTTTACCCTTTTCCTCAAATGCTGCATCTAACCTAGATAAAATTCTAACATCAGGTGTATTAAAAGTTGGAACAACTGGAGACTGGGATCCAATGACAATAAAAGATCCAGCAACCAATAAATATAAAGGATTTGACATTGATGTAATGAATGAACTGGCTAAGGACATGGGTGTTAAAATTGAGTTTGTCCCTGCAGAATGGAAAACTATTGTTTCAGGTATAACGTCAGCAAGATATGATATTTCAACCAGTGTAACCAAAACACCAAAAAGAGCTGAAGTAGCTGGTTTTACTGATACTTATTATAAATATGGAACTGTTCCACTAGTACTAAAAAAGAATTTGAAAAAATTTTCGACATGGGATTCTCTTAACAACTCAAATGTTACAATAGCTACTACTCTTGGAACATCACAGGAAGAAAAGGCTAAAGAATTTTTTCCTAAATCTAAACTAAATTCAGTTGAAGCTCCTGCAAGAGACTTTCAAGAAGTTTTAGCTGGTAGAGCAGATGGAAATATTACAAGTTCAACTGAAGCAAATAAATTAGTAATCAAATACCCACAATTAGCAATAGTACCTGATGGAGAAAAAAATCCTGCTTTTTTAGCGATGATGGTTCCTAAAGGTGATGAAAAATGGAATAGCTACATTAATGACTGGATAAAAAAGAAAAAATCATCGGGTTTCTTTACTAAGTTGTTAGCAAAATACAATTTAAAAAGCTTATAATCAATTAGTAATTAATTTTTAATTCTTTATAAATCAGAGGGTGAAAAAATTATTTTTTTTACTTTTGATATTACCTTTAACCTCCTGTGGTAAAAATGAACTTAATTGGTTAATTTTATCTCCAAATAATATTGAAGGATTAACAAATCTAAAATTTTTACTTAGTGGTTTAACTACGACAATTTATATTTCAACCGTCTCGATAGTTATCTCAATGATCATAGGTTTTATTGTGGCTATTCCCTCATTAGCCAAAAAAAAAATCTTTACTTATCTAAATATTGGGTATGTTGAAATAGTTAGAGCAATTCCTCTTTTAGTTTTAATCCTATGGATTTATTATGGTTTACCCATAATGACTGGTATAAGCTTTAGTCCATTTGTTTCAGGAATAATTGCTTTGTCAATAAGTGAAAGTGCGTTTCAGGCTGAAATTTTTAGAGCAGGTATTAATTCAATAAAAAAATCACAATGGGAAGCTGGAAGTTCACTTGGTTTAAATTTTTTTAGAAAGTTAAGATTAGTTATTTTACCGCAAGCTATAAAAAATATTTTACCAGCTATTGGTAATCAATTTGTATATGTCTTAAAGATGTCTTCATTAGTATCTATCATTGGAATTGGAGATTTAACTAGAAAAGCAAATGAACTAGTTGTTACTACGTACAGACCTTTGGAAATCTATACATTCCTTATTCTTGAATATTTAATTTTAATTTTAGTTGTTTCCTACTTTGTAAGAAAATTAGAAAAAAAATTAAAAAAAGATTAATCAATTAATTTTCCCTTCTCCACTCCCAAGGCATCTGAAATGATCCAATCCATATACCTAATTTATCATCTTTAGCAAGATTTTCGAAAGTTAAATATTTTCTTGAATATTTCTTATATGCTACCGCGTATCCATTTCTAACCATCCATCTATTTATATTGGTCTTATTTTTAAAACATTCTGCGATAAATCTTTTATATCTATCTATATTTGTTGATTTACATGTTATAAATTTATTATTAATTTTATTTTTCAACTTTAAAGTTGATATTTCTCCACATGGGTAATCTTTATTAAAAGTCAAAAAAGATATTGTCAACCAAGGCTTTCTACATTTTTGTTTTTTTTCAGGTGCATCAATACCAAAAAGTCTAATTTTTTTATTTTCAATTTTGATTGTGTCACCATCAACAACTTTAGCAATTCCTGAAATCAATTTAACTTCTTGAGATTGTACATTAATATTAGTCAAAGAGAGGGCTAATACACAGATGCTAATAACTAAAAAGGGTTTTATTTTGTTTAAAAACATTATTTAAGAAATAACCAATAAAAATTAAAAGAGCAATTCCCATTACCCAATTAGTGACCAAGATTGTGTAGAAAATATCTTCATAATCGCCTCCTCTAATATTTATTACATACCATAAACTTAAAAAAGGAAATGCAGTCAATCTTAATATGCTAAGATAAAGACTATAAAGAGGTTTTTTAATTGCTTGAAATACTGCTGTAGTTATGAAGAATGATGGATAAATAGGTCCTATAAAAGCTGCTACTTTTAAATAAATTGTGCCATGTTTAATAGCTTCTTGATTGTCAGTAAATAAAGATACAAAAAACTCTGCTCCGAAAAATATTATTATCCCCGCTACAACCATAAATGAAACTCCAAAAAACAAAGCTTTAGTATAAAGTTCTCTTATCCTGTCGTAAGCTTTAGCTCCAAAGTTTTGACCTCCTATTGAGAGAACTGCTGTGTTTAAACCTATTACTGGTAATAAAAATACTTGTTCTATTCTTAGAGCTGCACCATAACCTGCTGTAGCCAAATCACCAAATTTACCTATAAAATATAATATATTGAAAATTCCTACCCCAATAAATAGCATACTGAACATTACTGGCACTGCCTGATTAGTTAATGATTTTAGAAACTCAAACTTTGGAATAAAACATTCTATCTTTAAATATTCTCTAATTTTACAATTATTAACTTTGTATGCTAAATAAAATGTTCCAATAAGTTGGGAAATAACAGTTGCGATTGCTAAACCAGCAATTCCAAAACCTGGTATAAAACCATATCCCCAAATAAATAAAGGATTTAAAAAAATGTTTAAGAAAAAACTAAATATTAAAACGTTTCTATAACTTTTTGTATCACCTTGTGCATTTAAAGTTCCGTTTAAAGAAATTTGAATTAGCACGATAAAAGTTCCGTAAAAAATTATATCTAGATATTTTCTAGTTAATGCTATGCCTTCAGCATCAGATCCCATAACTCCTAAAAGAAAATTTGAAGCATTTAACCCAAATGTTGTGACCAAAATAGAAACCACTAAAGAGAAAATTAAGGATTGCGCTATGTATAAAGAGGCAACTCTCTCTTTTTTTTCCCCTATTGAGTTACCAATCATAGCATTCGTAGCTGCGCCAATTCCAACACCAACTGCTATTATTGTGAAATAAATTGGAAAAGATTTAGCTATTGCTCCAATAGCTTCAGCAGAAATTTTTCCTGCAAACCACGTATCTACTAAATTATAAAATGTTTGAAACAATGATCCTACACTAGCAGGAATTGTTACTTTTCTAAGCAACGTCCAAATTGGATCTTTAGTTAACTTAATTGACTTAGACAAAATTATCCTTACTTAAATTCTTTTTGAAAAATATGTTTTTTTCCTGATTGCTTCGCTTTGTATATCTGACTTTGTCTCATTCTAAAACGAGATTTTTGATCTTTTGAGAGTTTATAATAACAATTTGGACATGAAACACCCTCCTCGTACAATTTAGATCTTTTATCTTTAATAGAAATTGCCTCTCTACATCCACTACAAACAGAATATGTACCTTGAACTAAACCATGTTTTAAACTAACTCTATTATCAAACACAAAACATTCACCCTTCCATAAACTTTTTTTTCGATTAATCTTCTGTAAGTAATTCAATATTCCACCTTTTAATTGGTAAATATTTTTAAAGCCCCTTTTTTCCAAATATACAGAGGCTTTTTCACATCTGATGCCACCTGTGCAAAACATTGCTATTGGTTGATTTTTTTTTAATTTAGTTAAATATTTTGGAAAATCTCTAAAGTTTTTCACTTCAGGATTTAATGACCTTCTAAATGTTCCTACTTTATGTTCAAAAGGTTTTCTTGCATCAATCAAAAATGTTTCTTTATTTTTGATTAATTTGTTCCATCTTTTTGGATCTACATGACTGTCAGACTTTTTAATTCTTTTTTTTATACTTAAATTCATAGGCACAACTTCATTTTTAATCTTTATTTTGGGTTTATAAAATGGTTGAAATTTACTTCTTGATTTATTGGTACTGTCAAATTTTTTAATATTTAATAAAATCTTTATTTTTTTGATTAAGTTATTCAAATCTATATTTTTTCCAGACAAAGATCCATTTAAGCCCTCTTTTGAAATAATAATAGTGCCTCTTATATTATTCTTATCCAAAAGATCATTTAGTATTTTCTTATACTTTTTAAGATATCTGAATTTTTGAAATTTATAGAAACCAAATATTGTAAACATTAAATCTTCCTACAAACAGTCATTCCATCACCAAAAGGGATAATTACTTTTTCAACTCTCTTATCTTTAGAGATAAAATCATTAAATTCTCTTATATTTTTTGTATATTTATCACTAATATTTTTATCAACTACTTCACCGTGCCATAAAACATTATCAATTATAATTAGACCTCCATTATCTAATAAGTCTAAAGAAATTTGATAATACTTTTTATAATTCATTTTATCAGCATCAATAAAAACTAAATCAAATTTTTTATTTCTTATTTTAATAAGACTTTCTAAAGCTGGTTTTATGATTGTTTTAATCTTGTGGTGTTGATTAGCTTTTTTAAAGAAATCAACAGCAATTTTATTTGTTTTTAGGTCTTTATCTAAAGCAATTATTTCCCCCTCTTCTGGTAACGCCATTGCCATAGATAATGTACTTAAACCTGTAAAAGTTCCAATCTCTAATATCTTTCTAATCTTGGATATTTTGATAATTAAATGAAGAAATTGACATTGTGAGATAGATATTTGCATTCTTTTAATATCTCCTAATTTTAAATTATAATTTATTATTTCTTTCTGGATAGGATGTAGTTTTAAACCATGTTTTAAGATATAATCTTGTAACTGTTTAGTGATGTTAAGGTCTGAGCCCATAACCCTACAATTTTTTCTTTAAGATCTCGTTAATTAATTGAGGATTAGCTTTACCACCTGATGCTTTCATGGCTTGACCAACAAAAAAACCAAATAATTTTTCTTTACCTTGTTTATATTCAACAGCTTTTTCTCTATTATCATTGATTATTTTATCTATTAAAGCTTCTAAAGCTTTAGGATCGCTTTGTTGTTTTAATCCTTTTTCTTCAACAATCTTTTGTGGATCTTTATCTCCTTTAATCATTAACTCAAAAACAGTTTTTGCTATTTTTCCTGAAATAGTTCCATTCTTAATTAAATTTATTAATATAGCAAAATTCTTAGCACTTACCGGGCTTTGAGAAATCTCTAAATTTTTACTATTTAAAACGGCAAATAATTCACCTGTGATCCAATTAACTGCTAGCTTTATATCTTTGTTCTTTCCCATTTTGGCCACAACTTCTTCAAAATATTTTGCGATATCAATATCAGAAACTAAAATATTTGCTTCATATGATGACAATTTAAATTCATCAATAAATCTTTTCTTTTTATCATCTGGTAATTCTGGAATATCATTTTTTAGTTCTTCAATAAATTTTTCTGAAACTTCTAAAGGTAGTAAATCTGGGTCTGGGAAATATCTATAGTCGTGAGCATCTTCTTTTGATCTCATTGATCTTGTTTCATTTTTTTTTGTATCAAAAAGTCTTGTCTCTTGATCAATAATTTTACCCTCTTCGATCAAATCCACTTGTCTATTAGCCTCATATTCTATTGCCATCTGCATAAATTTAATTGAATTGACGTTTTTAATTTCACATCGAGTACCAAATTCTTTTGAGCCTTTGGGTCTGACAGAAACATTTACATCAGCTCTTAAAGACCCTTCTTGCATATTACCATCACAAGTTCCTAGATATCTCATTATTGATCGTAGTTTTTTGATGTAAGAATTAACTTCGTCTGGTGATCTAAGGTCAGGCTTGCTCACTATCTCCATTAAAGCAACTCCTGATCTATTTAAATCAACAAATGTATTTTGTGGATCAAGATCATGAATGCTTTTTCCTGCATCTTGTTCTAAATGTAATCTTTCTATCCCGACTTCCTTCTGGCCATTTGGCATATCTAAAATAACTTTACCCTCACCTACTATGGGATCTTTAAATTGTGAAATTTGATATCCTTGGGGTAAATCTGCGTAAAAATAATTTTTTCTATCAAATACTGAGCGTTTATTAATCTTTGCATTAAGACCAATACCAGTTTTAATTGCTTGTTTAACACAAAACTCATTTATTACTGGGAGCATGCCTGGAAATGCAGCATCAACTAAACTAACCTGTGTATTAGGTTCTGCTCCAAATTTAGTTGAGGATGTAGAAAATAATTTTGACTCAGACAATACTTGTGCATGAACTTCTAAACCGATTACAACTTCATATTGATTGTCTTTACGATTAATTAAATATTCTGAATTATTTTTACTCACTTAATCCACCAATCAGTAATTTTATTTTTAAAATTTATCTTTTCTTCTATGGCATAAGCTATGTTCAATACATTTTGTTCATCGAAAGCTTTTCCAATTATTTGTAATCCTAAAGGATAACCATTTGTGTCATGTCCTGCAGGAATTGAAATACCAGGTAGTCCAGCTAAATTAACAGGAACTGTAAATATGTCATTGAGATACATTGAAACTGGATCGTCTGTTTTTTCACCTATCTTAAAAGCTGAACTAGGTGTAGAAGGAGTTAAAATTGCATCAACTTTTTTATATGCCTCATCAAAATCATTTTTAATAAGTTTCCTTACTTTTTGAGCTTTAAGATAATAAGCATCATAATAGCCAGATGATAAAACGTAAGTTCCAATCATAATTCTTCTTTGGACTTCAGTTCCAAAACCTTCGGATCTAGTTTTTTCATACATATCAATTAAATTTTCACCTTTGGCTCTAAATCCATATTTAACTCCATCATATCTAGCTAGATTTGAAGATGCTTCAGCAGGAGCTACAATGTAATAAGCTGGTAAAGCGTAACTCGTGTGTGGTAGCGATATATCAACTATCTCTGCACCACAGTCTTTAACATACTGAATACCTTTTTGCCAAAGATCTTCTATTTCTTTTGGCATGCCATCAATTCTATACTCTTTTGGAATACCAATTTTTTTACCCTTAATATTATTTGTTAATTCTTTACTGTATTCATTTCTTTTAAAGTCAATGGATGTCGAGTCTTTTGGATCATAACTACTAATAACCTCTTGAAGTAAAGCACAATCTCTTACGCTTTGAGCCATAGGACCGGCTTGATCTAAAGATGAAGCAAAAGCAACAATGCCATATCTTGAGCAACTTCCATAAGTTGGTTTTAAACCAACTGTTCCAGTAAATGAAGCTGGTTGTCTAATAGATCCACCAGTATCTGTACCAATAGTTATTGGTGTGAGTTGTCCAGCGACAGCAGCAGCCGAACCTCCTGAAGAGCCTCCTGGAACTAGATTCTTATCGATTGGATTTTGAACATTACCAAAAAAACTTGTTTCATTCGATGATCCCATTGCAAATTCATCACAGTTTAATTTTCCAAGAAGGATAGCTCCCTCATTCCAAATATTTTGAGTGACTGTAGACTCGTAAGTTGGAATAAAATTATTTAAAATTTTACTTCCAGCAGTAGTACGAATGTTATTGGTACAAAATAAATCTTTAACGGCCATAGGAATACCGGGTAATTTTAAATCTAAATTTGGTTTTTGATCAAATTTTTCAGCCATTTCTAAAGCAGACGAATAATTCTCTGTTATATATGTATTTAATTCTTTTGATTTTTCAGATCTATCAATATAAGCCTTAGTAACCTCTTTCGAAGAGAGTTTTTTATTTTTAATATTTTTAACCAATTCTGAAAGGGATTGTTTTGTAATATCAGTCATTATTCAATCACCTTTGGTACAACAAAATAATCTTCGTTATCCTGGGGTGAATTTTTAATTACTTGCTCACGAAGATCTTTGCTTTTTACCTCATCTGTTCTTAGTTTGAGTGTAGTTTCAACCACTGATGTGAGTGGCTCAATATTATCAGTTTTTAATTGATTTAATTTTTCAATAAAATTAAAAATTGAATTTAAATCACCAGCTAATTTATCAGCTTTTTCTTCATCAACTGATATTCTTGATAATTTTGATATATGCTTTATTGTTTTAAGATCTATGCTCATATGCTATTTAGATATTTCGCAAACTATCACTTAAGTTTAAAATATACAATATGATCACCTTAGAGGAATTCAAAAAAAAACAGTTAGATAGGTGTAGATTAATAGGTTTAGACCTTGGCTCTAAAAGAATTGGTGTGTCCATATGCGACGAAAAACAATTAATTGCTACACCATTTAAAACTATAGAAAGAAGCTCCTCTAAAGATCTAATAAATGAGCTTCAAAATATAATTAAAGACAATAATATAAAGGGTATTATTGTAGGAAATCCACTTAACATGGATGGATCATCCGGAAGTTCAGCTCAGTCTGCAAAAGATATCTCTGACAATATATCAAGAAGTATAGATTTACCAATATGCTTATGGGATGAACGATTGTCCACTGTTGGAGCATTTAATCTATCAAGCCAATTAGATGTTAATGTCAGTAAAAGAGAAAAAAAGATTGATGAAAATGCTGCAGCATTCATATTACAAGGTGCATTAGATTTTCTTAATAATTAATACTTGCTATTATAGAGCTTTATAGTTATAGAGTTGGTTTTAATGGCAATTAAATCAAATAAAGCTATTAAAATTTCTCAAAAACATTTGTTAGGTATTCAAGATTTATCAATAAATGACGTCAATTTAATTTTAGATGAATCTCTTTCATTTATAAAAGTTAATCAGAGTAAGAATAAGAAAATAGATGCTCTTAGAGGAAAAACTCAGATTAACTTATTTTTTGAACCATCCACAAGAACACAAAGTTCATTTGAATTAGCAGGAAAAAGGCTTGGTGCTGATGTTATGTCTATGAATATAAGTAATTCAGCAATCAAAAAAGGTGAAACATTAATTGATACAGCTATGACCCTAAATGCAATGCATCCAGATATTATTGTTATAAGACATCAAGACTCTGGTGCATGTAATTTACTTTCTCAAAAAGTTAATTGTGCAGTTTTAAATGCTGGAGATGGAAGAAGAGAACACCCTACTCAAGCTTTATTAGATGCTTTAACAATTATAAACCGTAAAGAAAAAATTGAAGGGCTTAAAATTGCAATTTGTGGTGACATACTTCATTCACGTGTAGCAAGATCCAATATCTATCTACTTAATATGTTGGGTGCTGAAGTAAATATAATTGCTCCAACAAATTTGATGCCAAAAGAAATTGATAAGTTTGGTGTAAACACTTTTACTGATATGAAAAAAGGTTTGAAAGATTGTGACATCGTTATGATGTTAAGATTACAAAGTGAAAGAATGACAAGTTCTTATCTTTCTTCAAATAGAGAGTATTATGAGTATTATGGCCTAACTCCTGATAAATTAGAATATGCAAAACCGGATGCATTAATAATGCACCCTGGACCTATGAATAGAGGAATTGAAATTGATACAATGTTAGCTGATGATATTAATAAAAGCGTAATTAAAGAACAGGTTGAGCTTGGTGTAGCAGTGCGAATGGCTTGTTTAAAAATATTTTGTACTTAAATGAAAAAACAATACTTTATAAATGCCAATATATTAGATCCTCACAATTCTATTAATGAAAATGGTGGATTGATTATTGGAGAAGACGGTAAAATTGAAGCAATTGGAAAAAAAGTTAATACTAATAATCTTCCCACAAGAGAAAAGCCAATCGATTTAAAAGGAAAATATATATTTCCAGGACTTGTTGATATGCGAGTTTTTGTTGGGGAACCTGGTTATGAATATAAGGAAAATTTTAGAACTCTTAGCAATGCAGCTTTGGCCGGTGGCGTAACATCGGTTGTTACAATGCCAAATACTGATCCTATTATAGACAATGTATCAATTGTTGATTTTCTAAAAAGAAGAGGAAGAGATAAATCTAAAATAAACATCTTTCCTTGTGCTTCACTGACTAAAAATATTGAAGGCACTAATATGATAGAATTTGGTCTATTACAAAAAAAAGGAATAATTGCTTTTACAGATGGTATTAAAACAATTCAAAATCCAAGATTAATGTCAAGAATAATGAATTCTGCAAAAGATCTTGGGTGTTTAATAATGCAACATGCTGAAGATTATGAACTTGCAAAAAATGGCATGATCAATTCAGGTATTATTGCCTCAAAACTTGGATTATCTGGTATACCAGAAATTGCTGAGAGAATTTTGATAGAAAGAGATTTAACTTTATTGGAAAAAGTAAAATGTAGATATCATATATCACAACTATCTTCTCAAAAATCTATTGAAGTAATCAAACATAGAAAAGAAATAGTAAAATTTACCTCAGGTGTCTCTATTAACAATCTATCATTAAATGAAAATGATATAGGAGACTTCAGAACTTTTTTAAAATTATCTCCACCTCTAAGAAGAGAAGAAGATAGGGTGGCTTTAGTTCAAGGAATAAAGGATGGATTAATTGATGTTATTGTTTCTGACCACAAACCTGAAGATGAAGAATCTAAAAGACTAACTTTTTCTCAAGCAGCCACTGGTGCCTCAGGTATAGAGACATTGTTATCTTTAAGTTTAGAACTTTACCATAATGGTTCTTTAAAATTAGAGACCATAATAAAAGCTCTTACATCTAACCCTGCAAAAATACTTAAAATAGATAAGGGAAATCTTTCAATTGGGAATGATGCAGATTTATGTATCGTCGATCTAGATAAACCATGGATTGTAAAAAAAGAAAATTTAATTTCAAAGTCAAAAAACACCTCAATTGAAGATAAAAAACTGCAAGGTAAAGTTTTAAATACATTTGTAAAAGGTAAAGAATTATTTAAGCTATAATATGGATATTTTTTTGATAGGTATGATTTCTTACCTGATGGGCTCCATACCATTTGGTTTTATATTAACAAAGATTTTTTTAAAAAAAGATATTAGAGAAATCGGATCAGGGAATATTGGAGCAACTAATGCTTTAAGAACAGGAAATAAAAGCATTGGTTATTCAACTCTAGTTTTAGATATCTTAAAAGCTGTAGTGCCAGTGATTTATGTAAAAATTTTTTACCAAGATTTTTTATATATTGCTTCTCTTTGTGCTTTTTTGGGTCATGTATTTCCAATTTGGTTAAAGTTTAAAGGTGGAAAAGGTGTTGCTACATACCTAGGAATTTTATTTGCTTTAAATGTTTATTTTGGAATTATCTTTACTATTTCTTGGTTTGTAACTTTTTTTATTTCTAAATATTCATCTCTGTCGTCTTTGGTGGGTGCAGCTTCAATACCAATTTATTTATTAATTTTAGCTCAATTTGATCAGGTAATTTTTTTTACAATTATGTTTGTTTTGATATTTTTTACACATAGACAAAATATTAAAAGATTGAAAAACAAAGAGGAAACAAAGACAAAAATTTATTAAATTGACTATCTAAGTCTTTTGAGTAGTTTGTAGTTTATGAATTTGGTCATTGTAGAAAGTCCAGCTAAAGCTAAAACGATAAATAAATATTTGGGTGATGATTATAAAGTTTTAGCAAGTTATGGTCATATTAGAGACTTGCCTTCTAAAAATGGTTCTGTTGATCCAGATCAAGATTTTAAAATGGAATGGGAAGTTGATAGTTTTTCAAAAAAATATCTCAAAGAAATAACAGATGCTGCAAAAGATTCCTCTAAGATTATATTGGCTACTGACCCTGATCGTGAAGGTGAGGCAATTGCCTGGCACGTAAAAGAATATTTAGGTGAGAAAAAACTTTTAAAAGATAAAGAGATTGAACGAGTTGTCTTTAATGAAATAACCAAAAAAGCTGTAATTCATGGAATAGAAAACCCAAGACAAATTGAACCACTTTTAGTTGATGCTTATATGGCTAGAAGAGCTTTAGATTATTTAGTTGGATTTAATATTTCACCAATACTTTGGACTAAATTACCTGGTTCGAAATCTGCTGGCAGAGTTCAGTCTGTGGCATTAAAATTAATCACTGAAAGAGAACATGAAATTGAGTCGTTTAAACCAGAAGAGTTTTGGACTTTAAGTATAAACTTTATAGATCAAGATAATCAAAAAATTACTGCAAGTATTAGTCAATTAGATCATAATAAAATTGAAAAATTTTCATTCAGAAATAAAGAAGAAATAAACAAAGCTATAGAGAGTGTAAATAAAAAAAAATTTAGTATTACAGATATTTCAAGCAAAGTTGTTAATCGAAATCCATCCGGGCCATTTACTACATCTACTCTACAACAAACCGCGTCAAGTAGATTGGGTTTTGGTGCATCAAGAACAATGCAAATTGCACAAAAACTTTATCAAGGTGTAGAAATTGAGGGAGAAACTATAGGATTGATTACTTACATGAGAACCGATGGAACTAATCTATCTAAGGACGCTATATCAGCTTTTAGAGATTACATTAAAAAAGAAATAGGTAATGAGTATTTGCCGGAGGCAGCTTTGAATTATTCTGGAAAAAAAGCAAAAAATGCTCAGGAAGCACACGAGGCTATAAGGCCAACTGATATTATAAGAACTCCTCAGAGTATTAAAAAATATCTAAGCCCAGATCAAAATAAGCTTTATGATTTAATTTGGAGTAGATCTTTATCCTCTCAAATGGAATCTGCTAAATTTGATAGAAATACTATTACTATTACTTCAGATAGTAATGATACTGTATGTAAAGCTAGTGGTTCAGTTCTCAAATTTGATGGTTTTTTAAAAATCTACAAAAATCCTAGCAAAGATGAAGATGAAAATATTTTACCGTCTATGTCTAAAGGGCTTGTTAATATTGAAGCATTATTAGATGAGCAGCATTTCACTCAACCTCCGCCAAGATATTCAGAGGCAAGTTTAGTAAAAAAATTAGAGGAATTAGGCATTGGTAGACCATCTACCTATGCTAGCATCATATCTACAATTGCTAATAGAGGTTACGCAGAAATACTAAATAAAAGATTTTTTCCAACTGATAGGGGTAAATTAATTTCAGCTTTTTTAGAAAAGTTATTTGCCAAATATGTCGATTATAACTTTACTGCAGGATTAGAAGATCAGCTGGATGAAATAACTAGTGGAAAAGAGAGTTGGATTAAAGTTTTAGAACTTTTCTGGAAAGATTTTAATAATAATGTCACTGAGGTGAAGGAGATAAGAACTAGAGAGGTTTTAGACCTACTTAATGATAGTTTGGGAGATCTTGTATTTAATAAAAACAAAGAAGGTAAAGTGGATAGAAGTTGTAAACTTTACAATGAAAGTTGTAAATTTCCTAACGAGGGTACTTTGAGTTTAAAAAATAGCTTTAGAGGTGGAGCGTTTATTGGTTGTTCAAATTACCCTGAATGTAAATTTACAAGACCTTTATCAAAAGCTAAGGCTGCTGCCCAATCTCAATTAGCTGAACCAAAATTCATCGGAAAGCATGAAAATGGTAATGATATTTATCTCAAAAACGGAAGATTTGGTCCTTATCTTCAATACGAAAAAATCTTAGAAGATGTTGAAATCGAAAAAGCTACTAAGAAAAAAAAGAAAACTAAAAAACTTAAACCTAATGTTAATGAACTTTTAAAAAATGTATCAATACCAAAAGGTTTAGAATTAAAAAATATTGATTTAGAAAAAGCTCAGTTTTTATGCTCACTTCCAAAATCTTTGGGGATAAATCCTGACAATCAAAAAGAAATTACATTAAATACTGGAAGATTTGGTCCTTATTTAAAGTGTGAAAATAAATCAGCACGAATAGAAAATATTGAAGAAATTTTTTCAATTGGGTTAAATAGGGCTATTACACTTATTGCTGAAGCAAAACCTGGAAGAATGTCATCTTCCATGATCAAAGACTTAGGAGAACACCCTGAAGACAAAAAACCTGTAAGAATTATGAAAGGTCAATATGGACCTTATGTGAAATATAAATCTCTTAATGCGACAATACCTGAGGAAAAAGACCCTACTGAATTAACAATGGAAGAGGCATTAATATTGATCGAAAAAAGAAAAGAATACGATAAGAATAAGAAATCAAAAAAAAGGAAATCAAAATGAAATATGAAAATAAATTGAAAGAACTTAATATAACACTTCCTGACGCGAAAGCACCTGTTGGTAATTATGTGGCAACAAAAATCTCAGGAAAAATGTTATTTATATCAGGTCAAATTTCAATTGATGAAAATGGTCAACTTATAAAAGGAAAGATAGGAAAAGAATTGAATACTGAGGCAGGCTATAATGCAGCAAAAAGGTGTGCTTTAAGCATTATTGCTCAAGTTAAAAAAGCTTGTGATAATGATCTATCAAAAATTAAATCATGTATTAAATTAACTGGATTTGTAAATTCAACAGAAGATTTCATTGACCAACCCAAAGTATTAAATGGTGCCTCTGATTTGATAGCTTCTATATTTGGAGAAAATGGAATGCATACAAGAGCTGCGATAAGTACTAATAGTTTACCATTAGGTGTCTCTGTAGAAGTTGATGCTATTTTTGAGTTAAATTAAGATTACCTACCTATACCAAAGTATTTTATTTTCATATTTTTCATTTTTAATTTTGAATAAATATTTCTCATATCATAAACAGTTATATTTTTCTTTTTAACTAACTTTTTAAAATTCAATATTTTAAAATCATTCCACTCAGTATGAATTATTACAAGGTCACTTTTTAAGCAAGCAGAGGATATATTTTTACAAAATTGGACATTTTTAATTTTTTTGAAATCTTCTTTCTCACCTGATGGATCGTAATATCTGATCTTACAACCCTCTTTACTTAAAAAATTAATCATTGGTATACTCGATGCTTCTCTCATATCATCAGTATTTGGTTTAAAAGTTACACCTAAAAAAGTTATAACCTTATTTCTTAATTTTCCATTTAAAATTTTTTCAACTTTCCTTGTTAAAAAATATTTTCGTTGCTCATTTGATCTTACAACACTTTGAACTATTGATAAATTTGTCTTAAATTTATTTGCAGTATCAATCAAAGCCCTAGTGTCTTTGGGAAAGCAAGACCCTCCATAAGCTGGCCCTGCTCTTAAAAATCTCTCTCCTATTCGTTGATCTAAACCCATCCCAAAAGATACATCTTTGATATCAACACCTGTCTTTTCACATAAGTTAGCAAGTTCATTTATATATGAGATTTTAGTCGCTAAAAAAGCATTTGAGGCATATTTAATCATTTCTGCTCCTCGTCTTGATGTATTAAAATATCTACTAGTTTTTTTAATGATTGGTAAGTATAGAGATCTTAAAATTCGATTTGCTTTCTTACTGTCAGTGCCAATAATTACTCTATCAGGATAAACAAAGTCCCTAATAGCTTCACCCTCCCTTAAAAATTCTGGATTAGATATAATATCTACTAATTTTTTTTTCTTTAACTTAATTAATATTTTTTCAATTTTGTCTCCTGTTGTTACAGGAACTGTTGATTTAGTAATAATAATTTTATATTTTGAAATAATTTTTTTGAGTTCATTAGCAACTGCAAATACATGTTTTAAATCTGCAGAATTCGTATTTTTTTTGGTTGGGGTACCAACGCAAATAAATATGATATCTGAATTTAATACTGCTTTTTTTAAATCAGTCGTAAAAATTAACCTTTTTTTGTTATAATTTCTTTTTAAAATTTCCTCTAAACCAGGCTCATAGATAGGAACTATTCCATTATTTAATGAGTCAATTTTTTTTTTATCTCTATCTACACAATAAACAGTATTGCCTAAATCTGAAAAACAAACTCCACTAACAAGACCAACATAACCAGTTCCAATCATACATAGCTTCATAATTTAGCAATTTCTAAAGTTGATTTAATATAACCATTCATGCTTCCACAATCTAAATATTTACCAGAAAAATTATGAGCTATAAATTTTTCTTCATCATTTATTAAAGACTGAATTGAGTCAGTTATATGAATTTCGCCACCTTTCCCTGGTTTTTGTTTTAATAATTTTAAAAAAATTTTTTTTGAAAGAATATATCTACCAATAACTGCTTTGTTAGAAGGAGCATTTTTTAAAGAAGGCTTCTCAATAACATCACTAACTAAAAAATTTTTTTTATCTAACTTCTTTTTCAATTTGAATATACCCCATCTTGAAACAGTTTTTTTTTTTACACTCATACTTGCCATAACAGAAGATTTATATCGATTATGAACTTTTATTAAAGATTTTGAACAATTGTGTCTAATAATTAAATCATCTGGTAGTAACATTAAAAAAAAATTATCTTTTATATATTTTCTAGTTTTTAAAACTGCATCACCTGTTCCTAAAGGTTTATTTTGATACACAAATTTGATCATCTTTTTATATTTTAAAATTTTTTGATATTCCTTTAAAATTCTAGGATCTTTTTTTTTTTTAATTATTTTTTTATAAAAATTATCATTATAAAAATAGTTTTTAATCATTTGCTTTTTCTTTGAAATTATAAAAACAACTTCTTTTATTCCAGCATCAATACATTCATCCAAAATATACTCAATTCCAGGTTTACCATTAATAGGTAATAGCTCCTTAGCAAATACACTTGTTAAAGGCAATAAACGTGTACCCAGTCCTGCTAAAGGAATAATAGCTTGTTTAATCATTTAAATGTTTTACTTATTAAAATGTTTTATACAAATGAAAATTATATTAAATAATAAAGATTTAAATGAGGCATTAAATAACGTCTCAAACTTAGGTTTCGTGCCAACAATGGGTAGTCTACATCAAGGACATATATCACTTATCAAAAAATCTAACAAAGAATGTAATAAGACAATAGTGAGTATTTTTATTAATCCGACTCAATTTAATAGTCAAAAAGATTTCAAAAAATATCCAAAAAACTACAAAAAAGATTTGTCAATTTTAAAGAAAAATAAGGTCGATTATGTTTACATGCCCAAAAAAAATGAAATATATAACTTTAATAGGGTGAAAAAAATTAAAATTGCTTCAAAAAACAAAGTATTGTGTGCAAAATTTCGACCAGGTCATTTTGAGGGTGTATTAGATGTAATGGATAGATTAACAAATTTAATTAAACCTTCAAATATTTATATGGGTGAAAAAGATTTTCAACAATTATATCTCGTTAAAAATTGTCTTAAAAAAAAATATAAAGTAAGAATTATTTCTTGTAAAACAATAAGAGACTCTAGAAAATTGGCTTTATCATCAAGGAATCTTCTTCTTAAAAAAAATCAATTAATTAAAGCTGGTTATCTTTCAAAAAATCTAATTTTTTTTAAAAAAAATTTAAGAAACAAGATAAATTTAAATAAACTTATTAGTGACAAAAAAAAAGAGTTAAATAAGTTATTCAATTTTAAAATAGAGTATTTAGAATTAAGAAATGTAAATAATTTTAAAAAATCAAAAACTATCAAAAATTCAAAATTATTTGTTGCTTATTATATTCAAAATGTTCGCTTAATAGATAACTTTTAGGTAATTATAAAAAATAAGCACCTACTCCTAAAAATGAAACAAAACCAATTACGTCAGTAATCGTTGTAACAAAAACACTTGATGCAATAGCAGGATCGATATTAATCTTTTTCAGAGTAACTGGTACTAAAATTCCAAACAGTCCTGCTACAATCATCGTGAGTATCATTGAAATAGAAATAATTAAAGAAAGTTGAATATCTTGAAACCATAATTGAACAATAAAAGAGCTTATAATAGCAAAAATAATCCCATTCAATATACCTATATTAAATTCTTTAATTATATTTTGACTAAAATTATTTTTAGTCAAATCATTTGTTGCAAGAGTTCTTACAGTTACAGCAAGAGTCTGCATTCCAGCATTTCCACCCATTGAAGCAACTATTGGCATTAGAAATGCCAAGACGACCATTTGTTCTATAGTGGCTCCAAACAAGCTTATACAGTAAGTTGCTAAAAAAGCTGTAAAAAGATTTAATAATAACCAATTAAATCTTCTTTTAGTTTTAGTTATCACTCCATCAGTGATTTCTTCATCACCAACTCCTGCTAATCTTAAAGCATCTTCTTCAGCTTCTTCTTTTAAAACTGTCAAAACATCATCAGATGTAATCATTCCAACTAATTTATTATTTTTGTCTACCACACAAGCTGAATTTAAGTTATAATTTTCAAATAAATGACCAACTTCTTCTTTATCCATATCGACTGGAACTAAAAAAGTTGAGTCTTCCATTATTGATGACATTTTTGACTCTCTTGGAGTTCTTAATACTTTAGAAGATGGAACAGTTCCTATTGGTTTAAAATTTTCATCAACAATGTAGATTTCTAAAAATTCTTCAGGTAAATCTTTATTTTCTCTTAAATAATCTATAGTTTGTCCAACAGACCAATTGCTGGGAATAGCTGTAAATTCTCTTTGCATTATTCTTGCAGCACTATCCTCTGGATAGCTTAAGCCTTCAAGTAAAGCGAAACGATCTTTTGGTGGTAAAGAACCAAGTATAGAACTTTTATCTTTCTCCTCTACGTTTTCTAAAATAGAGATTGCGTCATCAGACTCTAGATTTTTAAGTATTCCAACAATAGCTTCTGGAGAAAGATATTTAATAATTTCTGATTGAACCGACTCATTTAGTTCTATAAATACTTCAGGATCTATCTTAAAATTATTAAGTTTAATTAAATTTTCTCTGTCATTTTGACTTAAATGCTCAATAATGTCGGCAGCATCGGCTGGGTGCATTTCTTTAAAAGAATTTGTAATAAATAAAGCATCATTGTTAGCAATTTTGTCTGTAAGAACTTTTATATATTCCTTATTAAATTCAAAATTGACTTTTTTATCTTTGATTTTTTTTACTAAACTCATAAATTTATCTATAATTCAGTCGCAACTTTTAATACATAATAAAAAGATTACAATTTTTAAATGAATATAGAGATTAAAAAATCAAAAAATCCAATAAAATACGAGGATGCAATTGAATTTATGGAAAAAAGATTATTGGATATAAACCAAAATAACACTAATGATTTAATATGGGTTTTGAAACATAACGATCTTTATACAGCTGGAACAAATTATAAAGAAAACGAAATTATAGATAAGTCAATAAAAATCATTAAAACTAATAGAGGTGGAAAGATCACTTATCATGGTCCTGGTCAATTAATTTGTTATTTTGTTATTGATTTAAAAAAAAGAAAAAAAGATATTAGAAAATTTATCTCAATTATAGAAAAAACAATTATTGATACCCTTAAGTTTTACAATATAGAAACTTTCGCAGACAAAAAAAATATAGGTATTTGGCACAATGATAATTCAAATATAAAAAAAGTAGCAGCAATAGGTGTGCGTGTTAGTAAGTGGATAGCGTATCATGGATTTTCAATAAATATTAACAATGATTTAAATAAATACAATGCGATAATTCCATGTGGGATTAAAGATAGAGGAATTACTTCTTTGGAAAAAATTAAAGAACAAAATTATCAAAATTTAAGTAATAAATTAATAGAAATTTTTATTTCAAATTTAAATAGTTAAGTCTTTTAGTTTTTAAAAGTTTTTTAAAATAATCTGGTAATAATGCTTTATAAGTATACTTTTTATCTTTTATCATAAATTTTATTTGATAGGAGTGGAGCATTAAGTTCTTGTTAATACCTCTGTTTGATGAGTATATCTTATATTTTTGATCACCATATATTGGATGACCAATTTTAAATAATTGTTTTCTAAGTTGATGTTTTCTTCCTGTTATAGGTTTCATCTCAACTAAAGTTGAATTTGAATTTTTGTCTATAACTTTAAAAATTGTTTTAGCTTTTTCAATAATCTTTTTTCCATTATCATAACGTACTAGTTCATCATTCATTTCACCTGAATTTTTTTCAATTTCACCATTACATATTGCTAAGTAAGTCTTATGAACTTTTCTTAATCTAAATAAAGATGTTAAGAGTTGAGCAGTTTCTCTGTTTTTTGCCATGATAAAGACTCCAGAAGTATCTTTATCTAATCTATGTACAGAATAAGGTTTAGTTCCTAAAAATATTTCACTTTTAGAAAAAATATCAACTAAATTTTTTTTTGATTTTGTTCCTCCCTGTACGGAAATTCCTGAATTTTTATTTAAAACTACAAAATTAACATTATTATCAATAATTAAGTTTTCGTTTGCTTTAATGATTTCATTACTTGGCATGAATGAAATTTTTTTTTGAATAATTTTTTCTTCAAAATCAAAATTAAATATTTCAATTTTATCATTTGTTTTTATTTTAAATGAACTTTTAGCTTTTTTCCTATTAATTTTAATCTTGCCTAACCTTAAGTTTTTTTCAATCAAACTTTGTGGAAGCTTCCCAATCTTATTTCTGATCCATCTATCAATACGCATATCGTTGAACGATGATTCAACGATGTAACTCTTAATCATGAATTCTAAATCTTTTAATTAAGCTGAAGCTATTTTTTTTTCTTCTTTTTTGTCAGTTTCTTTAACAGGGTCTTTTTTCTTCTTGTCGATCCTTCTTGCTTCAACATCTCTATCAACAAATTCTATTATAGCCATTGGTGCATTATCACCATACCTGAATCCTGCTTTAATTATTCTTGTATAGCCGCCATTTCTTTTTTCGTATCTTTTTGATAAAGTTTTTTTTACTTTATTTGCAGATTTTATATCTTGTAGCTGAGAAATTAATAATTTTGAGGTCTGCAAAGTATCTTTTTTACCTAGTGTAATTAATTTATCTGCCTGTGGTTTCAAAAATTTTGCTTTAGGTAAAGTGGTTTTGATTTGCTCGTATTTTACAAGCGAATTTAGCATATTTTTAAGTAAAGCTTTCCTGTGTTCAGATGTTCGATTTAACTTCTTATTTGCGATCCCATGTCTCATTTTATATAGCTTCTTCGAGTTTTTTTGACATTTCAGCAATATTATCTGGTGGCCAATTTGGAATTTCCATTCCTAAATATAAAGACATACCAGTTAAAACTTCTTTAATCTCATTTAGAGATTTTCTACCAAAGTTAGGTGTCCTTAACATCTCGCCTTCTGACTTTTGAACTAAATCACCTATATAAATTATATTGTCATTCTTAAGACAATTCATTGATCTTACCGAAAGTTCCAGTTCATCAACTTTTCTTAATAAATTTTTATTAAATTCAGGTTCTGAAGAAACTTCCTTCACAGGAGCCTCTACCGGTTCATCGAAATTAATAAACATTTTAAGTTGATCTTGAAAAATTCTTGCAGAATAAGCAATTGCATCTTCTGCTGATATTGATCCATTAGTTTCCACTTCCATTGTTAGCTTGTCATAATCGAGTGCTTTACCTTCTCTAGCAGTACTAACAGAATAAGATACTTTTTTAACTGGGCTATATAAAGAGTCGATAGCTATCAAACCTAATGGTGGTTCCTCAGGTTTATTTAAATCTGCAGGGACATAACCTTTGCCAGTACTGACATTCATTTCCATATGAAAATTAGTGTTTTCATCTAAGTTACAAATAACTAAATCTGGATTTAAAATTTCAACATCAGCCACTTGAGCAATATCAGAAGCTTTGATTTCTCCTGGACCTTTAGCATCTAAAACCAATTTTTTTGTTCCTTCAGATGAACATTTAAGGGCTAATGATTTTACATTTAAAACTATATCGGTTACATCTTCTCTTACACCTTTTATAGAAGTAAACTCATGCAAAACTCCATCTATTTGTATAGAGGTTACTGCGGCTCCTCTTATGGAAGATAATAAGATTCTCCTTAAAGAATTACCCAATGTTAGACCATAACCTTTTTCCAGAGGTTCAGCGATAATTTTGGCATGGGTAAGATCTTCGCTCATTTTAACATCTAATTTTGTAGGCTTAATAAGTGATTTCCAATTTTTTATATTTACATTTTCAGTTTCCATTAAACTCTCCTTTTTTTTGGTGGTCTTGTGCCATTATGAGGCATCGGTGTTGTATCTTTAATAGATAAAATTTTAAATCCTCTGGCTTGTAATGCTCTCAATGCTGTTTCTCTTCCTGATCCAGGACCTTTTACTTCTACCGATAAGGTTTTCATACCATAGTCTAAAGCTTTTGAAGCTGCAGCGTCTGCGGCTATTTGAGCTGCATAAGGAGTAGATTTTCGTGATCCTTTAAATCCTTTTTGTCCTGCAGAAGCCCATGAAATAACATTACCATTAGTATCTGCTATAGATATTATAGTATTATTGAAAGTTGATTGCACATATGCAATCCCATTTAAAATGTTTTTTTTAGTTTTTTTCTTTTTAGAATAAGAACTTTTTTTTATTTTCTTTGAAGACTCTTCTAATTTTTTTTCTTTATTTTCTAATTTATCAGTTTTAGCCATAACTATCTATTTTTTAAGAGGTGTTAATTTTTTTCCAGCAATAGCAATTGCTTTACCTTTTCTTGTTCTAGCATTACATCTGGTTCTTTGTCCCCTCACTGGTAATTTTTTTCTATGTCTAGTTCCCCTGTAGCAAGCAAGATCAATTAATCTTTTAATGCTTAGTGAATAGTCTCGTCTTAAATCTCCCTCAACTTTAAAATTTTGATCTATATATTCTCTTATTTTAAGAATTTCATCGTCAGTGAGTTGATTAACCCTTTTTTCTTTTGGAAACTTTAAGTCAGAGCAAATTTGTTTTGAAAACTTATCACCAATTCCATAAATATAAGTTAAGCCTATTTGAACAAGTTTATTTTGTGGAATATTGATACCTGCAATACGAGCCATATGTTTTGTGATAAATTTGTGCCTTTTATATAATAAGTTCTTTTAAAGTCAACGGCTTAAACATTGATAAAAGCATCAATTTTATTGGTTATTTCATCGATTTTTAATGTTCCATCAATTTCATAGAAATTTGGATTTTTAGAATAGAAATCTAGGACTGGTCTAGTTGTTTCCATATATGTGTCATATCTTCTCAAGATTGTATTTACATCATCGTCTAATCTTTTTTCTAAAATTTTTCTTTTCTCAATTCTATTAATTATTGTTTCTTTATTTACATTGAGGAAAAAAATAAAATCAATTTTTTGATTTGAACTATCTAATAATAAATTTAAATTCTTAGCCTGGCTTAACGATCTAGGGTATCCATCAAATATAAGTTTATTTTTTTTTTTAGGATCAAATATAACATTTTCAATAAGTTTGTTGACTATTTCATCATTAATAAATTTCCCGTCATTCATGTCATTTATAATTTTTTTTCCAATTTCTGAATCTTTTTGAATTTCTTCTCTCAGCATATCACCAGTTGATATTTGAAAGTTATCTAATTTTTTTACTAAATGTTTTGCTTGAGTACCTTTGCCTGCACCTGGAGGTCCAAATAAAATTAAATTCACTTTTTATTATCTACCAAATTTAGTTTTTTTAATTAATTGCTCATATTGTGAACTCATTAACCTAGTTTGAATTTGAGTTACTGTGTCTATTGCAACTACAACAACAATCAATATTGAAGTACCACCCAAATAAAAAGGTATTGGATAATTTGCAATTAAAAATTCAGGCATCAAACATACTAGGGTTAAATAAAGAGCACCTATAGTAGTTAATTTTGTAAGAATATTTTCTATATAAAGTGCTGTACTTTCACCAGGTCTAATACCTGGAACAAATCCACCATATTTTCTTAAGTTATCAGCGGTCTCAGTGGGATTAAAAGTTATTGAAGTATAAAAAAAAGTAAAAAATATGATCCCAGACGCATACAATAGCATGTATAAAGGTTGTCCCTGGGTAAAATAAGAACTTAAATTTAAAAATGTTTCATTATCAGATAAGTTAAAATTTGAAAATGTTACTGGTAATAAAAGTAATGCAGATGCAAATATAGCTGGAATTACTCCAGCTTGATTAATTTTTAAAGGTAAATGAGAAGACTCACCACCATACATTTTATTACCCATTTGTCTTTTTGGATAATTTATCAAAATTTTTCTTAAAGCTCTTTCCATAAATACAATAAATAAGATTGTTAAAATTAATAAGACAAAAATTGCTAAAAGCATAATTGTTGAAACTGCACCAGTTCTTCCTAATTCAAATGTTGTTACTAAAGCCCTGGGAATTTCAGCAACAATTCCAGCAAAAATAATTAATGAAATACCGTTACCAATACCTCTTTGAGTTATCTGCTCACCTAACCACATTAGAAATATTGTTCCAGCCACAATTGTTGTAACAGTAGAAATTTTAAAAAAAATTCCTGGATTAATAACTAAATTTGCTGATGACTCTAAACCAACTGCTAATCCATAACCTTGTACAGTAGCTAACAAAACAGTTCCATATCTAGTAATTTGAGTTATTTTGGCTCTACCTGTCTCACCTTGAGATTTTAAATTTTTGAAATAATCAGAAACACCTGTCAATAATTGTACAATAATAGATGAAGAAATATATGGCATAATCCCTAGTGCAAAAATAGCCATTCTACTTACTGCGCCTCCAGCAAAGACATTAAACATCCCAAGTAATCCTTTTTGATTACCTTCCATTAAAATTTTTAATTGTTCAGGGTCAATACCGGGTAATGGCACAAATGTTCCAAATCTATAAACAGCCAAAACTCCAATTGTAAATAATATCCTATTTCTTAAATCATTTGTTGAGGAAGAAGAGCTCATTATCTTTCGAATAAATTATTTTTTTAATTGAATTGATCCACCGATTTTTTCTAATTTTTCTACTGCTGATTTAGATGCCAGATTTGCCTCAATGTTAATCTTATCCTTTATCTCTCCAGTACCTAAAATCTTTAATTTTGTAGAATTCTTATTTATTAAATTAAGTTTTTTAAGAAGATCTGAATTTAAAACATCGTTTATTTTTATAGTTTTTTTATCTATATATGATTGAATTTTTTCTAGATTCAATATTGCAATTTGTTCACCTGAAATTGGATTAAATCCTCTTTTTGGTAATCGTCTATACAAGGGCATTTGACCACCTTCAAAACTTTTTATTGCAACACCTGATCTTGACTTTTGCCCTTTTACACCTCGCCCTGAGGTCTTACCTTTACCAGAGCCAATACCTCTTCCAACTCTTAGTTTAGATTTTATAATTTTTTCTCTATTATTCAATTTAGTCATTAATTTCTCTTAACAATAATTTCTGATATCTTTTTATTTCTAATAGCTGATATCTGTTTTGGGGAATTTTGTTGTTTCAATGCTTTTATTGTAGCTCTTATAACGTTATGTGCATTTGATGTTCCCATAGATTTTGCAACTATGTCTTTTACACCTAAAACTTCACAAACAGCTCTAACGGGACCACCAGCAATTATTCCTGTCCCTTTTGATGCAGCTCTTAGTATGATTTTTCCTGAGCCATCTTTTGCTCTCACATCATGGTGTATTGTCCTACCTTCTCTTAAAGGAATATGAATTAATTTCCTTCTAGCCATTTCATTTGCTTTTTTAATTGCATCTGGAACCTGTTTGGCTTTAGCATGAGCAATTCCAATACGACCAGCTTGATTTCCAACTACTACTAAAGCTGAAAAACCAAATCTTCTACCTCCTTTTACAACCTTAGTAATTCTATTAATGTGAACTAGTTTTTCTAGAATATCATCTGTTTTTTTATCTTTATTATTTTCCATATTTAAAAATCCATTCCATTTTTACGTAAGGTTTCAGCAAATATTTTTACACGTCCATGATATTTATAAATTCCTCTATCAAAGAAAATTTTTGTTATTTTTTTTTCTTGAGCTTTTTTAGCTAATTTTTCAGCCACAATTTTGGATAGCTCCGTTTTATTTACTTTAGAGCCAGACTTTATATCTTTTTCAACTGATGAAGCAGATAATAATGTAATATTCTTATTATCATCTATTATTTGAGCAGAAATATTTTTTGCTGATCTAGTAATACTCAATCTAAATCTGTTATGAGAAGCTACTTTTTTTAATTTGTTACTTACTCTGTATCGTTTTCTTAAACTAGTGGTTAATTTCATTATTTTTTCTTTCCTTCTTTTTTAAGTATATATTGACCTTTCTCTCTAACACCTTTTCCCTTATAAGGTTCAATTTTTCTCAAAGTCTTAATCTTTGAAGCAATTACCCCAACTAATTGTTTGTCAGCTCCAGTAATCTTTAAAGTTGTTTGTTTATCAACTGTAATTTTAATTCCTTCCGGAATATCAAAATTAATATCGTGACTGTAGCCAAGTTGTAAGTTCAATTGATTACCTTTTAATGCAGCCCTATAACCAACACCAACAAGTTCTAGTGTTTTTTCATAACCTTTGCTAGATCCAATAACTGCGTTATTTATTAAACTTCTTTGCATCCCCCATAATCTTTTTGTATTTTGATCAATTTTTTTTGGATTTATTGAAATTTCCTTACCATCTTTAATATCTAAATTAAAAGCCTCTAAATCTATATCTATAGATTTTTTACCAAGCGGTCCTTCAATATTCAATATACTACCAGATAACACAACTTTAACTTTTTCTGGGATAGCGATGTTAATTTTTCCAATTTTAGACATAATTAAAATACCTTACAGATTATTTCTCCACCAATTTTTTGTTTTCTGGCATCCATATCAGTCATTACTCCTTTAGGAGTTGATATAATTGCAATTCCTAAACCATTATTTATTTTTGGCAAACTATCAGCGCTTGAAAAAATTCTTC
>CACHRX010000008.1 GCA_902582385.1 uncultured Pelagibacteraceae bacterium | reverse complement strand
AAAAATCGAGATTATAAATCTGGTCTAGACTTATTTAGAAATAAAAAAAATGTTTTCATTTTAAGAACATTTTCAAAAATATATGGATTAGCTTCTTTAAGAATAGGTTGGGGGTATGGGCCTAGAAAAATTGTTGATGCTTTAAACTTAATAAAACCTCCGTTTAACGTTAATGAAGTTGCGCAACTTGCTGCAGTGGAATCTCTTAAAGATACAAAATTTGTCTCTCAGTCTGTAAAACATAATTTATTATACGCATCAAAAATAAAAAAATTTTTAAATCAGTACAATATTTACTCAAATGAAATTAGTGCAAATTTTTTACTATTAGACTTCTCAAATTGTAAATTCAAAGCTAAAAATTTCTATGAAAAGTTAAAAGCAAAAGGAATTATTTTAAGATCAACAGAGTATGGTTATAAAATTAAAAATAGGTTGAGACTAACAATTGGTTCAAGAAATGATAACCTAAAATTTATGAGAAGTGTAGAAAGAATATTTGGCAAATGAAAAATATATTAATTATAGGCTGTGGATTACTAGGCTCATCTTTATTGAGAAGAATAAAAAAAAAGAAATTAGCAAAAAAAATTTTTATTTTTGAAAAATCAAAAAAAAATTTATCTAAAATTAAAAAATTAAAATTACCAGGTATCATTACAAAAAAACCTGAAGATGTAATGTCAGAGATCAATATGATTATTTTTTGCACACCAATGAGTGAATACAAAAAGATTATTTTAAAATTAAATAAATTTTTAACTAAAAATCATATTATTACAGACATTGGTTCATCAAAATCAAATTCATTAAAAGTAGTTAATAAAAATCTAAAAAAAAATATTTCTTGGATCTCAAGCCATCCAATAGCTGGCTCTGAAGTGAGTGGACCAGAACATGGAAAACAAGATTTGTTTGAAGGTAAATGGTGCGTTTTGATAAAAGATAAAAAAACCAACTTTAAACATTTAAAGTTAGTAAACTCTTTCTGGAAAAAAATGGGATCTAAAACAGTTTTGATGAGTCCCACAAAACATGATAAAATTTTTTCAATCACAAGTCACTTGCCCCATCTAATAGCTTACAACTTAGTAAAAACAGCTCAAACTTTTGAGAAAAAACAAAAACATGATTTAATAAAATTTAGTGCTGGTGGTTTAAGAGATTTTTCAAGAATCGCAGCCTCAAATGAGGTAATGTGGAGAGATATTTTTTTTGATAATAAAACTAATGTTTCAAAGGCTATAAACTTATTTATAAAAAATTTAAATGAATTTAAAAAAGATATTAATTCCAAAAACAATAAATCAATTATTAAAAAATTAATTCAAACAAAAAAAGTTAGATCTCAGATAATTAAATTAAAACAAGATACTAATTTACCTAATTTTGGTAGAGACTAATAATTTTTTATATTTGTTATTTTTTTTACGCTCAAATTTGCAGTTTTAGAAATTATCTTAATTGTATGTTTTATGGGCATAATTAAGACTTTTTTTCTTGGACCGTAAGCATGAATAAAATTTAATTGATTTATGCTAATACCTACATGACCTTTCCAAAAAATAATATCGCCTTTATTTATTTTTTTACTTATCTTTTTTTTACAAAATTTTATTTGATCTTTTGTATCTCTTGGAAAAAAAATTCTATTATAATAAAAGTATATTTGAATTAAAGCCGAGCAATCAATACCATTAGAGGTTTTACCACCCCACATGTATTTACAACCCAAAAATGATTTAATTATTTTTGAAAAATTTTTTTCAATATGATTAATTTTTTTTAGATCTTTTTTTCTTATCCATTTATTATTTTTAAATTCAACATAATTTCTATTTTTATTAAGAGCTGCAATTCCTGTTCCAAAATAAAGAAATTTATCTGTCGGTGTATATCTATTATTTTCCTTTCTAAATATTTTTGATTTTAATTTAGAAATTTTTAGTGAAGGTTTAAAATTTTCATAAAATTTATTTTTTTTTATAAAGCCTACATAATTATCAAAACTAGTTTTAATTTTTACCCAATTTCTTTTTTTTGATAAAACTTTAAATTTTTCTCCATATAAAATCTGAGATGTAACTTCTGACTTTAAAGAAGGTTTTGAATAAATATTCGTGACCGAAATATTGAGAAAATTATTTTTCATAAAGTTTCAATTTATCCCTCAAAATCCATAATATAATTAAAGAAGGTATAACCATTATGGCAGTTAATATAAAAAAAGTACCCCAATCACCATTTAGCCAATCTACAAGAGCACCTGATGAGGATGCTAATGTTGTTCTCCCAGCAGTTCCTATTGAAGCTAAAAGTGCATATTGAGTTGCGGTGTAAGCTCTATCAACTAATAAAGAAATAAATGCCACAAATGCAACTGTCGCAAATGCTGCTGCAATATCATCAAAAATTACTGCAATAGCAAATAATAACTCAGATTTATCACTCCACGCTAATAGGCTAAATAAAAGGTTTGTACTTGCCATAATAATTCCTGCTAGAAACATGGCTTTTAAAACGCCTGATCTAATAACAAAAAGTCCCCCCAAAAGAGTAAAAATTACAGTTGTTATCCAACCTAATGTTTTAGAATAGATTGCAATATCTGATTTACTAAAACCTATTTCTTTATAAAAAATGATAGACATACGACCTAAAAAAGCTTCACCAACTTTAAACAAAAATACAAAACTTAATATTCCAATAGCAATTTGAAAGCCGTTTTTTTTGAAAAAACTTGAAATAGGTCCAACAAAAGTACCTGCAACCCAAGATAGTGACAGAGTAAAGATGTTTTGTTTTATAAATTTACTTGAGATTAGTTTATCATTTTCTGACTGTTTTATTCGTCTATCTTCATGACCTGTTTCGTGAATAAACATGAGCCCAATATTCATTAAAATTATTAGAATTCCTAAAATTAAAAAAGTTAGTTGCCAGTAATTTTCAAAACCTGCATTTTCTAAAAATTCAGCAGAAAATAAAGATAATACACCTCCAAGTTTATATCCACTCCACCACCCAACCACTGCCATTGCGGCACCAGCAGCCATTGCCCCACCTTCATTTTCACCAATTTGTTCTATTCTTAATGCGTCAACTGTTATGTCTTGTGTTGCTGATGCCACAGCAATTAAAAGTCCAACAGTAATAACTAATGCTAAATTTTCTGTTGGACTAATCAGACTCCATAAAAAAAGAGATAACAAAATCAACGATTGCATTAATACAATCCACCCTCTTCTATGACCAATTTTTTTTGTTAAAAAGGGTATTTGGATCCTATCAACTAAAGGTGCCCATAAATAATTAAAAGCATAAACAGCAAATATAAGCCCAGCCCAGCCAACGGTTGATCTACTAAGTCCATCTTCCTTTAACCACAAACTAAGACTACTTCCAATTAAAACCCAAGGAAATCCAGAAATTGCTCCTAACAATAATATTTTTAACATTCTTTTATCAAAATAAATCGAAAAGGTTTCTGAAAGAGATTGTTTTTTTATTTCAATCATTTTAATTTCTCCAAAAGGATGGAAGGAATAAAACTAATATTGCAAAAAGTTCTAATCTCCCCAAAATCATACCAATAGTCAAAATCCACTTTGAAATATCAGGTAGAGTTGAAAAATTTCCATTAGGACCAATTATAGATCCTAACCCAGGACCCACATTAGAAATGGAAGTAGCAGCACCAGATATTGCTGTAATAAAATCAAGTCCTGTTAAAGATAACAAAGCTGATAATAAAAAAAATATTACTAAATACATGTATATAAATGATATTATTGAAGCTACAAATTTATTATCAATTTGATTTTGTTCGTATTTCAAAACAAAAATACCCCTGGGATATATAATTTTTTTAAGCTGATTTGTTATAAAAGAATAAAGAATTTGAAATCGAAATATTTTAATTCCACATGTTGTTGAGCCTGCACATCCTCCTATGAACATTAAACCTAAAAATAAAACTAATGGAAAGCTTCCCCAACTGTCAAATTGAGCATTTACATAACCAGTTCCTGTCAAAATTGAAATGACATTAAAAAAGATTAATCTCATATTAAATGAACTTGAATTATTTATGGATAGATAAATTGATAAAATTATAATAGATATAAATATAACCTTTAAAAAAGTTTTTATTTGAGTATCAGAAGTAAAGATAGATCTGTTTCCATTTAAAAACTTTATATAAACAATAAAAGGAAGACTTCCCAAAATTATAAAAATTATTGCAGATGTTTCTATTGCAATACTATTAAAAAAACCAATAGACTGATTATAATTTGAAAAACCTCCTGTTGCTATTGTCGTCATAGAATGAGTAATACTATCAAAAATATCCATTCCAAAAATATTATAAGTGATAGCACAAAGAGCAGTTAGACCTGAATAGATATAAATTAATCGCAGTGCGATCTCTTTTGATTTTGGAAGAATTTTTTCTGATGAGTCATTGTTGGATATTTTAAACAACTGCATACCTCCAACATTCATAATTGGCATTAAAGTAATTGCCATCACGATTATACCAATACCACCTAACCATTGAAGTATTGCTCTCCATAGTAAAATACCTTTAGGCATATCCTCAAGATTTGAGATAATTGTGGAGCCAGTAGTAGTAATCCCAGACATGCTCTCAAAAAAAGCATTAGTGAATGAAAAGTTTAAATCAGAAAATACAAATGGAAGGGACCCAAAGATTGCAATACTTAACCATGAAAGTGCCGTGAGTAAAAAAGCTTGTTGTAAATTTAGTTTTTTTTCATGATCCAAATTTGATAAAAAAAATAAAGTACCAAAAACTATTGTTACAATAGAGGCTCCAAAAAAAGACGAATCAAACTGGCTATATATCAGTTGTACAATAATAGGCACTAACATAAAAATCCCTAGGATTATTTGAAGTATCCCTAGTGTAAAAAAAACGGTTTTATAATTAGACATTTTGAAAGAACATTATTTTATGGTAAATAAATTTCAACTCTATAAGAATTAAGTTGTTCGTTAATATTAGATTTTGTTTGAATTATTCATGATTAAAAAAGAAAACTTAGAAAAAACAAGTGCATGGCCATTCGTTGAGGCCAAAAAGTTACTCAGAGAAAGAAAATCTATTATTGAAAAAAAAGGAAAAATCACACTTCAGACTGGCTACGGACCAAGTGGATTACCTCACATAGGAACTTTTGGTGAAGTTGCTAGAACTTCAATGATGGTAAATGCTTTGAAGCATTTGACTGATCTTCCAACAGAAATTTTGACTTTTTCAGATGATATGGACGGATTAAGAAAAGTACCCGAAAATGTTCCTAACAAAGAATTGCTTGAAGAAAATTTACATAAACCACTTACACAAGTTCCAGACCCTTTTAAAAAATTTAAAAGTTTTGGTGAACATAATAATGAAATGTTAAAAGCCTTTTTAAATAATTTTAAATTTATTTATAATTTTAAAAGTTCAACTAAACTTTATAAATCAGGTTTTTTTAATCCCTCTTTAGAAGTTATCTTAAAAAATTATGAGGGAATAATGAATATCATATTACCAACTTTAGGAAAAGAACGTCAAAAAACTTATAGCCCTTTTTTACCCATATGTCCTGAGACAGGGCAAGTATTAGAAATTCCAGTAAAAGAGATAAATGAAAAAAAATCTGTAATTATTTTTGATAACAAAGGGAAAGATCTAGAGTCTAGTGTTCTAGATGGAAATTGTAAATTACAATGGAAAGTTGACTGGGCTATGAGATGGTATGCTTTAGATATTGATTTTGAAATGTATGGAAAAGATCTTATAGAAAGTGCAATTTTATCATCAAAAATTATCAAACTAATTGGAAAAACTAATCCGTCTGGTTTTGCTTACGAGTTATTTTTAGATGAAAAGGGGGAAAAAATATCAAAATCAAAAGGAAATGGTATTACAATTGATCAATGGCTTCAATATGCTTCACCTGAAAGCTTATCATTATATATGTATCAAAATCCTAAAAGAGCTAAAAAACTTTATAATGAAATTGTTCCTAAAGCTGTTGATGAGTATCTAGACTCAATTGAAAAAGCAAAAAATCAAGATGAATTACAATTATTGATGAATCCTGCTTGGCACGTTCACAATAGTACTGTTCCCAAAGAAAATATAATTATGTCTTTTTCAATGTTATTAAATCTTGTTGAGACCAGTAACGCAGATAATAAAGAACTTTTATGGAAGTTTGTTAAAAAATATAAAGAAAATATTTCAGAAAAAGATCACCCTATTTTTGATAATCTAGTGGGTTATGCTATCAAATATTTTAAAGACATAATCAAAACAAAGAAAAAATACAAAACTCCAAATTTAGAGGAAAAAAAAGCCCTAGAGTCTCTAGTCAAAACTCTAGAAACTTGTAATGATAAAATGACACCTGAGGATATCCAAACATTAATTTATTCAACTGGTAAAGAAAATGGTTATGCAGAAAATCTTAGAGACTGGTTTAAGTTGATATATCAAGTGGTATTTGGTGATGAAAATGGTCCTCGAATGGGTTTTTTTATAAGTTTTTTTGGTGTTAAAGAAACAAAAGATCTTATAATAAATAAAATTAAATAATGTTTTCAAATTTAAGATCTTTAATTTTCAAATTAGATCCTGAGACAGCCCACAGTTTAGCTATTAAATCTTTAAAATTTAATTTTGTTCCAAATATTCTGGATGAAGATAAGAACAATCCTTTATTTAAAACGAGATTATTTAAAAAAGATATAGAAAATCCCATAGGGATAGCGGCTGGTTTCGATAAAAATGCTGAAGTATACAATTCCCTATTCAAACTTGGTTTTGGTTTTGTTGAAGTTGGTACAGTTACTCCTCTCAAACAATTTGGAAATCCTAAACCTAGAGTTTTTAGATTGGTCGAAGATGAGGCCCTGATTAATAGATTGGGTTTTAATAATTTAGGCGCAAAAAATGTTTTAGATAGGATTAAATCTAAAAGACAAATTGGTATACTAGGAGTAAACATAGGTCCAAACAAAGACACCAATGATAGAAATAGTGATTACATACAATGTTTTAAAACTTTTCATGAAATTGCTGATTATATGACCATAAACATTTCTTCACCCAATACTGAAAATTTGAGAAATTTCCATGACGAATTAAAGTTAGATAAACTATTAAAAATGATTAATGAAAAAAAAAAAGATTTAAAGACATCAATCCCAATCGTTGTGAAAGTATCACCTGATATAAGTGATCAGGATATAAGTAAAATTTCTGATGTTCTTTTAGACAATAATATTGAAGCTGTAATTATTTCAAATACCTCAGACTCGACTAGAGATCGATTGAGCAATATTTTAAAGCATCAAAAAGGTGGATTATCAGGTAAACCAATTGAGGAAAAATCTACAAATTTAATTGATAAATTTTATAATATTTTAAAAGGAAGAATTAAAATTATAGGAGTGGGGGGAGTAGACTCAGGTATAAGTGCTTATAAAAAATTTTTAGCGGGTGCTGATTATGTTCAGCTTTATACTGGGATGGTTTATAGAGGTCCAAATGTAGTGGGTATTATCAAAAAAGAGTTAAAAGAATTACTGTTAAAAGATGGCGTTAAGAATTTTACTGAGATTATAGGTAAAAAAAGATAATCTTAAATCATATAAACTTGACGCAATCCATATCTCACCTTATATAGTCGAAGTTATTATGGCAAAAAAATGTGAACTAACTGGAAAAAATCCTATGAAAGGTCATAATGTTAGTCACGCTAACAACAAGACTAAAAGAAGATTTCTGCCTAATTTAAAAAAAGTTAAATTTACTAGTGAACTTTTAAAAAGAAGTATGAAAATTACAGTAAGTAATGCTGGTGTAAGATCTGTCGATAAAAAAGGAAGTTTTGATGAATTCTTAAAAACAGTAAAAAATAAAAATTTGTCTCCAAGATTAAAAAAACTAAAAAAAAGTTTGCTGATTAAATCTCCATTTCAAAAAAAACCTATTCAATCTAAATCTGCCTGATGAATAAAACATTCTTGATGCTCTCATTTTTGATGGGAGGTATTGTGCTAGCATCTAATTATTTAGTTCAGTTTCCAATTAGGTATTATGGTTTAGAAGAAATATTGACTTATGGTGCATTCAGCTATCCAGTTGCTTTCTTAATCACTGATCTTGCTAATAGATCTTTTGGAAAACTGGTTGCTAGAAAAATTGTTTATATTGGTTTTGTTATTGGAATTAGTTTTACTCTTTTGTTTTCTACAAATTTTGCAGACCTTATATCGTTAAGAATTGCTATTGGGTCAGGTACTGCATTTCTAGTTGCTCAATTATTAGATGTTCAAATTTTTGATAATCTTAGAAAAAGGGAATGGTTTGTTGCACCGTTAACCTCTTCTTTTATAGGCTCAACAGTTGATACTTTCTTATTTTTTTCTATATCCTTTTATGCAACAGGAATACCTTGGATTACTTTATCTTTAGGCGACCTCGCCGTCAAAATATTTGTTGCCTTAGTTATGTTAATTCCTTTTAGATTGCTTTTAGGAACTCTGAAAGCCGCTTAGGTCGAAACGGATGGTTCTTGCTGGGTCATGCAATGTATTGCTCCAAATCCCCAAATAAGCTCACTACAATCAATAGGTATTATTTTTCTTGATTTAAAAAATTTTTTAAATATTAAAAGTACTTTCTTATCATTTTTATCATTAAAAACTGGAAGAAGAACAATCTTATTAGCAATATAAAAGTTAAGGTAACTGGCTGGTACTTTTGTGTTATTTACATACAAAGGTTTAGGCATTGGAATTTCAATAATTTTAAATTTTTTTCCATTAGTATTTTTTGAATTCTTTAAAATTTTAAGATTTTCTTTTAAATTTTTATAATTTTTATAATTTCTATTTTTTTCAATTGCTGTCATGATCGTGTTTTTTGATACAAATCTTGTAATATCATCAACATGCCCATGTGTATCATCACCCTCTATCCCTTTATTTAACCATATAAAATTTGACACATTTAAATACTTATTTAAAACTTTTTCTAATTTAAATTTTGAAACTCCTGGATTTCTCTCTTGTATTTTACTTAGAAGACATTCTTTAGTTAAAATTATTGAACCTTGGCCATTAACATCGATCGCACCACCTTCTAATATAATTTTTTTTAATTTATTTTTAATTTTAACCTTAGGTTCAACTTTTTTTATTTGAGTTATTTTAGAAATTTTAAAATTAATTTTATCATCTTTTTGAAAGTCTTTATATTTTGCCCATCCATTAAATCTAAAATTTAGAATAATTTTACTGTTAGTTTTATCGTTGATTAGAAATATTGGACCACTATCTCTAACCCAAATTCTATTAGTTGGTATTAGGTGAAATTTTATATTAGAAATTTTGTGCTTAAATTTCTTTAGTATCATCTTGATTTTAATACCATCTTTATGATTTCTTATTAATAGGTTTACATTTTGATTAATTGATAAGAAGGAAATAATTTTACTAACTACCTCAGGAATATTATCAAATAAACCAGGCCAATCTTTTTTATTATAGGGCCAAATTATCCAAACAGATTTTTGTGACTCCCACTCTCCAGGCATTCTAAAACCCTCTAAAGATAATTCTTTATTCATCTTCTGGGTTTTTAAGTAAGCCTTTATAATAGTCAATTCTTCTATCTCTTAAAAAAGGCCAGTGTTGTCTTGCAGTCTCGATTTTCTTTAAATCAATATTGCATATCATTATTTCTTCTTTGTTAGATTTTGCTTGTTTAATAATATTACCATTAGGATCAATAATTATAGAATTACCCCAAAATTGAATTTTTTTATTTTTTATTTTTTCTAAGCCTGTCCTATTAATTGCAGCTACAAAAACACCATTTGCAATAGCATGTGATCTTTGCATTGTAATCCAAGCTTCTAACTGTGAATTTCCAAACTTTCTTTTTTCTTTTGGATGCCATCCTATCGCTGTTGGATAAAATAATATTTCAGCTCCTTTAAGGGCAGTAAGTCTTGCTGCTTCAGGGAACCATTGATCCCAGCAAACTAATGAACCAATTTTTCCATATTTGGTTTTTACAGATTTAAATCCCAGATCACCTGGAGAAAAATAAAATTTTTCATAATAACCAGGATCATCCGGAATATGCATTTTTCTATATTTAGAAATAATTTTACCAATCTCGTTAATTACAATACTTGTGTTATGATAGAACCCAGAAGTTTTTTTTTCGAATAAAGAAATCATTAATACAACAGAAAGTTCTTTTGCAAGCTTACAGTACAAGCTAGTAATTGGCCCTGGAATTTTTTCTGCTAATTTGAATTTTGAATGATTTTCAGTTTGACAAAAATAAGGTGAAAGAAATAGTTCTGGCAAACAAATTATTTTTGCTTTTTTTCTTGCGGCTTCCTTAATCTTTTTAACAGAATTTTCTATATTTTTTATTGGACTATCCGAAACTTTTGTTTGGATTAAACCAATAGTGGTTTTTTTTTTCATCTTACCTAAAAATTTCTGAGAAGTTTTTTCTATTTCTATTTTTCCATTCACCCCTGTGATAGGCATCACTAGCTATTAAAGGGAGTACGCTTGTTGCTTCTGCAAAAACCATTTGTTCTTTGGTTACATCAACTTTACCCCAAGAACTTGCTTCTTTTAAAGTTGAGCTACTACAAGCTCCATCTCTAGAATCTGCCACAGTAATTTGTACAGCATATTTATGCATATCAACTTCTTTACCTAAAAGCTCGGCACATATTACAGTATCTTGAATAAAATTTTTTGGCACTCCTCCACCAATCATAAACAAACCAGAACCTTTTGATTGGATTTTAATTTCAGTTAACTCTCTAAATTCTCTTATCGAGTCAATAGTCATATGTTTTTTTGGATTTTTTTCTTGATGAATTACTAATCCAAAACCTGCACTAGAGTCTGTGAAAGCAGGGCAAAATATTGGAACATTATTTTCATATGCTGTTTCAATTAAAGAGTCTTTTTTAACAGAGTTTTTTTTTAAATACTTACCCATTTCATTTATGAATTCTCTTGAAGTATAACTTCTAGGCTCCAAATTATCTGCTATTTCAGAAATTTTTTTGTCACAAATTTGCAATTCTTCCTCGTCTATATAAGTGTCATAAATTCTATCAATGTAGTTTTTTCTTAGTTCAGTATCATCTTGAAATTGGGACCCTCGATAATGCTTGAAGCCCAAAGCTTCAAAAAAATCCATATCTATTATTGATGCTCCGGTCGCAACAATAGCATCTACCATATTGTATTTTACTAGATCTTTATAAATATTCATACATCCAGCTGCAGAAGTAGAACCAGCCAAAGTTAAAAATATCGTACACTCTTTATCTCTCAACATTTCATTATATATATTTGCTGCATTAGCAGTTTCTCTAGATACAAATGACATTTTTTCCATAGATGAAATAATCTTTCTGGCATCGAAAGATGTAATATCTATATGCTCTACAGGATTTTTTAAAAAATCTTTCTTACTATTATGACCTAAGCTTTTATTTTGTGACATTAAGCAACCAATGTTGCTTTATTAATTTCTTTATCATAAAGAGTCATGATTGGTTTATCCTCAACTTCATAAATTTCATCTGAAAAGAATCCATTAAATTGAGTTCTAAAGGTTAAACCATAAGCACCTAATTGACCTAATTCTATATAATCATTTTCTTTAATGTTATTTGGAAGAAGGAAAGGACCTTTCATATAATCCATGCTATCACAAGTTGGACCATAAAAATCAAAAGCAGTTAATTTTTTTGAAATAATTTTGTTAGAATTATCTTTTATCATTTTAGATGGGAAAACTATATTTGGAGTACCTGCATCAAAAAGTGTTCCATAGGTCCCATCATTTATATAAAGCTTTTGTTTTTTTTTAAGGTCAACTCTTACTATAGTTGAGCCACTTTCAGCAACCAAAGCTCTTCCTGGCTCACAAATAATTTCTGGCATATTATCTAATTTCAAATTATCTAAACCTCTTTTAATTTCTTCTAAGTAATTATCTAATGATTGAGGAATTAAATCAGGATATATTGTTGGAAAGCCTCCCCCTACATTAATGTAATTAGGTATAATTTTTGTTTTTTTAATTATATTTCCTATTTCAGCAATACCTTTAGTATAAGAGATTGGATGCATACATTGTGACCCAACGTGAAAACTTAATCCAATTTTATTTGAATTTTGTTTAACTAATCTTAACAATCCTGAAGCTTCAGAACTTAAAGCACCAAATTTTTTAGATAAGTCTATTTCAGCATGTTCATTTGATACTGCAACCCTTACAAATAATTCAAGATCTTTAGCATTATCAGTACTCTCAATAATTTTTATTAATTCATCTTTTGTATCTAAGGCAAATGTTTTAATACCATATTTTAAATAAGCCTCTTTAATACTTTCTCTACTCTTAACTGTGTGCATATAAGAACATTTAGCAGTTCGGCTAAATTTTCTGACTGCTTTTATTTCTTCAATAGAGGCCACATCAAATTGGTCTATTCCACTTTTTATTAGAGTTTTAATGATCTCATCATGAGGGTTAGTTTTTACTGCGTATAAAATTTTTCCTGGAAATTTTTTTTGAAAGTAATTTGAAGCAGAAAGAACAGAATTCTTTCTAATACAATAAACCGGTTTATCAGGTCTCAGTTGATTTACCAATTCTTCAACTGATTTAAATTTTTGCATTTAAAATGCCTCCCAAAAAAATTTAACAAAAAAAAGTCTTTTAAATATTTAAAAAACTTTAGTAAATGCAGCAGTTAATTGAATAGTTGCTCAATGTAAAGCAAATAATTTCCTATTGAATTATGAAATAAAGTATCCATATATGATTTATGAAAAATGAAGCTCCACTGCAAAATTTAGCTGATTTTGATAATAAATCACTGTTAATAGTCGATGACGACAACCCTTTTAGGGAAAGATTAGCTAGGGCTATGGAAAAGAAGGGTTTTGAGGTCATTCAAGCAGAGGGTGTAAAAAAAGGGATAGATTCGGTTAAAATAAAAAAACCTGGTTTTGCAGTAGTTGACTTAAGATTGGCAGATGGCAATGGATTAGAAGTTGTTAAAGAAATACAAACATCTAATTCAGATAGCAGAATTATCATGTTAACTGGTTATGGAAACATACCTACAGCAGTTGCTGCTATTAAAGAAGGTGCTATTGATTATCTAGCTAAGCCAGCAGATGCTGAAGATGTAGAAAAAGCTTTATTAGCTGATCCGTCAAAAAAAGCTGCTCCACCTGAAAATCCAATGTCAGCAGATAGAGTTAAGTGGGAACATATTCACAGAGTATTTGAGTTATGTAACCGAAATGTATCTGAGACAGCAAGAAGACTTAAGATGCATAGAAGAACCCTACAAAGAATTCTTTCAAAGAGATCTCCTAAATAAATTTTCTTAATTTTAAAAGTTTTTTAGTTAAAATAGTTAAAAGTGCTATCTTAGTAAACTCAGCTAATAAAAATGGTGTAACACCTAATTGGACCAGTGGCTTATCCCATCCAATAAGTATTCCCAACCAAACAACACCCAAGATATATATCGTTGAGACTGATAAAATTAATTTAAATAAAATCATGAAATAATTATCTTTGGTTGTTATAAAAGACGCTAAAAAACACGCAGACATAAATCCTATTAAATAACCCATAGTTGGACCAGTAAAGTAAATTAAACCTACTCCTCTTTCAGGAGAGTTAGAAAAAACAGGTATCCCAGCAATGCCCTCAATTAAATACAAACCAACAGTAGCAATAGCTATTTTATACCCAAAGCTAATCCCTAAAAATAATACAACAAATGTTTGCATAGTCATTGGCACAGGGTAGAAAGGAATTTTGATTTTTGCTGAAATAGCTAGAATTATTGACCCAAAAAAAATAACAAGTAGTGATTTAATTATTTGTGATTGAGTATTTTGCTTTATAAGTTCCATAAAAAATAATACTCTTATTTCTATCTATAATCTATATTAATTTTTAATGAGTAAAATTCAAAAAACAGATCATTTTTATCTTATTGATGGATCAGGATATATATTTAGGGCTTATTATGCATTGCCTCCTTTAACAAGGAAGAGTGATGGATTACCAACAGGAGCAGTCAGTGGCTTTTGTAGTATGTTATTCAAACTTCTTGAAGACTCAAAATCAAATGAAAATAAACATAAACCATCTCATTTTGCAGTAATTTTTGACTCTGCTAGAAAAACTTTCAGAAATGAAATTTATAGTGACTATAAAGCTAATCGCTCAGAAGCACCAGATGATTTAGCTCCTCAGTTTGAATATATAAGAAAATCTGTATTAGCTTTTAATTTACCTTCAGTTGATCTTAATAATTATGAAGCTGATGATTTAATAGCAACATATGTAGACCAAATTTTAAAAAAAGGAGCAAAAGTTACAATTGTTTCTTCTGATAAGGATCTAATGCAGTTATTTAAAAATAAGGTTCGAATTTTTGATCCAATGAAGAATAAATTTATTACTAAAGAAGATGTTCAAAATAAATTTGGTGTTGATCCGAGCAAAGTAGTTGATGTTCAAGCTTTAGCTGGAGATAGCAGCGATAATGTTCCAGGTGTTCCTGGGATAGGAGTGAAAACAGCGGCAGAATTAATTAATAAGTATGGCAATTTAGAAAAACTCTTAAAATCTGCTCATGAAATTAAACAGAATAAAAGAAGAGAAACATTAATTGAAAATAAAGACAAAGCTTTAATTAGCAAACAATTGGTGACATTAAAACATGATGCTCCAGTTGACATAAGCCTATCTGAGTTCAAATTAAAGGAAATAGACAAGGATAAACTTTTTAAATTTTTGAGAGAAATGGAGTTTAATAGACTTCTTAGTTCAGCAATATCAAAATATGGAGAACCAGATTTAGAAGGTATTAAAAATAAAACTGTCTCAAAAAAAACTCACAATTCAATTAATAAAAAAAATTATCACTTAATTAAAGATCCAAAAGAAATTGATGATTGGATCAATGAAGCAGAGGAAGTTGGAGAAGTTGCTGTTGACACAGAAACAAGTTCTCTAGATCCACACCAAGCTGATTTAATTGGAGTTTCTTTGAGCTCTAAAATTGGTAAAGCATGCTACATCCCATTAGGTCATAAGTCACAAAAAAATTTAAATAAAGAATTAGTTTTAAAAAAATTAAAACCTTTGCTTGAAGACTCGAGTATAAAAAAAATTGGTCAAAATATTAAATTTGATTTTATTGTTTTATTTAAACATGGAATCACCATTTCTACCATGGAAGATACAATGCTAATGTCTTATGTTTTAGATGCTGGAAAAAATAGACATAATATGGATTCATTATCAGAAATTCATTTAAATCATAAAACAATTGCCTTTAAAGATTTAGTAGGAACTGGAAAAAAAGAAATTAATTTCAAGGATGTCGATTTAGAAAAAGCAAAAGATTATGCTGCCGAAGATGCTGATATAACCTTTAGACTATACAAAAAATTTCATAAAAGTCTTAAAGATGAGAAAATGGTAAATATTTATGAACTTTTTGAAAAACCAATGATAAAAATTTTAGCCTTTATGGAAATAGAAGGTATTAAAATTGATAATAAGTTTTTAAAAATTTTATCGTCTAAATTTGAAAAAAAAATTGATAAAATTCAAAAAAATGTTTTTAAAATATCAAAAAAAGAATTTAATATTGCATCTCCAAAACAACTTGGAGAAATTTTATATAATGAACTTAAAATAGCAGATTTAAAAAAAACAAAAAAAGGTAGTTTTGCTACGAGCGCATCGGTACTAGAAGATCTTGCTTTCAAAGGACATGAATTTCCCAAGTTGGTTTTAGATTGGAGGCAGGTTTCTAAATTAAAAAATACTTATTCTGATTCTCTTCCTGAGCATATTAATCCTTTAACAAATAGGGTTCATACCTCATTTTTACTTGCTGCCACCACTACCGGTAGATTAGCATCAAGTGATCCTAATTTACAAAATATTCCAATTAAGAGTGAAGATGGCAGAGATATAAGAAAATCATTCATAGCAGAAAAAGATAATGTTTTAATTTCTGCAGATTATAATCAAATTGAAATGAGAATTTTAGCAGATTTAGCTGATGTTAAAGAACTCAAAAAAGCATTTAAAAATAATGAAGACATTCATTCATTAACTGCCAGTCAAATATTTAATACAGAAATTAAAAAAGTAGATCAAGATCAAAGAAGAAAAGCAAAAGCAATAAATTTTGGTATTATTTATGGAATATCTCAATATGGTTTAGCTAAACAAATAAATGTGTCTAATTATGAAGCTGAAGAATTTTTAAATTCATATTTTGCCAAATTTCCAGAAATCAAAGTTTATATGGATCAAACTATAAAATTTTGTAGAAAAAATGGTTATGTAAATAATATCTTTGGAAGAAGATCACATTTTATAAATATTAATGATAAAAATTATAATGTAAGAAATTTTCAAGAGCGAGCTGCTATTAATGCACCAATCCAGGGTTCAGCTTCTGAAATTATGAGATTAGCAATGATAAGATTAGAAAAAAGATTTAACGAGCAAAAAAATCAAGATACTAAGATGCTTTTACAGATACATGATGAATTGATTTTTGAAACACCAAAATTAGGGGCTGAAAAAATAAGAAAAATAATAATTGAAGAAATGACAAGTGTAGTGAATAGTGACCAACATTCATTCTCTATTCCATTAACTGTAGACTTGAATATTGGTGATAACTGGGGTTCACTTCACTAATTTTAATTTAATTGCCCAAATTAGAACAATTTAGTATTTTTATAAGTAGAGTATGGACAAACAAACAATAGCTTTAATAGATGATGATAGAAACATACTGACAAGTTTAAGTATAGCTTTAGAGAAAGAAGGTTTTAAAGTGCAAACCTACATAGATGGGGAAAGTGCTTTAATAGGATTAACTAGAACACCACCAGATTTAGCAATAATAGATATAAAGATGCCAAAAATGGATGGTGAAGAATTATTAAAAAAATTAAGAAAAAAAACTTCCTTACCAGTTATATTCTTAACTTCTAAAGATGACGAAATTGATGAATTACTAGGTTTAAAATTAGGTGCTGATGATTTTGTTAAAAAATCAGGAGGTTTTTCTATTAAGGTATTGATTGAAAGAATTAGAGTCCAGCTTAGAAAAAAAGATACTAAAGATTTAATAGAAGAAAATAAAAGTATAATTTCTCACGGAAAATTGAAGCTTGATCCATCTCAATTAGAATGCGAGTGGGATGGAAAACAACTTCCTGATAAATTAACTACGACAGAATTTTTATTAGTGAAAGAATTAGCAAAAAGACCAGGAATTATCAAAGAAAGAGCACAATTAATGGATATAGCTTATAGGGAAGATACGGATATAGAAGATAGAACTATTGACAGTCATGTTAAAAGAATAAGAAAAAAATTTAAAAAAGTTGATCCTGAATTTTCAGCTATAGAAACAAGATATGGAAGTGGATATAGGTGGAATGTTAGCTAATGTTCAGCAATCTTCTTAAAAATTTATCTATATTAAAAAAATTTTTATTTATTAATTTTATCTTTTTTACAATTATAGGTTTGTTTACATTTGCCTATATTAAAAATGTACAACCTAAATTAATTAAAAAGAAATCATCTAACCATATAGAAGTAATTAATAATACAATTGATAATTTAATTAGATTAGATGTTAAATTTATTGAAGATGATATTAGAAAATTTTTATTTTCAACAAGATTTCTTTTCCAAAACTTAGATAGAGTAATATTTTTTGATAGCAAATTAAACTTAGTTGGTGACTCAGATACTTTAGACTTAGATCCAAGATCATTTCAAAAAAGGTTAGATAAAATTGAATTAGAAATACTTAATCAAAAGAAGACTGAGGAAATTACTGAAAAAAAAAATATTGATATAGGAACTGAGAATAGTGTGTCTTTAAAAGATATATTATTTAATTATGCTGGATCAAAAAATTTTGGAACTCATTTTACCTTCACTCAAGAGGAATTTAATAAATTTAATCTAATAACAATTAAAAATGTAATGAAAAATAGTGAAAATATTGGTTTTCTAGCAATTACTGAGAATGCTAATGATATCAAGGCGGCAATAGAGGAAAGAGAAAGTTTTATACTCAGAACAGCTATTGCAGTTGGTTTAGTAATATTAATTTTTTCATTTGTTTTGAATAGATATTTTCTTAAACCAATTAAAAATTTAGTAAGTTATACAAAAACAATTAAAAACAAAAATCCTAAAACAACCAATATTGATACATTAAAACTTAGAAATGATGAGCTAGGACTATTGTCGAATTCTTTGGATGACATGACATTAGAATTACAAAAAAGAATTTCACATGCAGAAAATTTTTCAACTGACCTTGTTCATGAAATAAGAAATCCTTTAGCATCTTTAAAAAGTGCTTCTGAAATTTTACATGATACTAACGATGTAAATCAAAGAATTAAACTAATTGATATTTTAAGTCATGATGTACAAAGAATAGAAAGATTAATTACCGATTATTCTCAAATGTTAAAAGATGAAGTAGCACTTAGTAGAGAAAAAATTAAAAAAATAGACATTGAACCAATTATAAAATCTGTCGTGGACGACTTCAATAATATTTATAAACTTAAAAGAGGTATCAATATTTCGTACGAAAATGATAGAAAAAATAAGTACTTTATTAATGGAATTGAAAATAGAGTTGAACAAATAATAGCCAACCTACTGGAAAATGCAATTTCATTCAGTGATGATAATAAAAACGTGACTGTAAAAATTGCAAAAACGGATGAAGATAAGGTGATTATTAATGTATTAGACCAAGGTGAAGGGTTTAAAGAAAAAGATACTAATAAAATATTTAGAAGATTTTACAGTAATAGACCAGATAAATTTGGCCAGCACTCTGGTCTAGGATTGAACATAGTTAAAAACTTAGTTGAATTGCACAATGCTTCAATCAAAGCTACCAATAGAAAAGATCAAAAGGGTGCAAGTATGGAAATTATATTTCCCAAGGTATAAAGAGTTCTATTGATTAATTAATACTTTATTGCTAGAAGACCCTCCATGGAAGATTTCAAAGTAAAAGATATATCAGGAGCAGAATTTGGCAGAAAAGAAATTTCAATTGCTGAAAGTGAAATGCCTGGGTTAATGGCGTTGAGAGAAGAATATTCTGGTAAATCCCCATTAAAAGGAGCAAAAATTATAGGATGTTTGCATATGACAATCCAAACTGCAGTTTTAATTGAAACACTAGTAAATTTAGGAGCTGAAGTTAGATGGTCATCTTGTAATATTTTTTCTACTCAAGATCATGCAGCAGCAGCAATAGCAAAAGCAGGAATTCCAGTATATGCATGGAAGGGTGAAACTGAAGAGGAATACCTTTGGTGTATTAAACAAACCATTACAGGTAATAAAGAATGGAAACCAAATATGCTTTTAGACGATGGAGGTGACTTGACAGCTATAATGCATAATGAATACAAAGATTTGTTGAAAGATGTAAAAGGAGTTTCAGAGGAAACTACCACAGGAATTAAAGCACTCAATAAAATGGAAAAAGATAAATCACTTTTAGTTCCAGCAATAAATGTAAATGATTCTGTCACAAAGTCTAAATTTGATAATTTATATGGTTGCAGAGAAAGTTTAGTTGATGGAATTAGAAGAGCTACAGATGTAATGATGTCAGGAAAAATTGCTATCGTAGCTGGATTTGGAGATGTAGGCAAGGGAAGTGCAGCGTCTTTAAGACAAAGTGGAGCAAGAGTTTTAATTACTGAAGCAGACCCTATATGTGCTCTTCAAGCAGCTATGGAAGGTTACGAGGTAGTTTTAATGGAGGAAGCTATTAAAAAAGCAGATATCGTTGTAACTGCAACTGGCAACAAAGATATTGTTACAGCAGATCATATGAGAGACATGAAAGATAGAGCTATTCTTTGTAATATAGGTCATTTTGATAATGAAATTCAAGTAGAGGCATTAAAAAATTACAAGTGGACTGAGATAAAACCTCAGGTTCATGAAATAGAACTCCCAAGCAAAAAAAGAATAATACTTTTAGCTGAGGGAAGATTGGTTAATTTAGGATGTGCTACAGGACACCCAAGTTTTGTAATGAGTGCATCATTTACAAATCAAGTGATCGCACAAATAGAACTTTGGAAAAACCATAAAAATTATGAAAATAAAGTTTATGTTTTGCCTAAGCATTTAGATGAAAGAGTAGCAACTTTACATCTTAAAAAAGTTGGTGCAAAACTAACGAAACTATCTAAAGAGCAGGCAGATTATATAAGTGTTGGAGTAGAAGGTCCATTTAAACCTAATGCCTATCGCTACTAGCAGTGATACGATAGATATATCTTCTGAAAATAAGACTGAGGATTTAGCAAATAAAATTTTAAAAAAACTTAAACTGGGTGATATAGTTTTTTTGTATGGTGAAATCGGTGTAGGAAAAACCACTTTTGTAAAATACTTGATTAATGAGTTTCAAAGAGAAAATAATTTAAATTTGACCGAAGTCACGAGCCCTACATTTAGTTTACTTAATGAGTACCAAATTAAGGACATAAAAATAAATCATTATGATTTATTTAGGTTAAAATCTGCAGATGAGGTAAAAAATTTAGATTTATTTGAGGATAATCAAAATGTTATTACATTAATTGAGTGGCCACAATTTATACAAAAAAAACCAAAAAATTTGATAGAAATATCTTTTAAATATAATGATGATCATCAGAAAAGATCAGTAAAAGTCAAAGGCGTAAGTTTGTGATTCCTTTAAAGAGTGATTTTAAAAGTTTAAAAGAAATAAATGGAGATGCATCATTTAGAAGATTTTATAGAAAAAAAAATAAAAATTTTTCATCGATCATTGTGTTTTCAAAAAAAGAAAAACAGAAAAATTTATTAGTTTATGATGCAATTAATAAAATTTTAAATAAAAATAGAATTTTAGCACCAAAATTATTACTAGAAAATTATAAAAACAATTATATAGAAGTTCAAGATTTTGGTGATAAGACAATTTTTCAAATCTTAAAAAAAAAAAAAAATGATAGATTTATTTATTTTAAAAAAATAATAAAGATTTTAAAAAAATTACAGTCAATCAAAGTTAGAAATATCAAAAATTTTCAAGGAAAAGAATATAAAATTACCAAATATCAAAAAGAAATACTTATTAAAGAAACAAATTTATTTTGTGATTGGTATGCTAAAGACAAATTGACAAAAAAAAAAGGAGATATGTTTGCAAAAAAATTTAAAAAGATAACGAAAAAATTGATTCTAAATTTAAAATTAAAAAACGATGTTTTTGTTCATAGAGATTTTCATGTTTCTAACTTGATGCTAGTACAAAATCAAATTGGATTGATAGACAATCAGGATGCTTTAATAGGAAATAGAGCTTACGATTTAGCATCTTTAATCGACGATGTTAGGCTTAAAACTTCATTTTCATTTAAAAAAAAAATTTATAAACTTTATATAATTAAACAAATGAAATTAGATAGATTAAAATTTCAAAATGACTTTGAAATACTATCGATTTTGAGAAATTTAAAAATTATTGGGATTTTTATACGCCTGGCAAAGAGAGATGGTAAAAAAAAATATTTAAAACTAATACCTTATGCTTGGAAGTTAATTAATATGAGAATTAATCAAAATAACCTGTTTAATGATCTCAAGGATCTTTTAAATCAATATTTTAAAAGTAAATGAAAATTAATACGGTATTAATATTGGGTGCAGGATTTGGTAAAAGATTAAATCCTTTAACGTTAGAAACTCCAAAGCCTCTCTTAAAATTAAATGATATAACAATGTTGGAGAACTGTATTAATGTAATCATTAAGCTAGGAATTAAAAAAATTGTTCTTAATACCTTTTATTTTAGTGAGCAAATTTTTGATTTTATTAGAAATAAAAATTTTTTAATTGATATTGAAATAGTAAAAGATGGAGAAGAAATTTTAAATACAGGAGGTGGTATACTCAATATGATGAATCATACTCGAGATAATAATTTTTTAGTTTTTAATCCTGATACTCTTTGGAATAAAAACTATGTAGATGAAATTAATAAAATGCAGCGCTTTTATTTTTTGAATAAACTAAATAATATTCTTCTTGTTGCAAAAAAAGAGTTGAGTTTTGATAAAAATCTAAATGGAGATTTTAAATTGAAAAATAATAAATTAAAAAAAGATAATAATAATGATTTTATTTATATTGGATGCCAAATTTTAAATAAAGATTTGTTCAAGAGTCGTAAAGTATCGAATTTCCCAATCTCAGAAATTTGGAATGAATTACTAAATAAAGATAATTTAAATGCATTTGAAAGTTCAAATAAATTTTATCACTTAACTAATTTAGAAATTTTTAGAAAACTAGAAGGTTTTTAGCTCTATCTTTGTCAAGATATTCGCAACTTTCTATTTTAATCTCATCACCAGTTTTTATTACCAACGGATTTCCTGTAGGTATTTCCAATTTAGAAATTAGATCATTGTCTAATTTGAACAAATATTTACACAAAGCTCTTATAGAGTTTCCATGAGCTGAAATTAGAACATTTTTATTAATTAATTTTTTTTCAATTTCTTTCTTAAAATAATTTAGAACTCTTTCATAAGTATCTTTAAGAGACTCAGTATCTGGAATTAAATCTATAGGTATTTCTTTATATATCTCAATATTCCTAGGGTGATATATGCTTTTCTTATCTAGTGGCTCTGGTTTGACATCCCAAGATCTTCGAAATTCATAAACTTCTTTTTCACCAAGTTTTTTATTCATTTCAATTTTATTTAAACCAGTAAGAGCCCCATAATGTCTTTCATTTAGCTGCCATGCTTTGATGAATTTTTTTTCATCTTTAAGAATTTTTTTTATTATTTTTAAAGTATTATTTGCCCTCAACTGAAAGGATGAATAATAAAAGTCTATTTTAATATTTTGTTTTTTAATCAAAGAAGCAGCTTTTTCTGCCTCTAATCTACCTCTCTCACTGAGATCAACATCTACCCAACCAGTAAATTTTTGCTCAAGATTCCACACACTTTGGCCATGTCTCACTAATATTAAAAAACTCATATTGTTATTATTAAAATATATTTATAAATAAAACTATATAATTTAATAATGAAATTTTTCTCTAAAAATAAAAATTTTTTTTATTTAATCAACCTTTGTTTGATTTTTTTTTATATTTTTCCTGGTAGTTTGTTAGGATTAGTCATTTACAACGATATAAAATTACAACCACAAATAACACCAGATTTTATAATTTCTTCGAATCATTTTTATGCGTTCATGATAATTTCTGTAATTGGTTTTTTTACTTTTACTGAATTAAAACAAATAAAATTTCTCATAATTTATTTAGTCTTATTGTCAGTGACACTTGAATTATCGCATCTCATTATACCACAGAGAAGTTTCGAATGGACTGATTTATTTGGAAATTTACTTGGAGTCATTGTTGTAATTTTCGTTAACAATCTTATAAACAAATATGGAGTTTTTAAAAAATAAATTAATAATTTTAGTTTTTTTTTTATTTAGTGGATGTTCTTCAATTCCAGTAAATACTGCTGATAGTTGTTCAATATTTAATGAAAGATACTTGTGGTATAAACATACAAAAAAAGTTGAGAAAAAATGGGGCACCCCTATTTATATTCAATTAGCAATAATTAAGATGGAGTCAGATTTTGATTGGTTGGCTAAACCCGCAAGGCAAAAGATTTTTAAGGTCATACCTTATAAGCGGCCATCAAGTTCTTTTGGTTATTCACAAGCTGTTAAAGGAACTTGGGAACAATATAAGAAGGAAACAGGAAATAAATTAGCTACAAGAGCAAGGTTTAAAGATAGTGTTGATTTTATTGGTTGGTACACAAATAAAACAGAGTCTATTTTAAAAATTTCCAAAAAAGATGCATTCAAACAATACCTTGCTTATCATGAAGGTTGGGGAAATTACAAATATTACAAAAAAAATAAAAAAGTAATTAAATTAGCCAATAAAGTAAAGAAACAATCTAAAGTGTATAAAAACCAACTATTAAATTGTAGAAATAAACTTAATAAAAATAAATATATTATTTTTTAGTTAATTCTTTTTTTAATTCTAAATCTATCTCATCAATTCTTTTAGTATTTTTTGCAAAAGCAAAATACATTGAAGGAGTTATATATAAAGTAAAGAATGTTGAAATTATCATTCCTCCTAGAATTGTAGAGCCTACTGCTAATCTTGAGCCTTCACCAGCACCAGGACCTATATTTCCAATTATTAAAGGCATCATAGCTATCATTGTACTAAGTGATGTCATGATAATAGGTCTAAATCTAACCATACAAGCTTCTTTAACGGCAGACTCAATATTTTTTCCTGTGGTTCTAATTTGATTAGCATAATCTACAATTAAAATACTATTTTTTGTCGAGATACCAATGAGTATTATAAGTGCTATTTGAGAAAAAATATTAATTGAGCTATTGAGAAATAAAATAAATACTAATCCACCAAAAATAGCTAATGGCACAGTTAGTATAATTACAAAGGGATGTATAAAAGAGTTAAAGGTTCCTGCCATTACTAAATACGCAGTTAATAAAGCTAGAGCGAAGATAATAAATAATTCATTACTTGTTTCTTTTATTTCCTCAGATTTTCCTTTCCAAGTAATTTGATTTTTTGGAGCTAGATTTCTCATTGTTTCTTCAAAATATTTTATAGCTTCTGTTAAAGTATAATTTTCATTTATATTTGCTGAAATAGTTATAGCTCGTTGTCTATTGTATCTAGCAAGTTGTTTTGCTGAACCCTCCTCTTTAAAGCTAACAATATTTGCTAAAGAAATTAGTTTTCCATTAGTTTCTGAACGTACATATATTTTTGAAATTCCATCTTTGTTTCTTCTATCTGATAAATATTTCTGAACAATAATAGGGTATTCCTTACCAAGTTTGTTAAAAGTTGTAATTTTTTTACCACCATAGAGTGTTTCCAGCGTTTCACCAATTGCTCTTGTTGAAACACCTAAATCTTTAGCTTTACTCTTATTGATTATTAGTTTTATTTCTGGCTTGTTTCGATTGTAATCAGACTCTATTCTTGATAAGCTTTTATTTGATCTAAGTTTTTTAATAACTTTTTTTTGAATTTCTTCAAGTTCTTCGTAAGTGCTCCCGTAGATAACCATTTGTACTGGTTTATTATAATTTGATACTCTAATTGATTGTGGTGATATTGGGAAAGCCAAAGCTTGAGGTAAAGTAACTATTTTTCCTATTGCTTCTCTCAAAATAACTTTTTGTCCTTTCTTTCTATTTTTCCAGTCATCTAGAAGAGCAATAATTATGAAACTATTATATGAGTTAGCTGAGCTACCAAATCCAGGGACTCTCATTATAAATCTAGAATATGGACTATCTTCAGCTTGTAAAAGTGGAAGTAATCTTGCTTCAACTTTTTGAGCCTGCTCTTGAGTATATTCAAAAGAACTTCCTTCATCAGTTGCACCAATTATCAAGTAGGCTCCACGATCTTCCATTGGTAATAATTCTTTTTTTGAAAAGCTAAATAGTAATACAGATACAAATACAATAAGAATAATAAAAGTACCTACAGTTTTAGTTTTAGTTACAACGACATCCAGAGTTTCTTTGTAAAAAATAGTAAAACTTAAGAAGATTTTTTCAAATTTTTGAATGAAAGCTCTTTTTTTAATTTTTTTATCTAAAAATTTACTTGCAAGCATAGGAGATAAAGTCAGTGCCACAAAAGAAGATACTACTATAGAAAAAGATAGTGCTATTGCTGTTTCTTTAAATAACGTCCCTGAGATGCCCTCAATAAAAATTAGTGGGAGAAAAACGGCAACTAAAATTAAGGTAGTAGCAACAATTGCAAATGAGATTTGTCTTGAGCCTTTGTAAGCTGCAACTAAAGGAGTTTCACCATTTTCTATTCTTCTATATATTGCATCTGTCATAATTACAGAGTCATCAGTAATTATTCCAATAGCCAAAATAAAACTTAATAGAACAAAAATATTTATTGATAATCCAAAAATATAAAGACCTAAAAATGATGCTATTAAACTAACTGGAAGTGCAATAGCAGGCACAATAACAGCCTTAAGGTTTCCTAAAAACAGATAAATTATCATAACAACAAGAATAAATGCAATTACTAAAGTCTTATAGACCTCCTCAATTGCAGCTTCGACATAATTTGCTCTATTAAATGAAACTCTTAAATCTAATTCTTCTGGCAAAGATTTCTTTACTTCAGTTATCTTTTTCTTAATATTGTTTGAAAGTTCAACAGTAGACGCTCCACTTCTAGCATAAATACCTATTCCCACCGTCTTTAAGTTTATTTGGTCCTTAGTTTGTGCTTTAAAAAGAGTTTTTTCTGAGACAGGACCAAGTTCTATATTAGCAACATCAGACAATAAGATAACCTTATTGTCAGTTTTTTTAATTGGTAGTTGCTTAATAGTATTAATGTCATCGTATGATTTGTCTAAATTAAGTGTAAGGTCAATATTATTTGCCTCAAGAGTACCTGCAGGAAGACTTATATTTTCTCCACGCAAAGCAATTTCAACTTCTTGAATTGTTAAATTATTAGCAGCAAGTTTTAGAGGATCTATCCAAACCCTGATACTTAATTCTCTTAATCCCCCAACTCTTATTCTACCAACATTTTTTACACTAGAAAATTGGTCTATTAAAAATCTTTCAGCATAATCACCTAATTCTAAGTCACTCCAAGTAGAGGAGGATAAAGATAACCACATTGTTGTAGTAAACCCTGCTGCTCTTTTTAATATTTGAGGTGGATCAGACTCCGAGGGTAGATTGTCCACAACTCTAGCTACTCTCTCTCTAATATCATTAGCCGCATTGTCTAGATCGATAGTTGTTTCGAATTCCACATTAATAGTACTTCTCCCATTTTCAGATTTGGAATCTATATTTTTTATACCTTCAGCACCTCCTATAACATCTTCGACGACTTGAGTTACTTCTTGATCTACAATTGAAGCTGATGCAGATTTATAATCTACTTGAACTTGAACCACAGGTGGCTGAATTCCATTTGGAAGTTCTCTGACTGGTAGTTTCCAAAATACAAACAAACCAAAGATAATTAAAATGAGTGACATCACCCATGAGACAGTTGGTCTTTTTATACTTAACTCAGTAATAAACATTTATTTATTTATAGGTTTTATTTTTCCTCTAGGTCTAACTTTTTTTAAACCTTCAGAGACAATAATGTCACCTTCATTTAAACCAGATAGTATTTCAATATTCTTAATACCTCTTAAACCAGTTTTAATCTCTGTTTTATTTGCAATATTGTTCTCTGTTATTTTGTAAACATACGATTTGTCACCTTCGATCATTACACTTGTATCAGGAACACTTAAGGAATTTCTTAAGTTAAATTTTACACTTACTTCTAATAAAGATCCTGAAATCAACTCTAAATTTGGATTATCAATTTTTATTCTAGATAATAGACTTCTGGTATCTGCATTTATTCTGCTTGAAACAAAATCTACTTCTCCTCTATATATTTTATCTTTATAGCTAGAGATTCTTATATCAACAGGCAACCCCTTTTTTATAAATGCAGAATAATTTTCAGGAATTTTAATATCTGAATATATAGTGGAATTATCATCAAGTGTCACAATGAATATATTGTTAGATATAAATATATCTTCAGTTAGTCCAGTATAGCCAAGCACACCACTAAAAGGAGCTACCAAATTTCCACTTTTTAGTTTTACTAAAGTATCACCTTTTTTTACAAAATCTTTTAATTTTAGTTCATCAATTAGATCATCCTTTTTTATCTTAAAAGTTTTGGACTTGTTCGAAATTGCTGTACCAAATGTTTCTATTTTTTCTGAAAACTCTTTATTTACTACTTCAGTCACCATTATATCAGGCGGCGGTCTTTTACTAAATTTTTTTTTAAAATGATTGCCAATCATATTTCTTCCGATAATCACTGCAGCTATGATTAAAAAAAACACCAATATTATAGAAATAGTTTTTGTAGATCTTTTCATATTTAATTTAAATTATGCCGTATTCAGCCCAAGAGCCATCATAAATACAAGGAAGATATTTATCATTTATCAGAGAATAAGCTAGTGCCAAAACACACGCAGTAACTCCAGAACCACATGAAAAAACTATATTTTTATCGTAAATGTTTTCTAAACAAGATTTAAAAATATCTTTAAGTTTTTTCTCATCTTTAAATGTTTTATCTTCATTCAAACATTCATTGAACGGTATGCAATAAGAATTTTTAATACTTCCACTTCTCAAACCTTTTCTTGGTTCAGAAACTTTTCCTTCAAACCTCTCTTTGCTTCTGGCGTCAATAACTTCAAATCTTTTTTCATCAATATTTTGATCAATTGATATTTTATTTTTTACTAATTTTTTTTGTGGATGGGCCTTATAATTCGACACTTCAATCTTATTTATTATGTTTGTTACTTTTCTTTTTTCTTCAATCCATTTTTTTAAACCACCATTTAGAACGTGAATTAATTTAGGATCATGTCCAAAAAAGATAAAATTAAACCAGCATCGACAAGAGCTAATTACATCTGAATTATCATAAATAACTATTTCATCATTTTTTTTAATTCCCATTTTTGATACGATTTTCTCCCAATCATCTACTTCTACTAACATATGTGGAAGGCTGGAGTCCTTTTTTGAATTTTTATCTAAATCAAAAAAAATTGCATTTTGAATATGTTGAGTTTTATATTCGGCAAAACCATCCCTTTTTGTTTGTGGCATATGCCATGAAGAATCAATAATTTTTACTTCATTAATATTTCTTTCTAACCAATCAGTTTCAACTAATGGCATCTCATCTTTTTTCTAAGTACTTTTGATGATATTCTTCAGCTGGACAATAATTATTTAATAAAGTAATTTTAGTTACTACTTTGCCAGATAACCTTTCATCAATATCTTTTAATACTTTTTCAGCTATTACCTTTTGATTATTGTTTATATAAAATATTTCACTTCTATATTGTGTTCCAACATCTGGCCCTTGCGAATTTAATGTAGTTGGATCATGAATTTGAAAAAAAATTTTTAAAATTTTTTCGTACGATATTATTTTTTCATCAAAATCAAGTTTTACAACTTCAGCATGATTAGTATTGCCAGTACATACTTCTTTATAAGTCGTCGTAGGGCTATTACCTCCACAATAACCAACCTCAGTTTTAATAATACCTTCAATTTGACTAAATTTTATTTCAGGTCCCCAAAAACATCCAAGTGCTAGAACTGCTATTTCCATTGATTATAAAATAAATTAATTTACAAATTATTCGTATGCTCAGTAAAAATCAATTAGGTTTTTTGTACATGTTCATGTCTGTTTGTGCCTTTTCAATAATGGATATTATTGTTAAATGGTCAATTGAATATCCTATTGGGCAAGTATTATTTTTTAGAGGTTTTTTTGGAATAATCTTCTATTTTAGTATTATTCCTAGAGACAGACTCCATAATTTTTATTTAACAAAAAGGGCTGGCCTTCATTTTTTAAGATGTTTATCAGGATTAATAGCCTTAGTTTCTATTTTCATTGCTCTACGAAGTTTACCTCTAGCAACTGTCGTTAGTATTTCTTTTGCGGCTCCAATATTTACAACTATTTTTTCAATTTTTTTATTAAATGAAAAAGTTGGATTATATAGATGGTTAGCAGTCTTAGTTGGGTTTATGGGAATTTTAATTATTACTGAACCCGGAATTACTTCACTTAATATTTTTTATGTTTTTCCAATAATTTTCTGTTTGGGACTTTCTTATGTTGCAATAGCTATTAGGCAATTATCAACCTCAGAGCCAGTTTGGTTAATTTCTTTTTATTTTTCTTTAGCTATAACTTTATTAAGTTTTTTAACAATTCCTCAAGGGTGGGTAATGCCAGATTTTGGAGATTTTTTAATGCTATCAATGATAGGTCTTTTTGGTGGAGTTGCAAACTTATGGCTCAGTCAATCTTATAAATATTCTGAAGTATCTTTAGTTACACCTCTAAAATACTTGGCTCTAGTTTTCGCAATATTTTTTGGCTATTTTATTTGGAATGAAATACCAACTATTAAAACACTATTTGGAGCAGCTTTAGTTATAATCTCTACGATGATTATTTTTAGAAGAGAAATTTATCAAAAAAAAAATATCACATCTAAAACAATTAATGACTAGTGTTTCAAATTACTGGAATCAAGCAAAAAAAAATTTGTCAAGAAAAGACAAAATAATAGCTAAATTGATTAAAAGTTACGAAAGTCCATCTGAAACTATTTTAACATCAAGAAAAGATATTTTTTACTCATTATGTAAAAGTATTATTGGACAACAAATTAGTGTTGCGGCAGCAGATTCTGTATTTTTAAAATTTAAAAAAAAATGTAATAATAAAATTAATGCCAGAACAGTTTCAAGATTGACTTTTTCACAAATTAAATCATGTGGTCTTAGTCGTCATAAGGTTACAGGAATAAAAAGTTTAGCTAAACAAACTCTAGATAAATCTTTTAATCCTAAACTAATAAATAAAATGGACGATGAAGAGGCAATAAAGTATTTATCAAATTTAAGACAGATAGGAAGATGGTCTGCAGAAATGATATTACTTTTCACTTATAATAGATCTAACATTTGGCCAATACAAGACATTGGACTTTTAAGAGCTATCTCAAAAAACTATAAAAAAAAGTATTTACCACCAGAGAGATTCGTTAGTTTACTAAAAAAAAGGTTTTCACCTTATTGTTCTGTAGCAACTTGGTACTTGTGGAGAAGCATAGACCCTAAACCTATTCAGTACTGAATCCCTCAACAATTTGCATATGCCTTATTGTTGTTTCTTTAGCTAAATTCCAACCAGCAAGATACTCTTTTGACTCATGACATTTTAATGCTTGTTCATAACTTGGAAATTCCCAAATCACTGTTCTAACAAAATTATCTCCATCAAATGTTTTATGATTACCTCCTCTAACCAAAGGTACTCCACCAAATCCTTTAATTATAGGTGTTACTATTTCAGCGTATTTTTTTAAATTTTCTTGATTTTCTATTTTAAGATATAAACTTATCCAATATGCTTTCATGATTTGTCCTTTTTAAATAATTTTAATTGTGATAATAGATTTCATGGCAGAGAAATTAATCATCGGATTTGATGAATATACTAAAATTGTAGAGAAATTAGCAATAGAAATTCACAAAAGTTATAAACCCACAGTTCTTGTTGGAATTATGAGAGGTGCAGCACCAATAATTGATATTTTATCTAGAATTTTAAAACTGCCAATAGCTTATATAGTTATCCAAAGTTATTCAGGTGAGAGTATAGAAGACAAACAAGGGAAATTAATGTTTGCAAGAGAAATAAGTTCCTTAGCAAAAAATGAGGATTTTAAGAAGGTACTCTTAATTGATGATTTATCAGACACTGGGCTCACACTTAACAAAAGTATTGAATGGTTAAAAAATTATGCTCCAATTAAAACTTACATTAAAGAAGTCAAAACAGCTTGTTTGTGGAAAAAAAAATCCTCATCTTTTGAGCCTGATTTTTGTCCTGTAAAATTAGACTCAGATCCTTGGATTGTACAGCCTACTGAGCATTATGAGGAACTATCTATTGATAAATTAATTGAAAAAAATAAATAGGGCCAGACAAAGCTGGCCCTATTAACTTAATTTAAGCAACTGCAAAACTTACAACACTCAAAACTGCAACAACCCATATTGCAGGTGATGTACTTGAAAATTTTCCAGTAAATATTTTAATTAATGCATAAGACACAAATGCTAACGCAATACCATTACTTATACTGTACGTTAAGGGCATAGAAATCATTGCAAGAATGGCTGGAGCAGACTCCGAAATATCGTTCCACTCAATGTCTGTAATATTTCTTATGAAAAGAACAGACACAAATAGTAACGCAGCACCATCAATTTGCTTAGGTAAACTAGTTGCTAAAGGAGCAAAAAATATACAAGCTAAGAATAATATACCTATTACCAATGAGGTCATTCCAGTTTTTCCACCTGCTTTAACACCTGCTCCGGATTCAACATAACTTGTAACAGTAGTAGTTCCCATCATCGCACCAGCAACAGTACCGACACTATCAGACAACATAGCTTTATTAATGTCTTGAACTTTACCATCTTTTCCAACTTTACCAGCTACATTAGCAACTGAAGTTAAAGTTCCAGCAGTATCAAAGAAGTCAATAAATAATAATGTAAATATTACAGTGGACATCCCAGCAGTCATTGCAGCAGATAGATCAAACTCAAATAAATATGTCATTGGAGGTGGGGAGCTTGCAATACCATTAAATTTTGCAAGTCCTGCGACCCATGCAATAATACTGAATACTAGAATACCAATAATAATGTTTCCCTTAACATTCATTTTTTCTAGGACTATAATTGCTATAAATGTTGCACATCCTAATAACACTAATGGATCACTAAGATCACCCAACTGCACTAAAGTTACTGGATTATCAACTACAACTTCCATAATCTGTAGACCAATTATTGCCAAAAATAAACCTATCCCAGCTCCTATACCTAACTTTAAACTTTTGGGAATAGAATTGATTAACCAGGCTCTAATTGGGGTTAAAGAAATAATTAAAAACAATACTCCAGCAACTAACACTGCGCCCAAAGCCTCTTGAGGCGTGTATCCCATTCCAGCACAAACTCCAAAAGCCACAAAAGCATTAATTCCCATACCAGGAGCAAGTCCTATAGGCCAAGTTTTTCCGTAAAAAGCCATTATAAAACAAGCTAAAGCTGTAGCTAAAATTGTTGCTGTATAAACTGCACCGAAATCAAAGAATCCTTTATCGGGACCGGCGAATTCTCCCGACAATATAAACGGATTTAAAAACATGATGTAAGCCATAGTCAAAAACGTAGTTGTTCCCGCTATTACTTCAGTTTTAAAATCAGTATTATGTTTTTTATAATTAAAATAATTTTCAAGCATTTATCCTCCTAATGACAAATTTTTATTTGATTCTTTTTAAAATTACCTTTTAAAACTAGTCTTTATTCACATATTTCAACTCAGAAGTTTATATTTATGCCATAATTTGATTGTTAAGATTAAAATATGAAAAAATTTAAATTAATTTTACTTAGTACTTTTGTAATGATTGCTCTTTCAGGATGTCAGACTATAAAACAAAAAACAGATGCTATTGTTGAAAAAGAAAATATAAAATTAAGCAAATATATTGGTAAATCCATAAGTGAAGTACAAATTGACCTAGGTAAATCTGATGAAAGTTTTAAAAATGATAAGGGTAATTCAGTATTTGTCTATAATACAAAAAAATATGGAATTCCCTGTGAAAGAAGATTTGAGGTAGACTCGAACTCTGTTGTTGTTGGCTTTGTGTCTAATGGTTGTTTTTAAAGTTACTTGTGGGGAGTTAAACCCCACAAGTAAGGCTCAACTTATTTTATTTCTATAAGTTTTTTCTTTTTATGCTCTGGAACAATTCTTTCACAAGATATTGTCAAAAGACCATCTTTAAGTTCAGCACCATCAACTTTTACATCATCAGCAATAGTGAATGATCTTGCAAATTGTCTTTGAGAAATGCCTTTATGAATTATTTCACCATCAGCATTATTGTTACCTGATTTATCAACTTGTTTTGTTCTTACAGTTAATAAATTATCCTCAAACTCAACTTCAACATCATTCTTATTAAAACCAGCCAATGCAACTTCTATTGCATAGTTATCTTTACCAGTTTTTCTGATATTGTATGGTGGGTAATTTGACTGCATAGTCATAGCACCATTTCCCAGCATATTTTCAAATTGTTCGAACATATCATCGAAGCCTATTGAAAACGGCCTTAGTGAGTTAAATATAGATAAATCCTTACTTGTCATAATATCCTCCTTTGTTAAGCAAGTTTATTTTTATAAGCCCTATAAAGCGACTCAGTATATTACTTGGGAATTAATTTTTTTTTTTCAAGATAAGAAAATTAAATTTTTTTTGAGATTTTTAAAGCAAAAGAATAATCAAGAGCAATTTCTTCAATAGCCCCATCTCTTCCAGATTTACCTCCGTGACCAGCGTTCATTTCAGTTTTTAAAAGTAGTAAATTATTGTCTGTTTTATAATCTCTCAGTTTAGCGGTGAATTTTGCAGGTTCGTCAAATAAAACTCGATTATCACTTAAACTGGTAGTGATTAATATGTGAGGATAATCCATCTTTTTGATATTATTATATGGAGCATATGAAAGTATGTACTCAAAGTGATCCTTGTTATCTTTTGCGTTTCCAAATTCATCAAATTCACCAATAGTTAAGGGTAAAGAATGATCTAGATTTGTTGTAAGAGAATCTACGAATGGAACTGCCATTATAATTCCTAAAAATAATTCTGGAGACTTATTTATCACTGCTCCCATTAATAAACCACCAGCAGACCCACCCATACCGATTATTTTACCTTTTGAGGTATATTCATTGTCAATTAAATATTTTGCTGCATGAACATAATCTTCAAAAGTATTTTTTTTATTTGTTAACTTTCCTTCCTTCCACCATTTCATACCTTTTTCCATTCCACCTCGAATGTGTGCAGTTGCCCAAATAATATCTCTATCTAATAAACTAAATTTGGTTGAGGAAAAACTAGGACTCATTGAATTTCCATACGATCCATAACCATACAATAATAGATTAGCTGATCCATCCATCTTAGTTTTTTTATGTCTAGTAATAGTTAAAGGCACTAATCTTCCATCATGTGATTTGAACTCAATTCTTTCTACAATGTAATTATTAGGATTATGTCCTGAGGGTATTTCTTGTTCCTTAATCAATTTTTTTGATTTAGTTAAAAGATTATATAAATAAACTCTTGCTGGAGTTTTAGGAGAAGAATATCCAACATAGATTTCATCTGTATTTTTATCTTTTTGCCTCAAAGTAATACTCGGAACAAAGACTTTTTCATTAGAAAATATTAATTCCTCTTCCAGTCCTGTGGAAATATTTTTTACAAATAATTTTTCTAACGCATTGGAGGTTTCAGATCGAATTATCCAGTTTTTAAGAAAAATACAGCCCCCAATTAATACTTCATCTTTTGCATGAACAAAAGGCTTCCAATTTTGATTCTCTAAACTATCGGAAATATCAATTTTGAAATCTTCAGCCTCGTAATTAGTATGATTATAAAAATTATTATTCCATGAACTTATAGAATACAAAATTCCTTTTTCTCTCTTTTTTATTAATTTAGGCTTTGGTTTTTTCTCATTGACTTTAAAGTAATACTGCTCAGAGGTATTATGGTCGGAAGTTGTAATAAAATAAAATTTTTCATCTGAACTTAAGCCAATACTAACAGTAAATGCCTCACTTTTCTCTTCAAAAATTAGATCATCACTGTCTTTGAATTTACCTATTTCATGTCTATAAATTTTTCTTGCTCTATGATTTTTATCTAAATGAGAATAAAAAATATATTTATCATCTAAACTAAAAGTAACACTTCCAGAGGTATCTGGAATTTTTTTTGTTATAAGTTTATTTGTTTTAATATCTCTTATATAGATTGTATAATATTCAGATCCTTTAGTATCTAAGGTATAAGCTAGATATTTATCGTTATGACTTACTTCTAGATCTCCTATACCGAAATATTCTACTCCTAATTTATCTTTCTCTTTATCTCCATTCCAAATTTCTTCAATCTCATTTGTATTTATTTTTTTTCTTAATTTTATAGAATAATTTCCTTCAACAGTTGTTTTAGTCCAGTATTCATAAGTATGATCTTTGTATGGAAGAGACTCGTCATCAAGTTTAATTCTACCCTTTATCTCATTAAATAATTTTTTTTGTAAATTTTTAGTATCTTTTAAATGATGTTCAGTGTGCTTATTTTCTTGAATCAAATATTCTTTTACTTCAGGGTTTAATTTATCTTTATCTTTTAAAACTTCTAAAATATTTTTTTGATGTATCCAGCTATAATTATCCTCCCAAGTAAAGTTGTGACAAGATTTTACTTCTAATTTTTTTCTAAGTTGTGGTACTTTCATAATAAGGAAAAATATATGAATATAATAATATATACAGTAGTAATATTGACTATTTTCTATTTTCTATTGAGATTTATTAGTAATATTTCTTCCAAAAAAATATCTAAAAGTCTCAGAATTTTAATAATTTTAGGTTTAATAATATTAGCAGTTCTGTTCGCTATAGGTGGTAGATTTTTATTAACTTTGCCTCTTACAATAGCAAGTATAGCACTATTAAAATTGAAAGGTTTGTCCATTTTTCAATTAATATCTCTTTATAGATTGATTCAAACTTTAAGAAGATCAGGCAGGTTTGCTTTTAACAAATCAAACTTGAAAAATCAATCTTCTATAACTGTCTCAGAGGCTTATAAAATTTTAAATTTAGATATTGATAAAAAAATTACTAAGGAGGATGTAAATAAAGCGTATGTAAAAATTCAGAAGAAAATTCATCCTGATATATCTCCAGAAACATCTCGCTTATCTACCATTGTGAACGAGGCTAAAGATATTGTTTTAAATGATATTTCTTAATTAAGAATTTTAATAATTTTATCAAATATTTTTTTTGGATTAATTTTCTCTTTTCCTAATGTGCCATGAGTTACCGTTTCTTCTCCATCAGGAATTATTGGAAACATCTTAGAGCTATAATTTCCATAAATTAACGGTGTGTCGGCCATTAAAGTAATAGTCTTAATATCTAAAGCTGCAGATAAATGACTAAAGCTAGAGTCATTACAAATTGATAAGTCACATCTTTTTATAATTGGTAAGGTTTCTTTAATTGATAAATCGTCTAAAGGCACACAAAGATTTCTATATTTAGATTGCAGTATTTCATTTAATAAAACTTGTTCTTCATTATTTTTACCTGTAGCAAGAAAAAATTTGCAATCTCTAATTTTTGATAATTTTTCTATTACATTTAAAAATGTAATTGCAGGTATTCTTTTTGTAGGCCCCGACCCACCTATACCTAAAAGAATATTTGTTTGATCTTTATTTATTTGAAATCTTTCAATTGATTCAGAAATTAAATTCCCATTTATTTGAATTTCAGGATTTTCTTCAACTTCTAAATTTAATTTATCTTTTATAAATTTTTTGGGGGTATTGGTAATATGTTGTTTATATTTTTTAAATAATGGATATTGGTATATTTCATAAATTCCAGAAAATTTTGCAATTAGATAAAATCTTAGAGATGAATTAAAAATAAAAATTTTATCAAAATTATGTTTTTTAATATCCTGGATTAATTTAAAACTGCCTAGAAAACCATCATGTCTATTATTATTGTTTTTATCTCTTTCTAAAAAAAGGATTTTATCAATATAATTGGTTTGGTGTAAAAATTGGTCAGCTTTTGAATTTTCTTTTACAAGTATACTTATAGGTGAATCAAATTTTTTTGCTAAAGCCTTTATAAAAGGCAAAAAAATTACAGTATCCCCAATACCCATTCTATTCTGCACTGCCAATATTTTCATATGGTATTTATAAACTTTACTAAGTATATTTTTTATATAAATTTTTATTATGACAAAAATAAGTGGAATATATGCTGCTACCATGTCTATTCTCAATTATGATTTGAGCCTTAATGTTGAAAAAACAATAGAACATGCTGAAAAGTTAATAGATCAAGGATGCCATGGAACAGCAATATTTGGAAGTACAGGACAATCTCAACTATTACCTATTTCAGAAAAGATTGATTTGTTGAATAAACTCTCAAGAAGTAAATATAAAGATAAGCACTTAATTGGCACAGGCTTGAATTCTTTGGGTGAAACAATTAATTTTATGAAAATAGCCACTTCATTAAATTTTAAAAATTTTTTAATTATGCCTCCAGCATATTATAAATATGGAGACTCAGATGTGATAGAATTTTATACAAGAATAATAAAATCTATTAAAAATTGTAAAATTATTCTTTATAATTTTGAAAAACTTTGTGGATATAAATTTAGTGAGGAATGTGTTTTAGAACTTGTAAAAAAATTTCCAAATCAAATAGTAGGTATAAAAGATAGTTCTTATAATTTATTCGAAACTTTAAAATTGAAAAATTTTTCAATATTTCCTGGTTCAGAGCTTAAACTATTAAAAGGTTTACAATTAGGATGTTCAGGAATAATTACTGCAACATGTAATGTAACTGCTGAAATGTCAAGAAAAGTTTATGATGATTTTTATTCTGGAAAAGAACAAATACACAATCAAAGATTATGTGATGTTAGAAGTGCCTTTGATAAGTATAATTTAATTTCAGGATTACATTCTTATCTTTCTCAAGAAAGTGAAATTTATAAAAATATTTTACCACCTTTAAGTCTTTTAAACAAAAATGACAAAAATGATTTAATGAATAATTTAAAAGTTTTAAATTTCACAAAAAAATCCTCAGTGGCGGCTTAGAATGAAACTTGCAAGTTTTTTAAACAAAGTTTTTTTAAAAGGTGGCTTCATTTTAACTGACGCTAATTCAAAAGATTATATAATTGGTAATCCAGGAAATAACCCTATTAAATTAAAAATTTTGGATAAAAAACTCCATTATAAATTATTACTTCATCCCGACTTATATTTTGGTGAAGCTTATACTAATGGAGAAATAATTATAGAGAATGGAACTTTGACTGATTTTTTAGACTTGGCTTTAATGAATTTTGGTAGAGGCGAATTAAATTTTTTCAGTTATTTAATAAATAGACTTAGAGGATCTTACAGATATTTAACAAATTTTAATTTTATTAAAAAATCTAAAATGAATGTCTCTCATCATTATGATCTTTCAGATGATCTATATGATTTATTTTTGGATCCAAAGAAACAATATTCGTGTGCATATTTTAAAAGTAAGAATGACAGTCTAGAAACAGCACAAAATAATAAAATACAGCACATCATAAAAAAATTAAACATTCAGCCTAATCAAAAAGTTTTAGACATAGGTTGTGGTTGGGGTTCATTAGCTATTGATATTGCCAAAAGTTCCAAGTGTGAAGTTACAGGAATAACATTGTCAGAAAATCAATTAAATTACTGTAATAAAAAGGCAAAAGAAATGAATTTAGAAAATCAAGTTAAATTTAAATTAATGGACTATAGAGAACTGAAAGAAAAATTTGATAGAATTGTTAGTGTTGGAATGTTTGAACATGTTGGAAGAAAGTTTTATAAAAAATTTTTTAATCAAATTGAAAGATTATTAAAAGATGACGGTATTTCGCTAATACATACAATTGGATCTGTTAATCCTCCAAGAGATCCACATCCATGGATAACAAAATATATTTTTCCTGGAGGTTATACCCCAAGCCTAAGCGAAGTGACTAATCCTATAGAAAAAGCTGGTTTAATTTTAACTGACATAGAGGTATTAAGGCTTCATTATTCTCACACTCTTAGACACTGGAAAGAAAATTGTATTAGAAATAAAGAAAAAATTATCAAAATGTTTGATGAAAAATTTTTTAGAATGTGGGAGTTTTATCTTACTGGATGCGAAATGGCATTTAAGTGGG
>CACHRX010000007.1:15000-41682 GCA_902582385.1 uncultured Pelagibacteraceae bacterium | reverse complement strand
CTTTTTATCATGAACACACAAAGAAGTAATTTTATTCGTATTCATTAGAGACAATGCTTTTGCTGCAAGTGAATTTTTATCAATTCCAATAGGGTTTTTAGTCATAATTTTTTTAACTATTTCAGAATGTAAGTTTTTATTTTTTTGATTAAATCTTCTGACTTGTCCATCAGTAATTATGCCAACTGTTTGTTTTCTTTTATTTCTAATAATTAATATACCAAGTTTTTTTTGAGTAAGAATTTTTAAGGCTTTACTCATAACTAAATTATCATTAACAAAAGGAATTTTATTCCCAGTTAACATAATATCTTCTACTGTTTTTAATTGGGCTCCTAGACTTCCTGCGGGATGTATCTTCTTAAAATCTTGTTTACCAAATTTCTTTTTTTTCATTACCGATATTGCTAAAGCGTCTCCCAAAGCAAGTTGTGAAGTAGTGCTTGAAGTTGGAACAATTCCAGCTGACTCAGTTACTTGAGGTATCAGTAATTTTATATCTGAAGCTTTATATAAAAGTGAGTCTTTTTTTGAAACTATACCTATTAATAATATCTTATTTCTATTTGCATATTGGATCATATTTTTAAGTTCATTACTTTTTCCTGAATAACTAATTAATATTAATATATCTTTTTTTGATATAGATCCCAAATCTCCATGAGAAGAGTTACTTGCTGAAAGATAAAAAGATGGCGATCCCACAGATGACAAAGTTGCAGCTATTTTATTTGCTATTAATCCACTTTTGCCTACTCCCGATAAAATAATTTTAGACTGACATTTAGTGATTTTATCAACAGCTAAATTAAATGAATTTGAAAGATTTTTTTTTAATTTTTCTAAAGCTTTAATTTCTAAATTAATTACTTCTTTTGCTGTTTTAATATAATTAATTTTTCTCATTTAATGTGCCCAAATATCATCTTTGAATAATGCTAAATCAAGTTCAACTCTTGTTTTTAAAAATTTTAAACAATCTCTATAAAGATCAATTCTTTTCTCTCTCTCGAGAATCTTAACTAATTCATTATGTATTTTGTGAAGATAAACCACATCATTAGCGCAATACTTAAGTTGAGCAGGAGTTAGCTCACCACCAAAATCGGAATTTTGAAATTGTTTACTGATATCAATATTTATGAATTCTTTTATCAAAGCTTTCAATGAGTGACTATCAGAATAAGATCTTCCTAATTTTGATGCAATTTTAGTATCTAGGACGTTGTTAGTGTCAGTATTAAGATAGTATTTAATATGAGCTATGTCGGCTCTTCCAAAGTGAAATATTTTAGAAATATTTTGATTTGATAAAATTTTGACTAAATTAGGAGCATTATAATTCGATCGATCTAATTGAACTATATGAGCATCCGAATGTCCAGAAGATATCTGAACTATACATAAAGGATCTCTTCTCAAATTTAAACCCATAAACTCACAATCAACAGCTATTACATTGCCTAAATTTAAATCATCTGGTAAATCAGTTTTATGAAGTTTAATTTCAATATTCATTTTTTAAATATATATATATGAAACCTAAAAATTGTCTAATTTTTGGCGGAAGTGGCCAAATAGGAAGACACTTAATAAGAAAACTTACTAAAAATAATATTAGGGTTACTGTTGTTACGCGAAATATCCATCAAAAGAGTTATATCATTAAAACACAAGGAAATGCTGGATATATCGAAGTTATTGAAGCTTCTATCTACGATGAAAAGAAAATAAGAAGTCTTTTTGCAAAAGCAGATTTATGTATTAATCTGGTGGGTATTCTATTTGAAAATAAAAAAGGAAATACTTTTTATAATATTCATACTTTGTTTCCAACTTTATTAGCAAAATTATCTAAAGAATATAAATTAAAAAATTTTATACATTTATCTGCTCTGGGCATTCATGAAGCGACAGATAGTAATTATGCAAAAAGCAAATTAGAAGGAGAAAAAAATATTTTGAGTAATTTTCCTCTTTCAACAATTTTAAGACCCTCAGTTGTCTATTCGGTCGATGATAATTTTACGACAAGCTTTATGACTTTGCTAAGTAGATTACCCTTTTTCCCGATTTATTACTCAGGGCAAACAAAATTTACTCCTATACATTGTTCTGACTTAACAGATATAATTTATCACATAATTTCAAAAAATATAAATTCTAAAATTATAGAATGTGTTGGTCCTGAGGTAATCAATTTCAAAGAAATTCTCAAAAGATTATTAAAGTTAATAGATAAAAAAAGGTTACTTATACCATTTCCGCTATTATTAGCTAATATTACAGCAAAATTTTTCCAGTTATTGCCAAATCCTTTATTAACAGAAGATCAATTGAGACTACTAAAATATGATAATGTTGTTTCAGGTAAATATAAAACTAATTATGATATTGGTGTACCAAGTAAAAAAAATTTTGATGAAGAGGTAAAAAAGTATTCTTACATGTGGACAGATGGTGGTGAATTTTCAACTGATAAATATAATCCCAAAAATTAGTTTATAAGCTTAATTTCTTGGTTAAGCAGATTGTATTTTTTTTTCAATAAATTCAGGTATCTCCTCTTTGTCTGTGACCTCTTCTTTTTTACCTTTTGGTTGATAAGCATAAAGCAAGTGAAGTTTACAATAAGAAAAATCTTTTAAAGAAGTTCTTCCACAAAAATAAAAATTGTTTTCATCCGGATGTCCAATAGGCCATTTACAAGAATTTTCATCTAATTCTTCCAATTGTTTTGGATTTTCTGGCTCAAAATCTTTTTCAATTATTAAAGATTTAAATTTACTTTTTCTACTTTTTTTTGATTTAATATCTTTACTTTCTATAGAAGAATCAAAAGTTTGACTTGATGTCGCTGCCCTAGTTTTTATTTTTGCAGAAAGATTTAATCTGTGTGCTTTTCCGATAACGGCATTTCTACTAATACCACCTATAATTTCTGCAATTTGACTTGCTGTGTTACCTTTTCCCCATAATTCTTTCAATTTATTAACTTTTTCATCATTCCAGCTCATAATTATCTATATCATGTGTTTATTTATTTAAATAGTGCTATATATTGTTAAAATTCCACTATAAACAATAACTTTTTGATATTTATTCACATTTATTTTTGTATTTAATATTTTTCAATCGCAAATTGTAAGTAATTATTTTAATTTAGGATTTAATGAACTATATCAAATTTAATGAGTTATTTGGCAAAAAATTACAACAGAAAAAAAATTTCATTCAATAGAGGCAAAGGTAGCTTCCTTTTTTCAAATAATGGTAAAAAATATTTAGATTTTGTTCAGGGAATTGCTGTTAATTCTCTTGGTCATGCTCATCCCAAATTGATTAAAATTTTAAATAAGCAATCTAAAAAATTATGGCATGTTTCAAATGCATTTATAATTCCAGAGGGGGAGCAATTAGCAAAAAAAATAGCCAAAAAAACATTTGCTGATTTTATTATGTTTCAGAATAGTGGAGCCGAAGCCACAGAAGCTGCTATAAAAGTTGCTAAAAGGTACTTTTATTCAATAGGAAAACCACACAAAAATAGAATTTTATGTATAAAAAATTCTTTTCACGGAAGAACATTAGCAGCAATTTACGCTAGTGGATCCAAAAAAATGACAGAAGGTTTTGGACCAAGAGTAGTTGGTTTCGACCATTTCAAGTTTGGTGACCATAAAGATTTGAAAAAAAAAATAAACAAGAATACTGCAGCTATAATGGTTGAGACGATTATGGGGGAAAGTGGTATAAAAGTTATTCCAGATTGGTGTTTAAAAGGGTTAAGAAGATTATGTGATAAGAAAAAAATATTATTAATTCTTGATGAGGTTCAATGTGGGATTGGAAGAACAGGAGATTTCTTTGCTTTTGAAAAGTCTAAAATAAAACCTGATATCGTTCCAATTGCAAAGGGAATAGGTGGAGGCTTTCCTATTGGAGCAGTTTTAATGAATAAAAAAGTTGCTTCAGCCATGACTAGTGGAACTCATGGCTCAACTTTTGGAGGAAATCCATTAGCTATGAAAGTTGGAAATGAAGTAATGGATATTATTTCAAAAAAAAGTTTTTTGAATAAAGTGAAAAAACACTCTAAATATTTTCATAATAAACTAATTAAAATTAAGCAAAAATACCCAAAAATTATTAAAGAAGTAAGAGGAAGAGGATTTTTAATTGGGCTTCAGGTTTATAACGACCAGATAGGTTTTATTAAAAAATTGATGGATAATAGATTACTTACAATTAAAGCTTCTGAAAATGTTATAAGAATTTTACCACCATTGAATGTGAGAAAATCCGAGATTGATGAAGCTATAAAAATATTAAATAAAGTTTGTTCAACATATTGATAACATGAAACATTTTGTCCATCTTAAAGATATTCCTATAAAAGATTTAAAAAAAATATTATTTGATGCAAAAAAAAGGAAACAAAAAAGAATTAGATTAAACACATTAGAATTAGACGAAGATAAACCATTAAAAGGAAAAATATTAATTCAAATGTTCGAAAAATCTAGTTTAAGAACAAGATTAAGTTTCTATTTGGCAATTAAACAATTAGGTGGAGGTACGATTACTTTAAGATCAAACGAATTACACCTTGGAGACGGTGGAGAGTCTTTAGAGGACACAGCTAAAATATTATCTACTTATGGTGATGGTTTTATGTTGAGAACAGACAGTGATAAGAAAGTTGAAAATTTTAAAAAACATCTTTCTATCCCAGTTATTAATGGTCTTTCACCATCTTCTCATCCAACCCAAGTTTTATCAGATGTTTTTACAGTTGAAGAAATAAAAAAAAAAAAAATTTCTAAATTAAATATTACTTGGATTGGGGACTCCAATAATGTTTTGAATAGTTTAATTGCAGCATCTGCAAAATTTTCTTTTAAGTTAAATATAGGCTGTCCAAAGAAATTTGAACCAAAAAAATCTATTTTAAATTGGGCAAGAAAAACAAATAAAAAAATTTATATTTATAATGATGCTGCTAAAGCAGCAAATAATGCTGATGTTATTTTTTCAGATAAAGTGATATCAATTAATGATAAAGTCAACAAAAAACAAAAAACAAAAAGTTTTCAAAAATTTAAAATTAATAAACAACTAATGAAATTTGCTAAAAAGGATTGTACTTTTTTACATTGTCTTCCAAGAGGATCTGAAGTTAAAGATGAAGTTTTTAAAAGTAATCAATCAAGAGTTTGGCAACAAGCACTTAATAGAGTTCATGTTCAAAAAAGTATCCTGTTATATTGCTTTGGAAAATTAAGGTAAAGGTAGTGGATTGTCTGTATTTTGGTTAAGATATTTTATAACTGATGCCCTATCTTTTTCTTTCCTTAACCCAGCAAAAGCCATTTTAGTCCCCTTAATCCATTTTGCTGGTTTAACTAAATATCCATTTAATTCTTCAAAGGTCCATTCTTTTTCATAACCTGAAAGAGCCTTTGAATATTTATAATCACTTACTGCCCCAACTTTTCTACCAACAACGTTATATAGTGCTGGACCAATATTATTTTTTCCTCCTTTAACAATTGAATGACAAGCTGCACATTTTTTAAAAACTTTTTCCCCATGAGAAATATCTCCCATTGCCATAAGTGCTGATATATCAATTTTTTTATCCTCAATCTTTTCTGCTAAAGCAGTTGATGCAGAAGATACTTGTTCGACATTTACTGCGTAACCTGGAGTTTCAGGTTTATCTACATGAAATATTACGTTAGAAATTTTACTTATTCCAATAATTAAAAGAGCAACCATAAGAATCGCTGCAATTATTTTATTAATTTCAAAAGAGTCCATTTTGATAATTTTTAATAAACGTATAACACTATAAATTAAAAAATGCTTATAATTTACTGTACAATTTTGCCTCTATTTATAATCTAGATTAAATAAAAAAAATCAATGAAAACATTAGTTATTATACCTTCAAGGTTATCAGCAACTAGATTGCCTGGTAAACCATTATTGAAAATAAATGGTATATCTATTATCTCACATGTTTTTAAAAGAGCAGAGAGCGCAAACATAGGAGAAGTAATTGTTGCAGCAGAAGATCAAGAAATTGTAGATGATGTAAAAAAAAATGGAGGAAATGCAATTTTGACCCACAAAAATCATAAAACAGGCACCGATCGAATATTTGAGGCTTTTTCAATTTTATCAGTAAAAGACATCGATTTTATAATGAATGTGCAAGGAGATGAGCCTGAAATTGATATTAAAGATATAAAAAATTTAAATTACAAAATGATGAAAAATAATACCAAATTTGGAACCTTAGCAGCTCAAATTTTAGATCCCAAAATGTACGAAAATGAAAATATTGTTAAAGTAAAAACTAAAGAGCCCCTTAAAGAGAATCAATTTCCACATGCAGACAATTTTTTAAGAAAAACTAAAGATAAAATAAATATATATCACCATATAGGAATTTATTGTTATGGTGTCGAAACTCTAAAAAAGATCATTTCACTTAAACAATCCAAAAATGAAATCATAAATAGACTAGAACAATTAAGAGCTTTAGAAAACAATATAAGCATCAATGTCGGCCTAGCAAAGTCTTCGCCAATAGGCATTGATACTGAAGAAGATTATCTAGCTATAAAAAAAATAATGGAATATAAGTAAAAATGGGCAAAATCTATTTCCAAGGAACTTTTGGAGCATATTCTCATTTAGCATCGTTATCTATTGATCCAAAAGCAAAAATTATACCCTGTAAAACTTTTGACGAATGTTTTTTAAAAGCAATAAAAGAAGAGGATGCAAAAATAGTAATACCAGAGTCTAATAGAATCACTGGTAATATAGGTATCGAATATTTAATTTTTAAATATAGATTAAATATTTATTCAGAATATTTTCAAAAAATAGAGCATAATTTATTAGCACTTCCAGGCACAAAGATTAGTGAAATTAAAAATGTATATTCACATTCACAAGCATTATCTCAATGCTCAAAGTTTATAAAAAAAAATAATTTTAATGAAAATGTAAGAGCAGACACAGCTGGCTCTGCGGAAATGATATCAAAGAATAATCAAAAAGAAGATGCTGCTATAGCTTCCTCTTTAAGTGCTAAGACTTATGGATTAGAAATAATTAAAAAGAATATAGAAAATGAAAATGGAAACTTGACCAGATTTTTAATAATGGGGAAAAAAATAATACAACCTGAGCTGGGTAAAAAAAAATATATAACTTCTTTTTTATTCAAACTTAAAAGTAAACCCGCTGCGCTTTATCAATCATTAGGAGGTTTTGCAATTAATGGAGTTAATTTAACAAAACTTCAAAGTTATCCAGAAAAAAATTCTTTCGACTCGTACTTTTTTTTATGTGATCTGGATGGACATATTGAAGAGTTTAAGGTTCAAAAATCCTTAGAAGAATTGGGTCTTCATTGTGAAGATTTTCATGTTTTAGGAGTTTTTGAGGCAGACCCAATAAGAGAAATAAAGCAATAATCTTTCCTTGTGGATTAGAAAACAATACTGCTATAATAGTTTTGGAGGCTAGAGGTGGATGCTGCTTGAACCCGACCAGATCTTAACAGAAGCAGTCGTAAAGACGGTTATTCAGGTTCTAGTCTCCTAAAATATTAATATGAATAAAAATAATAAAGTATTAGCTTTAAAATATAGACCCCAAAGTTTTGATGATCTTATAGGTCAAGAGGTTGTCGCAGAAACCATTAAAAATTCTATTAAAGTTAATAAGACTCCAAATGCTTATTTATTCACTGGAATAAGAGGAGTTGGAAAAACGACAATTGCCAGAATAGTAGCCAAGACTTTGAATTGTTCAAAAGGTATTGAAAATCAATGTAAAGATAAGTGTGAAAATTGTGATGCCATAACTAACTCAAATCATATCGATGTTTTAGAAATGGATGCAGCAAGCAAAACAGGGGTAGATGATGTTAGAGATCTAATAGAATTTTCAAGATATGGTCCAACATCTTCAAAATATAAGATTTTCATAATTGATGAAGTTCATATGTTGAGTAAACAAGCATTTAATGCTTTATTGAAAACTCTTGAAGAACCCCCTGAATATTTAAAGTTTATTTTTGCAACAACTGAAATAAAGAAAATACCAATTACAGTCGTATCAAGATGCCAAAGGTTTGATTTGTCAAGAATTAAATCTTTTGAATTATTTGAATATATAAAAAAGATAACTAATATTGAAAAAGGTAAAGTTTCAGATGATGCTCTTAAGTTAATTGTTAAAATTTCTGAAGGCTCAGTACGTGATGCTTTATCGTTACTTGATAGAGCATTATTAAGTTTACAAAGTGGGAAAGAATTGGATTTAGTCTCTGCACAAAGAATATTTGGGTATTTTGATAAGTCCCAATTAATTTATTTATTTGAATTAATTTTACAAGGTGATGAAAATAAAGTTATAGAAGTCTACAGGAAAATATATGACCAAGGTGTTGAACCTAAAGTCTTCATAAACGATTTTTTAGAAATTTTGTATTATTTTAAAAATATTAATTTTTTAAATTTAGAAAGTACAAATTTTTCCTTAAATGATGAAGAATTTAATAAAATTAGCAAAATTTCAAATAGTATCGATGCTGAAGTACTAATTTTATTTTGGCAATTTACAATAAAAGCATTAGATGAGTTAGAAATTGTTTCTAATCAGAACCTATCAATAGAAATGTTTTTGATGAGATTAATTTATTTAAATGGAACTAGACCTAAAAATTATGATAAGATGGAAGAAAAGTCCAGTCAAAATAAAAATAAAGATCAAATATCACAAAATTTTTCAAAAACTGAAACGGTTAATCAAATTAAAAACATAGCTCAAGAAAAAAAAATAAAACCTCAATCAAAGTCAGAAATAAAACAAAAAGAGACTTCAATAAGCTCTTTTGAGGATCTAATATATATTTGTTTACTAAAAAAAGAGATAAAATTAAAATATGAATTAGAAAAAAATGTAAACTTAGTTAAATTTGAGGAAGGACGAATTGAAATTTCATTTAATGACAATTTAGATAAAAACTTTGTTAAAGATTTATCTACTAAACTTTTTGAGTGGACTAATCAAAGATGGATTATAAGTTTTAGTAAAAACATTGGTGAAATATCAATCAAAGAAAAAGAAAAAAATGAGCAAAAGGAAGTAATTGAAAAGGCAAAAGAAACAGATTTATATAAAACAATGTTGAATTCATTTCCTGATGCTGAGTTAATTGATGTAAAATTTAATAAAACAAAAAATGAGGAATAATGACAGATTTTTCAAAAATTTTAGATAAAGCCAAAGAACTTGAGGCAAAGATGAAGGAAAGCCAAGAAAAAATTAAAAATATAAAAGTTGAGGGTGTATCAGGATCAAATTCTGTAAAAGTTATTTTAGATGGAGAAGGAGAGATGCAAAAAATAGAAATTTCTAATGAGATATTGAAAGAGGAAAAATCTATAATAGAAGATTTAATTGTTGCTGCTCACAATAATGCAAAAACTCAACTTAAATCTAAAACCACTGAAGAAATCTCAAAAGCCACCGGCGGCCTTGGCATTCCAGGTTTTAAGTGGCCATTATAAACAATGCAAAGCATAAATGAGATTGATGAATTAATAAGGTTAATTTCTAAACTTCCAGGTTTAGGTCCAAAATCAGCTAAAAGAATTGTGTTAAAATTAATCAATAACAGAGAAGAAATTGTTAAGCCTTTAACTAAAGCATTAGCAGAAGTATATAAAAACATTTCTAGATGTAAAATTTGTGGAACTTTAAAAGCTACTACTATCGATTGTAGCTTTAATAATTGTAAAATAGTTGAAAAAAAATATGATAAAATTTGTGTAGTTGAAAATCTGTCTGATCAATGGAGCATAGAAAGTTCAAGTATATATAGGGGATATTTTCACATATTAGGAGGAACAATTTCATCTGCAGGGCAAAAAAAAGAAGACTTGTTAATTAATTCTTTAGTTGAAAGGGTAAAGAAAGATAAAATTGAGGAAGTCATTTTAGCCACTAGTGCTACAGTTGAAGGTCAAACAACGGCTTATTATATAAAAGATAGTTTAAAAAATAGTAATGTAAAAATTACTAAATTAGCCCAAGGTTTACCTGTAGGTGGTGAAATTGAAAGTTTAGATGATGGTACACTATTTTCAGCATTTAAAAATAGGTCTAACTTGAATTCTAATTCTGAATAAATTTTTTTTTTATTCTATTTAAATGTAACAAAGGTTCTGTATATCCCGAAGGCTGTTCTTTTCCCTTAAAAATTAAATCACAAGCAGTGCAAAATGCAATTGAATTATTAAAGTCATCACTCATTTTGATGTAATCTTTATCATCTTTATTCTGCTCATCAACTATTTTTGCCATCTCTTTCATAATTTCAATTACTTGAATTTTTGTTGTGATACCATGGTGCACCCAATTGGCAATATGTTGAGATGAAATTCTCAATGTTGCTCTATCTTCCATCAAACCAACATTATTAATATCAGGAACTTTTGAACATCCAATTCCTTGATCAATCCATCTTACCACATATCCCAAAAGAGTCTGAGCAGAGTTTGAAATTTCTGTATTTATTTCATCAACAGACCAATTAGTTCTATCTGCTATTGGAATTGTTAAAAGATCGTCTAATTTTGCTTGTTCACGACCTAAAATTTTTTTTTGCTCATCGAAAATATTTATTTGATGATAATGTAATGAGTGCAATGATGCAGCAGTTGGAGAGGGCACCCATGCACAGTTTGCACCAGCTTTTAAATGGTTAATTTTCTCCCCCATCATTTCCTTCATTTTGTCTGGCATTGCCCACATACCTTTGCCTATTTGCGCTCTACCTAAAAAACCACATTTTAAGCCGACATCAACGTTATTGTTCTCATAAGCTTTAATCCATTTAGATGATTTCATATCACCTTTTTTAATCATAGGGCCGGCCTCCATCGATGTATGCATTTCATCACCAGTTCTATCTAGAAAACCAGTATTTATAAAAAATACTCTATTTTTTAATGTTCTAATACATTCTTTAAGATTGGCTGAAGTTCTTCTTTCTTCATCCATAATTCCAATTTTGCAGGTAAATTTTTTTAAATTTAATACTTCTTCAACTTTAGTAAAAATTAAATCTGTAAATGCAGTTTCTTCTGGGCCATGCATTTTTGGTTTAACTATATATATAGACCCTTTTCTGGAATTTCTCCTCTTTTTTATATCGTGAAGTGCCGCTGCAGTTGTAAAGAAGGCGTCCATAATACCTTCAGGTATTTCACTACCATCCTTTAAAAGAATGGAAGAGTTTTTCATTAAGTGCCCAACATTTCTTATCAAAAGTAAACTTCTTCCATGTAATTTTAAACCTTTACCTGTTTTTGAAATATAGCTCCTATCTGGATTTAATTTTCTTTCCAAAATTTTTCCATTTTTTTCAAATTCTACTTTTAAAGAACCTTTCATTAAACCTAGCCAATTTCTGTAACAAATAACCTTATCCTTTGCGTCTACAGCAGCAACACTATCTTCATTATCACAGATTGTTGAAATAGCTGACTCAGCTATAATATCACTAATTCCAGCTATATCGTGTGCTGCACTAAACGCACCTGGATTAATAATTATTTCAAAATGTAATTTATTATTTTGAAGTATTATTGCCTCAGGTTTGCTAGCTTCCCCTCTGTGTCCTACAAATTTATTAATGTCCTTTAATTTATATTTATGATCATCTTTATAAATTGCCAACTCTTTGTCTATAATTTGTAAATTAGTAATATTTTTCCAACTCGTTCCATCTATGGGTATATATTTATCAAAAAATTCTCTGACATATTTAATTACTTCCTGTCCACGGTTTGGATCGTATCTTTCACTTCCTCCCTCTTCAGACTCAATAATATTTGTTCCATATAAACTATCATATAAACTTACCCATCGTGCATTTGCAGCATTAAGCGTGTATCTTGCATTCATTACTGGAACAACTAACTGGGGTCCAGCGATTTGCGTTATTTCATCATCAACATTATCTGTTTCAATTTTAAAATCAGGACCTTCTTTTTTTAAATATCCTATATCTATCAAAAATTTTTTATAATCATCGATTTTATTATGATTACCTTTATTCTTAATGTGCCATTCATCAATTTTTTTTTGAATCGTTTCTCTAATATTAATTAATTGATCATTTCTTGGTGAGAGTTCATGCGCTGTTTTATCGAACCCTTTCCAGAAATTTTGAGGGGAAATTTGAGTCTCTTTTAACAATTCGTTATTTACAAAGTTTAATAACTCTTCTGAAACTTTCAAATTGTTAATTTTAATATATTTCTCTTTCATGTTATAATCTATTTATTCGATAAAAATGAATTTTATCCAAATCGCACTTAATCATTAGGATAAACAGATATAATAAATTTACTTGTTAAAGTTATGAAGTCAAATGTTTAGTAGAAGCATTAACATTTTATTGCCTTTTTTGCTATTTAAGTATTATTCTTATTGAAATGAAAAATTATCTAAATTTTGAAACAGATATAAAAAATATAGAGAGTGAATTAGAAAAATTAAAAGATCCTTATAATCAAGAAGGATTATCTGAAGTTGATACTAAGAAAATATCAAAAACCCAAGAAGAACTTGATAAGAAATTAAAAGATATTTACTCAAATTTAAATTCTTGGCAAACTACTATGGTTGCAAGACATGAAGATAGACCAAAATCAAAATTTTTTATTGATAATCTTTTTGAAGAATTTATTGCTCTAGCTGGTGATAGATATTATGGGGAAGATAAATCTGTTATTACTGGTTTTGGAAAGTTTAATGGACAATCAGTTTTGGTAATTGGCCAAGATAAAGGAGAAAATCTAGATTCTAGAATTGAAAAAAATTTTGGAATGATGAGACCTGAAGGATATAGAAAAACGATACGTTTAATGAGTCTTGCTGATAAATTTGATATTCCTATAATTTCTTTTATTGATACACCAGGAGCTTATCCAGGAGTAGGTGCTGAGGAGAGAGGTCAAGCAGAGGCAATAGCAAAGTCTATTGAATGTTGTATGAAATTAAAAGTTCCAACCTTATCAATTGTGATTGGTGAGGGAGGTTCAGGTGGTGCAATTGCATTGGGCTCATCCAGTAAAGTAATAATGTTAGAAAATGCAATTTATTCTGTGATATCACCAGAAGGGTGTGCAACCATTTTATGGAGAGACCCAAAAAAAATGTTAGATGCTGCAGAGGCGATGAAACTTTCTGCAAAAGATCTCTTAAATTTAAATGTAATAGATGAAATAATTCCAGAGCCGTTGGGAGGCGCCCACAGAGATAGAAATTTGATTTTAAGCAATGTAAGAGAGTCTATTTCAAAAAATTTGAAATTTTTTAAAGAAATGTCATCTGAAGAAATATTGGATCAAAGAAAAAATAAATATTTAAAAATTGGAAGAGGAAAAGGTTTTGTTACTAATCCAGAAAGTTTAAGTTCTCTAGAGATTAAGAAAAATAGTATTAAACACTTTTTTAGAAATAAAATAAATTTGCTCTATTTGTTGGGAGGTTTGATTTTGGCAGTGACACTTTTAATATTTTTTTTATAATGCACCGCAACAGTTTTTAAATTTTTTTCCTGTCGCTTCACACCTTTCATTTCTTGAAATCTTCTGCTCTTTATTTTTTGCTAGTAAACATTTAGGATTTTCATTTATTCTTTTGTTAGTTTGGGAATAAATCTTATCTTTAGGTTGCTCAACCACTTTTAGGTTCATCAAAATTGTAATATAATCTAACTTTAATTTATGAAGTAAATTTGAAAATAAATCAAAAGCTTCTTTTTTATATTCAATTAAAGGATCTCTTTGACCGTAAGATCTTAGACCAATAACCTGTCTTAATTGTTCTAAGTATTGTATGTGAGATTTCCAATTTAAATCTATAGCCTGAAGAAGAATTCTTTTTTCTATTTCTTTAGATTGCATTTCGCCTAAAATTTTAGTTCTTTCTTCTCTATTTCTATCAAATTGTTCTTTAACTCTTTCTTTAAAATCATTGTCTTTTAAAGAAACAAGTTCATTGAATTGATTTTCATCTAGGCTTTTACCTAATACAGTTTTAAGCTTTGTTTCAAATTCATTATTTTTTGGATTAGAGGACTTTTTTATTTTTAATTTAATTAAGTCATCTAAAATTTCTTTTAAAAATCCTTCAGAATAATTAAATATTTCTTCACTGTTCATTGCGTCATCCCTTTGTGAAAAAATTACATACCTTTGATCATTTAAAACATTATCAAATTTAATTAATGTTTTTCTTATGTCAAAATTTCTAGCCTCAACTTTTTGCTGCGCTCTTTCTAATGCTTTGTTAATCCATGGATGATCTATACTTTCCCCATCCTTTAACCCCAGCTTTTCAAGAATATTGTTCATTGAATCAGAACCAAATATTCTCATTAAATCATCTTCAAGACTTACATAAAATATCGAATTTCCTTCATCTCCTTGTCTTCCTGATCTTCCTCTAGCCTGATTATCTACTCTTCTAGACTCCATTCTTTCAGTTCCAATTACAAATAAACCACCTAAAGATTTGATTTTTTCCTTACTTTTTTTAAGCTGATCTTCTGTTGCTGTTCCCCTCTTTCCTCCTAATTGGATATCAACACCACGTCCAGAAATACTAGTGGTGATTATGACAGAATTTTCTTTACCAGCTGCAGCAATTATTTCAGCTTCATTTTCATGGTTTTTAGCATTTAGTACGACGTGTTTAATTTTTTCATTTTTTAATAAATTTGAATAAATTTCTGATTTGTTAATACTTGAAGTAAATATTAAAAGAGGTTGACCAGTTTTGTGACTTTCTTTTATTTGTTTAATGATTGCTTGATTTTTTTCACTTTCTGTTCTAAAGATTTTATCATTGTAATCTTTACGTATCATAGGATTATTTGTAGGAATTACAACAACTGGTAGATTGTAAATTTCAAAAAATTCCTCAGCCTCTGTTGCAGCTGTTCCAGTGCATCCTGAAATTTTTTTATAAAGTTTAAAATAATTTTGGTAGGTTATAGATGCCAAAGTTTGATTTTCTACTTGAATTTCTATTTTTTCTTTTGCCTCCAAAGCTTGATGAAGTCCATCTCCAAATCTTCTTCCTTCCAGTATCCTACCTGTCAGTTCATCAATAATTTTTAAACTATTATCTTTTACAATATAGTCCTTTCCTTTTTCAAATAAATGATTTGCTCTCAAAGCTTGGTTTACATGATGAACTAAAGCTAAATTTTCAGGATCATAAAAATTATTATTCTTTAATATTTTTGCATTAGAAAAAATTTTTTCAACGTTATTAATCCCATCATTAGTAAGAAGAATATTTTTATCTTTTTCATCAATCTCGTAATCATTTTCATTAAGTTGTTTAATCAATTTATCAATGGCTAAATATTGATTTGTTTTATCTTCTGCAGCTCCAGATATTACTAACGGTGTTCTCGCCTCATCAATTAGACAGGAGTCAATTTCATCAACAATTGAGTAATTATGAAGTCGTTGTACTTTTTCATCATTAGAGAACTTCATATTATCTCTAAGATAATCAAATCCTAATTCACTATTTGTTGCATAGGTAATATCACAGTTATAACTTTTCTTTCGCTCAGCATCATTTTGATCATTATTTATAAATCCAGAGGTTAATCCTAAAAAATTATATATCTTTCCCATTTCTTGAGAATCTCTTTTTGCTAAATAATCATTTACTGTAACTATATGAACTCCTTTTTCCTCTAGTGCATTTAAATAAGCTGATAAAACAATAGTTAAAGTTTTACCTTCGCCAGTTCTCATTTCAGCAATTTTATTTTCATGTAGAACTATTCCACCAATTAACTGGACATCATAGTGACGTTCATTTCTTACTCTCCTTGATGCCTCTCTAACAAGAGCAAAAGCTTCAGGTAAAATTTCATCAATTTTTTGACCACTTCTAATTTTTTCTTTAAATTCTATGGTTTTTTTTGGGAAGTCTTCATTTACTAGATTTTTGAATTTTTCTTCTAATGAATTTATTTTAAGCACAATTTTCCCAATTCTATCCAATTCCCTCTGATTGCCAGATTTGATAAATTTTTGAATAAAACTTAATGGGTTAATCATGAGTTTTTGATATATAATTTAAATATATCTTTTAATATAATTATTAAATAATTTTTTTAAATACCATGGGAATTAATATAACCAATTTTTTATCATCAAAATCAAAAAATCGAAAAATGAACCAATTTCAGGATCTTGATCATTTAGATGGACTTTCAATATCTAGTATAAGTGCAAATTTATATGAAAACAATAGAGATGATTTAGTTATGTTTTATTTTAGAGATGGAGCAAACTTTGCCTCAGTTTATACTCAGTCAAAAGTTATCTCTGAAAATATTAAATGGAACTTAAACCAAAAAACTAAAAAAATTTTTTCATTACTAGTCAATACTAGGAATGCCAATTCGTTTACTGGTGAGCAAGGGTATAAAAGTATGCAAGAAATTGCTGATATAGTTTCAAAAGGATTAACAGAAAAACAAAAGCAAGATGAAGTTAGTCCAAAAAAAATTAAGTCAAGTAGTATAATATTTGGATGTACAGGTACTATAGGAGAGAAATTCCCTTATGAAAAGATAAAAAAAAAAATTCCCGAACTTATTAAATTGATTAGATATACTCAAAATAAATATGTTTGGATGAAAGCTGCACTAGGAATAATGACAACAGATACCCAGCCTAAGATGGCAATGGAAGAGTGTGAAATAGGAAAGACTAAAGTAAAAATTTACGGTATCGCTAAAGGCTCTGGAATGATACAGCCCAACATGGCAACTACTTTAGGTTATATTTTTACTGATGCAGATATATCTAATGAAATATTAAAAAAGTTACTAAAAAAAAATGTTGAGAACACATTTAATGCTATTAGTTGCGATAGTGACACAAGTACGAATGATATGGTTACAATCTTTTCCACTTGTAAAGTAAAACATGTTAAAATTAATAATATATCAGATAAAAAGATAAAAAATTTTGAAGAGTCATTAAATAAGGTCTTATTGAATTTAGCTAAAAGGATTGTTGCAGATGGTGAGGGAGCATCTAAGTTTATAACTATTAATGTTTCAAACTCTAAATCAGAGCAAGATGCAAAAAAAATTGCTTTTTCTATCGCAAACTCACCTCTTGTAAAAACTGCTATAGCCGGTGAAGATCCAAACTGGGGAAGAATAATAATGGCAATTGGCAAATCAGATGCATTTGTAAATTTAGAAAAATTATCAATAAAATTTGGAGATTTGACAATAGTCTACAAAGGTAAACTTAATAGTCAGTTTAATGAAAACGAAACTAAAAATTATATGAAAAATTCTAATATTGAAATAAATGTAAACGTGGGGTGTGGAAATAAAAGTTTTACAGCTTATACAATGGACTTAACTAAAAAATATATAGAAATTAATGCTGATTATAGGAGTTAAGAATATTGATTTCTATACAATGATATTTAAATAAACATCATGATTAAGTATAAACTGAAATGTAAGAAATGTGATTTAACTTTTGATAGCTGGTTCGCGACCTCAAAAGAATATGAAAAACTAAAGAAAAAAAATTTATTAAATTGTCATAATTGTGGCTCCTTAAAAGTAGAAAAAAGTTTGATGGCACCAAAATTAATAAGTAAAAATTTAGGCTTTAAAGAAAATAAAGTATCTAAAAAATATAAGAAAATCCAAAATACTGTCAAAGAATATCAAAAATTCATTAAAAAAAACTTTGAATATGTAGGTGAAAACTTTGCTTATGAGGCGAGATCTATTCATTACAACAATAAAAAAAAAGAAAAAAATATTTATGGCACAGCTTCAAAAAAAGATCTTAAAGAGCTTAGAGAAGAAGGTATAGATACACAAATAATACCATGGGTAGAGGATAAAAATAATTAATCTTTTATAAATTTTGCGATATAGTTAATTGATTTATCTGAGCTAAGTTTCCAATTATTATTTATTAAATCAAATTTTACACCATCTAATTTATCAAGTTTTAGATTATCTTTTTTCAAAATATTTATCAACTCCTCTGGCTTAACAAATTTTTCCCATTCGTGAGTTCCTATAGGAAGCCATCTTAATATATATTCAGCTCCAATAATTGCGAAAATATATGACTTTAAAGTTTTATTTAAAGTAGCAACAAACATAATTCCATTTTTCTTTAAAAGTTTTGTACATGAGTTTAAAAAAAGAGAAATATCTTCAACATGCTCAATAATTTCCATATTAAGAATTACATCATATTTTATATTTGTTTTAAATATTTCGGGTGAAGAACAAATATATTCTATTTCAAGTTTATTTTTTTTTGCATGAAGTTTTGCAACAGTGATATTTTTATTTGATGCGTCTATACCAGTAACACTTGCTCCCATTCTATACATTGGCTCTGAAAGTAAACCACCTCCACAACCAATATCTAATATTTTAATCTTTTCTAAAGGTTTCTTCTTATTATCAAGTTTAAACGTCTTAATAATGTTATTTTTAATATATTCAATTCTAATTGGATTAAATTTATGTAATGGTTTAAATTTTCCTGCTGGATCCCACCATTCCTCTGCAATTTTAGAAAATTTTTCTATTTCTTCTTTATTAATTGTGCTATTTTTCATTACTGAATTGACTTTATATTTAAGATGTATTTTATCAATATTTTTATTTTAAGTTAAATATTAATCATGAAAATTGTAGTATTAAAATTTGGCGGCTCATCAGTTGGAACAACTGAGAAAATTAAAAAAGTTGCTAATATAATTAAAGAACATAGAAAAAAAAATTATAGGGTAATAGTTGTTTCGTCTGCTATGAGTGGTGTGACAAATGAGTTAATTAGTAAATCCAGAGAGATAAGTAATAATTTTTCCGATGAAGAATATGATGTACTCGTTTCGTCTGGAGAGCAAGTTTCATGTTCTTTGATTGCAGGTAGATTGATTCATAATGGCATAAAATCTAGATCTTGGTTGGCTTGGCAGATGCCAATATTTACTGAGGGGTATCACAAAAATTCAAGAATCGTTCAAATATATAAGAGTAATATTTTAAAGTTTTTAAAAGAGGGTGGAATACCTATTATTACAGGTTTTCAAGGAATTAATAATAAAAATAGAGTCACTACTATTGGGAGAGGTGGATCAGATGCTAGCGCAATAATGTTGGCAAAATTTTTTAAAGCGGAAAGATGCATAATCTATACTGATGTTGAGGGTGTTTATACAACTGATCCTAACAAACTAAAAAAAGCAAAAAAAATAAAAGTGATTTCTTATGAGGAAATGTTAGAAATGGCTTCTTTAGGAGCAAAAGTAATGCAACCTGTTTCAATACAAGATGCAAGACTAAATAGAATTGACATTGAAGTAAAATCTTCATTCATAAATAAAAAAGGAACATTGATAACAAAAAAATCAAATATTATTAATAACAAAACCATTACTGGACTTACATCAACTCATAATGACTCAAAAGTAACTCTGATTGGAGTTAAAGATAAACCTGGTGTTGCAGCATCTATTTTCAAGCCATTATCAAAAAATTCTATAAATGTTGATATGGTAGTTCAAAATATTTCTGCAAATGGAAAAGAAACAGATTTAACTTTTACAATTAAAAGTGATGATTTAAATAAAACAAAAAAAATTTTGAGAAGTAATAAAAGTATAAATTTTAGAAAGTTATTATTTAAAAAGGACGTTTCAAAAATTTCCATAATTGGAGTTGGGATGATAACAACTCCAGGAGTAACTTTTAAAATGTTTCAAGCATTGGCAAACAAAAAAATAAATATTCAGGTCATTTCTACCTCTGAAATTAAGATATCAGTATTAATTGATAAAAAAGATGTAAAAAAAGCTTTAACAGCTTTACACAAAGAATTTAATTTGGATAAGTAAAAAAATGAGTATTAGACCATTCAGAGATATTAAGAGAAAAAAAACAAAAGTAATTAATGTTGGTAAGATTAAAATAGGTGGAGACAATCCAATATCTGTTCAATCTATGACCAATACTTTAACAACAGATATTAAGGCAACTATAAACCAAATTAATGAAATCCAAAATGAAGGTGCAGATTTAGTCAGAGTTTCTTGTCCAGATGAATCTTCATCAAAAGCCCTCAAAGAAATTACTAAATATGTTGATGTTCCTATAATAGCGGATATACATTTCCATTATAAGCGAGCAATAGAAGCTGCAGAAAATGGAGCTAGCTGTTTAAGAATAAATCCTGGAAACATAGGAAATGAAAAAAAAATCCGTGATGTACTATTAGCTGCAAAAGATAATGAATGTTCTATAAGAATTGGTGTGAACGCTGGTTCACTTGAAAAAGATATTCTTGATAAATATAAAGAACCTTGTCCAGAAGCTTTAGTTGAGAGTGCTCTTAGAAATATAAAAATATTGGAAGATCAAGATTTTTTTAATTTTAAGATAAGTGTAAAATCTTCAGATGTATTTTTATCAATAAAAGCATATAGACAACTCTCAGAGGTCACTAACTATCCTTTGCATCTTGGAATTACAGAGGCGGGGAGTTTTGTTTCTGGTAGCATCAAATCTTCTATTGGGGTAGGGACGCTTCTTTTAGATGGAATCGGTGATACAATAAGGATTTCTTTATCTGATGACCCTGTTAAAGAAGTTAAAATAGGCAACGAGATTTTAAAATCTTTAAATTTAAGAACCAAGGGAGTTAAAATTATTTCTTGCCCATCATGTGCAAGACAGGGTTTTCAAGTAATAGATACAGTAAAGATATTAGAGGAAAAGTTATCACATATTAAAACCCCCATCACACTTTCTATAATAGGATGTGTAGTTAACGGACCAGGTGAAGCTGCAATGACAGATATTGGTATAACAGGAGGAAAAAATGGAAACAATATGCTTTATCTGTCTGGCATTCAATCAGAAAAAGTTCTAACAGATGAATTGATTAGTAGAGTTGTTAAAGAGGTTGAAAAAAAAGCTTCAGAGCTAGAAAATAATTAAAATGATCCCAAAAAAAACTATTGAGGAATTGATCAACAAACATTCAATTTTAGAAAAAGATTTAGCGTCAGGACAAATAGATAAAAAATTGTTTGCAGAAAAGTCAAAGGAATACTCTGATTTAAATGAGGTAATTGGGATTGCAAAAAAATATTTATCTTTTGAGAATGATAAGATTGAATTAGAAAAAATTTTGAATGACCAAACTTCTGATAATGAATTGAATAAAATGGCAGAAATCGAATTAAAAGATTTAAAAATAAAGTACGAAAAAAATGAAAAAAAATTAAAATTATTTCTTTTACCTAAAGATGAAGCAGATAAAAAAAATGCAATCATTGAAATTAGAGCTGGAACGGGTGGTTTAGAGGCAAGTTTATTTGCAGCTGATTTATTTAAAATGTACGATAAAGTTAGTCATAAAAAGAAATGGAATGTTGAATTAATTTCTATTTCAAGAAGTGAGGCAGGTGGACTGAAGGAGGTTATTGCTTCCATCAAAGGTAATAACATTTATTCAACACTAAAATATGAAAGTGGAGTTCACAGAGTTCAAAGAGTTCCTGATACAGAGACTCAGGGAAGAGTTCATACCTCTGCTGCGACAGTAGCAGTACTTCCTGAAGCTGAAGAAGTGGATTTAAAAATTAATGAATCAGATCTAAGAATTGATGTGTTTAGGGCTGGAGGTCCTGGAGGTCAATCAGTTAATACAACTGATAGCGCTGTAAGGATAACACACATTCCAACTGGCCTATCAGTTTCTCAACAAGATGAAAAATCTCAACATAAAAACAAAGCGAAAGGGATGAAAATTTTAAGAGCTAGACTTTATGAGCTGGAAAGATCAAGAATTGATCAAGAGAGATCTAAAGATAGAAAAAGTAAAATAGGTACAGGAGATAGATCAGAAAGAATTAGAACTTATAATTTTCCTCAAGGAAGAGTTACTGATCACCGAATAAATCTTACTTTACATAAATTAGAGGAATTTTTAGAAGGAGAAGCTTTTGATGAAATGATTGAGTCATTAATACTTCAAGCTCAGGAAGAAAGCCTAAGTAATCTAGGTTAATTATGAATTTACAAACTGCTATTTATAAAGCTTCAAATGAATTAAAAAAAAATAATATTAAAACTTTTTCATTAGATTGTGAATTATTAATTTCGAAAGCAATTAAAAAAGATAGAGAATTTTTAATTTTGAATTTAGATAAAGAAATTAAAAAAGAAGAATATCTATATTTTCAAAAACTAATTAAAGAACGTTCAAGAGGCAAGCCAATAGCTTATTTAACGGGCAAAAAATATTTTTGGAAATCTGAATTTGATATTAGTCAAAATGTTTTAATTCCTAGGCCTGAGACAGAATTGATAATAGAACAAGTATTAAGTATTTATAAAAATAAAAATAAAATTAGTTTTCTCGAAGTAGGAGTTGGTTCAGGATGTATTTTACTTTCAATACTTAAAGAGAGAAAAGATTTTTTAGGACAAGGGATTGATATAAGTGATCATTCTTTAAAAATATGTAAGATAAATGCTTATAAACTTGGGGTAAAAAACAGAGTTAAATTATTTAAATCAGATATTGACAATTTTAATAAGTCCAAATATGATTTAATTATATCTAATCCTCCTTATATTAAAAAGTTAGATTTAAAATATTTGGAAAAAGATATTATAAATTTTGAGCCAAAAGAAGCTCTAAATGGTGGGTTAGACGGAATATCAGAAATCAGAAAAATTATAAATAAGTCATCTGAACTGATAAAGAAAAATGGAAAGTTAATATTAGAAATCGCGTTTAATCAAAAAGAAGTGGTTAAAACATTATTAAAAAAGAAAGGCTTTTATACAAATAAAGTAATTAAGGATCTCGCAAACAATGATCGCTGTATAATAAGCACAAAAAAATAAAATAAGATTTTATGGTTACATTTAGAAATAATAACAATAACAGAAGAAACAATTTTAGAAGAAATGATAGAAATTTTAAATTAAATGGAGCTAGACCTAAATATGGATCAAATTTTTCAAACAATGATAGCTTTCAAAGAAAAATTCCAGGCAGGAACAATCATAACGCCTCAAAATTAATTGAGAAATACAATAATCTAGCAAGAGAGGCTTTATCAAATGGTGATAAGATTTTGTCGGAAAATTATTTTCAACATGCAGATTATTTTACTAGAATATTAAACGAGCAAGAAAATTTAAGAAAATCAAGATTTTCAGAAAATTCTACTAATTTAAAAAAAGACTTAGAGCCAGAAACTGATGTATCAAAAGAAATGAAAAGTGAAATTATAGAAACTGAAGATAAATCAACTATAATAAAATAATTATTTCAATCCGATTATTTTTTCTGACTTCAAAACATCTATTTTAATTTTTGTTGTTTCAAATTTTTTTCTATTTTTTCCTTTTAAAATTTTTCCAGATGGTAGTTTTAAAGTTTGTGAATTGACTTTTTTTCCATTTACTACAACCTCATAATGTAAATGTGGTCCAGTAGACTTTCCTGTAGACCCTACGTAACCAATTGTTTGTCCTTGTTTAACACGTAGTCCATTTCTTATTCCTTTTGCAAATTTAGACATATGAGCATAAATCGTTTGATAAGTGGAATTATGCTTAATCACTATACAGTTTCCACCTCCCCCACACCATCCAGCTTTTTTAATAATCCCTGAACCTGATGCCATTATTGGAGTTCCCATTGGTGCAGCAAAATCTGTTCCACGATGCATCTTATTGAAACCATCTATGGGATGTTTTCTCATACCAAATGGTGAAGATAGTCTTGCACCATTAATTGGAGTTTTCATTAATGCTTTTCTTACACTTTTACCATTTTTATCATAATGACCAAAATTATTTTCTTCGTCAAAGTAATAAAGGGAGTTATCCTCCCCACTTAATATTAAGTTAGCAAAAATTATATTACCTGTTTCAATTATTTTTTTATTTTCATCAACAAAAATTTCATACATTATTTGAAATCTATCCTTTTTTCTTATATCTCTTTGGAAATCAACTTGAAAACCATATATTCTGGCAAACTCTATTATTGTACTTGCAGGTATTTTTTTATCTATTGCAGATTTATACAAACTTTGATTAATGATGTTTTCGTTATAAATAACTTTTTTGTTAAGTTTCGTTAGAAGAATTTTTTGATTAAAACTATCTGTATCATCATTTCTAGTTAAAAGAATCCTTTCTTTATTTGACACTTGAAATATAAAGTTTTTTACTGAATTATTTGACTGATCAATTGTAAGATAAATTTTTTGACTAGTGTTCAATTTATTAAGATTTATTTTTTTTGAAAGTTTGTTCTTAATATTTTGAATTTCTTCTTGATTAACTGAGTATTCATTTAAAATATTATCAAAAGTTTCACCAGTATTTATTTGATGTCTTATTTTTTTAAACTTTGGCTCTAAATTATAAAAAAGATGATTTAAAGTTTTTTTAAAATAAACATTATTGATGATATTTTTATAATTATTGTTAATTTTAAGTTTAGTATAATTGTAATAACTTGTTGAAATGATTGTAATTATTAAAAGTATAGCTAAAGCTAAAATTTCATTTTTATTTTTTAATTTATTTTTAATTTTATTAAGCATTTTAAAATTTTGAGATTGCAATTATTAGTTTAGCATTATCGAAAAATCAAAAAAAACCCTTAAAAATAGTATGTTTTGTTCACTTTTTTTGTTCTTAATGCTTGATTTCTAATGATTTTAGCCTATAAGCATCGAACTTTCTCATTAAAATTAACTAATCTTAATTAATTAATGAGAGTTATTGGGCTTTTTTAGCTCAATTAGCTATTTAAAATGTAAAAATTTAAGAAGAGAAGTGTGGACGGTTAAGGTTACCAAAATTTGTCGTACACACTTCAATATTATATAAATTTTATTCTTAGAATTTATATAGAAGCTAGTGTGCGCCGTTTTTAAACTTGAGAGTTTGATCATGGCTCAGAACGTACGCTGGCGGCACGCCTAACACATGCAAGTCGAACGAAGTAGCAATACTTAGTGGCAGACGGGTGAGTAACATGTAGGTATCTACCCTTTGGCCTGGAATAACACGAGGAAACTTGTGCTAATACCGGATAAGTCTTTACGGAGAAAGCTTTATGCACCATTGGATGAGCCTGCACTTGATTAGTTTGTTGGTGGGGTAATGGCCTACCAAGACTTTGATCAATAGCTGATTTGAGAGGATGATCAGCCACATTGGGACTGAGACACGGCCCAAACTCCTACGGGAGGCAGCAGTGGGGAATCTTGCACAATGGAGGAAACTCTGATGCAGCGATGCCGCGTGAGTGAAGAAGGCCTTTGGGTTGTAAAGCTCTTTCGTCGGGGAAGAAAATGACTGTACCCGAATAAGAAGGTCCGGCTAACTTCGTGCCAGCAGCCGCGGTAATACGAAGGGACCTAGCGTAGTTCGGAATTACTGGGCTTAAAGAGTTCGTAGGTGGTTGAAAAAGTTGGTGGTGAAATCCCAGAGCTTAACTCTGGAACTGCCATCAAAACTTTTCAGCTAGAGTTTGATAGAGGAAAGCAGAATTTCTAGTGTAGAGGTGAAATTCGTAGATATTAGAAAGAATACCAATTGCGAAGGCAGCTTTCTGGATCATTACTGACACTGAGGAACGAAAGCATGGGTAGCGAAGAGGATTAGATACCCTCGTAGTCCATGCTGTAAACGATGTGTGTTAGACGTTGGAAATTTATTTTCAGTGTCGCAGCGAAAGCGATAAACACACCGCCTGGGGAGTACGACCGCAAGGTTAAAACTCAAATGAATTGACGGGGACCCGCACAAGTAGTGGAGCATGTGGTTTAATTCGAAGATACGCGCAGAACCTTACCAACACTTGACATGTTCGTCGCGACTTTAAGAGATTAAAGTTTTCGGTTCGGCCGGACGAAACACAGGTGCTGCATGGCTGTCGTCAGCTCGTGTCGTGAGATGTTGGGTTAAGTCCCGCAACGAGCGCAACCCTCACTTTTAGTTGCCATCATTAAGTTGGGCACTCTGAAAGAACTGCCAGTGATAAGCTGGAGGAAGGTGGGGATGACGTCAAGTCCTCATGGCCCTTACGTGTTGGGCTACACACGTGCTACAATGGTATCTACAACAGGAAGCAAGACGGCGACGTTTAGCAAATCCTTAAAAGATACCTCAGTTCGGATTGCACTCTGCAACTCGAGTGCATGAAGCTGGAATTACTAGTAATCGTGGATCAGCGTGCCACGGTGAATGCGTTCCCGGGTCTTGTACACACCGCCCGTCACACCATGGGAGTTGGTTCTACCTTAAGGCAAGGTTTTAAACCCTTGACCACGGTATAGTCAGCGACTGGGGTGAAGTCGTAACAAGGTAGCCGTAGGGGAACCTGCGGCTGGATTACCTCCTTTCTAAGGATGAATGAAACTAATATTTCATTCTAAATAATATACACGGTTAATGTTGACCGTCCTCATTTCTCTTCTTAAAATAGTGTTTCTCTTGAATGGGGG
>CACHRX010000007.1:0-10000 GCA_902582385.1 uncultured Pelagibacteraceae bacterium | reverse complement strand
TTATAATATCTGGATCTATTTTCGAATATAATTTTGAAATCTCATGATATTCTCTAGCATCTTGTATAATCAATTCAATATTATTTTTTTTTAATAATTCAAGCCTATTTTCCAATATACCTTCGTATAATTTTTTATTAATAACATCCTCTTGTTCAATAGATCTTAAATTATTTACTGATAAACTATCTACAATAAATGGTTTATGACCAAGATTAATTAGTTTAATTGCTAAGTTATGGCCTATAAAACCACAACCTCCAACAAGTAATATTCTTTTTGAACTCATTTTTCTTTATAATTAAAAAATTTTTTTATCTCTAAACAAATTTTATCTACTTCTTTGAAACTTAATTTTGGATAAACTGGAAGAGAAATATTTCTATCTGCATAAATTATTGAGCTTTTATAATTTGTCTTATTTAAATTATATTTTTTTTTATAGTACGACATAAAAGGAAGTGAGGTAGCATAATGTATCGATACTCCAATTTTTTTTTTTATCAAATACTTTAAAAGAGTATCTCTTAATTTTGTTATAATTGGAAAAATGAAATATGAAGAATCTTTATTATAATCAATAAAATCTATTTCCTTCACATTTGATAAATTTTTTATATATCTCTTTGCTATTAATTTTCTCTTTAACAAGAATTTATTATAATTTTTCAATTGTAATAACCCCATTGCAGCATGTAATTCAGTCATTCTATAATTAAAACCCAATTCTTTAACATTATACTTTCCAGGTAATTTTCTATCTTTTATATCTTTATCTATTCCAAAAGCCTTGAGTTTTTTAATTTTATAATAAAAGCTTTTACTATTCGTTATTACCACACCCCCTTCACCTGTAGTAATTTGTTTAGTTGGATAAAATGAAAAACAACCTGATATACCATAATTACCCACATGTTTATTTTGGTATTTTGTGCCTAATGCATGAGCGCAATCTTCAATTAAAAAAATTTTTTTTTTTTTACAAAAGTTTTTAATTTTTTTAATATCGCTTACATTACCATTTAAATGGACTACCATTATGGCTTTTGTATTTTTAGTCGTATTTTTTACAATCTCAGTAAATTCTATATTTCCTGAATTAGGATTTACATCCAAGAATTTAACTTTTAGATTTGCATATTCTACCGCATGTGATGTAGCAGTATGAGACATTGCAGGCACTAATACCTCACTATTTTTTTTTAATCCTAATGCTAAAATAGAAAGATGTAAACCTGCAGTACAGCTAGACACTACTGTACAATATTTTGCGCCTGTAAATTTTTTAAACTCATTTTCAAAACCATTTGTATATTTTCCATGAGTAAACCAACCGGTTTTTAATATATCACTAAAAATTTTTTTTATTTTTTTAGGAATAGAATGTTTAGAAAAAGCTATCATCTTAAATATTTAATCTTAATTTCCTTCTGGAGTTTCAGTGAATCATCTGCCGCAAAACAAATTGACATCAAATCAAAAATTTCATTTTTAGTAATCATTTGTTTAATTTTTCTGTTTTTTAAGTAATCTATAAAATTTTGTATCATTTTCTTTCTTCTTAATTTGTCTGGATAGTTATAATTTAAATTAATTTTTCGTAACTTATTATTTTCTTTAACAATTTTAAATGTTTTATTGAGGTTGTGCACATAAGTACTTTTGTTCGTAAATATTCTTAAATCATGAAAATGATCATGAATACCGACCATATTTGCTGTAATTTTAACAATTTTTTGATTTGGGAATTTTAAAATATAAATTAAAAAACTTTTTTTTTTAAATTTTGTCCTCCTTGTAGCTAAATTATTACCAAACGACGCTACAGAAACTGGTTTATCGTTTAAAATCCAGCATATTAAATCAATCATATGAATTGCTGCTCCTAAAGTGAAACTAAAATTTTTTATTTGGGATCTCCACCCTAGAATTTTTTCTTTTCTCCCCCAAATATAATCACCTTCAATATAATAAATATTTTGTGGATTTATTTCTTTTTTTATTCTTAAAAATAAATCATTTACCCTCAAAACCATATTTGAAGTTATATTAGATTTACTTTTCTTTAATGTTTCCTTTATTTTTTTTAGTTCATCAAGTTTAAGGCAAATTGGTTTTTCAATAATGACATTTATATTTTTTTTTAAACATTTTAATATTTGTTTAAAATGATAATTATCATAGCTCGCAATACTCACTAAATTAATCTTTTTTTCAGAAAAAATTTCATTTTCAGACTCAACAAATTTTATTTTAGGAAAATTTTTTTTTAATTTTGAAACTTTACTTTTGTTTTTTTCATACACCATTATTACTTTTGAATTTTTGTATCCATCAATTGCTAGAATATGTTTAAGTCCAATTCCTGTTCCTATAACTGCTGCACAAATTTTCATTTTATTAAATGTTTTAGTTTCTTTAAATCATATTTAGTATCAATTGAATTTTTTACTTGCTTTTTTTTATTATCATTGAAAATGTTTTTAATTTTAAATTCCTTGTTATTTTTATAAAAAAAAGTTGTAACATGTTCTAATTCTTTTTTTCCCATAAATTTAATGTTTTTTTCTAGAATTTTTGTTTTAATAATTTCTATTGATTGACCACTAGCAAATGATCTAGGAAATACATTTGTTATAATATCATAATTCATATATTTTTTTTTAGTTTTTATAATTTGATCAATCAATTTTGGACTTATCAATGGACTATCTGCAGAAATTCTTACAAAATATTTTGCTTTATATTTTTTTGCAGCAGCCATCATACGTTTAGCAACATTTTTTTCATCACCCCTATACACATAATTATTATTTTTTTTTAAATATTGATATAATCCATCGTCAGATTTTTTTTTAGGAATAGCCACTACTAATTTTTTAACATTTTTTGACTTTTTAACCTGATTTATTACATACCATATTAAAGGTTTTTGATTTATATTAGCTAAGACTTTATTTTTAAGTCTTTTCGAACCAGTTCTAGCTTGAATAATAACAATCAATTTTATTAAAATTTAAATGCAAATTAAATTATGAAATATATTATATGTTTATTAAATAATAATTACAACTTTAATGAACTATAATTTAATTAACCTTAAGACTTCTCAATTAGATAAGAGACTTATAGACTCAATATGTAAATTGAAAAATTCACATTGGAAAACAAGTCTTAAAATGCAAAAAGAATTTTTTATTAAGAATTGTAAAAAAAAAGACTCTCATTCTATATTAGTTTACAAGAAAAAAATTATTGGGTACACCATGTTAAGAAAAAGAAAGCTTGATAAGAAAAGTTCTTATCTTTTGTTTGATACAATGATCATTAATAAAAGATACAGAAATAAAGGATTTGCAAAAATTTTGATGAATTATAATAATTTGATTATTAGAAAAAATAAACTCTCGTCTATCCTTGTTTGTGAAAAAAAACTTGTTGGTTTTTATAAGAAATTTTCTTGGAAGTTATCAGAATTTAAAACCAAAAATTCAGATAAATATACAATGTCTTATAATTATGAAAATTTATATAATAAAAAGCTATCTCTTCACAAAAATATAAAAAGAAAAATATAAAAAATAAAATTTAAAAAAATTTAAACATTTTAAAAATTTTCTTTAAAGAGATGATATTATGGGATAATAAGATTATAAAATTTTGAAACTATGAATCATGAAAAAAATTCTCAATAGAATAATAGAATTTCTATACCCATCAAAAAAGATAATTGAAACAGATTATAAAAAAAAATTAATTAGTTTAAACGCCTATGAAAAATATAAGGATGAAGAAATGGAAAAGTGTTATAATTATTTTAAAAAACATTTTAAAACTTCAATTTTTTTAAGTTCAGATAAAATTAGAGAATATGCTTTAAAAAAATCAATTAAAAATGATTTAAATCAAAGTCAATTTTATTTGGAATTTGGAGTATATGTTGGAAAATCAATTAATTTTTTTGCCTCTAATCTTAAAACAAAAATATACGGCTTTGACTCTTTTGAGGGTTTAAATGAAGATTGGGTTGGACATGCAAGATCTTCAGGACACTTAGATTTAAAAGGTGTCACTCCAAAAGTAAAAGAAAATGTTGTTTTAATCAAAGGAGAAGTCGAGGAAACATTGGTAAAGTTTTTAGAAGAAAAAAAACCTATAATAAATTTCATGCATATTGACTTGGATACTTATAATCCCTCAAAGTTTGTTCTTAATCATACAAAAAAATATATGTCTAAAGACGCAATAATTTTATTTGATGATTTTTATAATTTCACTGGTTGGGATGTTGGAGAGTTAAAAGCTCTAGAGGAAGTATATAATTTTGATGAATATAAATACTTAGCATTTTCTAAAGATGGATCACAAGGCTGTATTCAACTAAAAAACTAATTTTTTGAAAAAGAGTGAATTGATTTCAACCAAATAAAATAATGAATAATTTTCTATCTAAAAAAAAAATACATAAAGATTCTTTTGATGGTTATTTAAAATTTAAAAGTCTAAAAAAATTTTATAAAATAACAGGAAGAAAAAAACATGTACAAACAGCAGGAAAAAATACTGAAAAATTAAAAGCCCTTATTAAAAAAAAATCAAATCAGGAATTTAGAAATTGTCAAGTTTGTAATTCAAGACAGAAAAAATTTTTGTTTGACAAGAATGGTTTTATTCACGTTAAATGTAAAGCTTGTGGCTTTGTTTACGTGAATCCGATTTTAAAACCAAAAGTACAAGAAAGAACTTTAAAAAAAGAAAATTCTTATATCAATGTTCTTAAGAATAAGGTTAATATTCAATTAGATAATTTTAGATTCAGATATGGTCTTCAAAAAATAAATATAAATAAGAAAAAAAAAAGAATATTGGATTTTGGAACTGGTTATGGACTTTTTTTAGATAATGCAAAGAAGTATAATTGGGATTGCTTTGGTTACGAAATTAATAAAGACTGTATGAAAATTCTTCAAAATAAAAAGATAAATATAGATAACTCATTCAAAAAAAACTTTTATGATGCTATTACTTTATGGTTAGTATTTGAACATGTTCCTTATCCAAATAAACTATTAAGTAAAATATATTTATCTTTAAAAAAAGGTGGGAAATTACTAATTAACGTGCCAAATGTAAACAGTCTAAGTTCTTTAATACTTAAAGACAAATGTACAATGTTTTCGGGGTCACAACATGTTAATCACTTCTCTGATAAGTCTCTCAAGATGATCTTAAATAAAAATAATTTTAGATTAAAATCCATGGAAACTATTATTTCAGATGCTGGCACAGTTTTAAATTACCTTAATTATGGTAATACTTTTAGTAAAGATAGTAAAAAACTTTCTTTTACCGATCCAAAATTTATTCATAAGCATAAACTTGGATATACCCTTTTGGCAATAGCAGAAAAAAAATAGAATATGTGTGGAATAGCTGGAGTTATCTCTAAAAATTATTTTAAAGCACCTGACTTGGAAAAAATTAAATCTCTTATGTTCACTCGAGGACCTGATAAGCAAGATTGTTTCATATTTAATGAAAATGGCATCTCTTTAAATCTTTATGCTAGTAGACTTAAAATTTTAGACATAGAAGAAAGATCAAACCAGCCATTTAAATTTGATGAATTTATTCTCATTTATAATGGAGAAATTTATAATTACTTAGAAATTAAAAAAGAATTAATAGAGCTTGGTTATAATTTTAAAACCAACTCTGATACTGAAGTCTTAATTCAAGCTTATAAAAAGTGGGGTATCGATTGTATAAAAAGACTAGATGGCATGTGGTCGTTTTGTATCTATGATCAAAAAAAAAATAAAATTGTTTTATCAAGAGATTTTTTTGGAGAAAAACCCTTATTTATTTATTTTGATGATAAAAATTTAATTTTTGGATCTGAGATCAAGTACTTATTTTTTTTTGACAAAAGTCTGAATAATTTGAATTTTAATAAAATAGAAAATTTTTTATTAAATGGTTACAAATCTTTATTTAAAAATGAAGAAACTTTTTTTGAAAAAATAAACTTCGTAAAGCCAGGAGAAATATTAGAATTACGATTAGATAGTTTTCAATTAACAAAAAAAAAATATTTTCCTTTTAAAAAAATTGATATCTCTTCAGATAAAAACGATTATATAGATCATATTAAAGACATTTTCATCCAAGACTATAAAAAAAGATTGAGATCTGATGTACCAATTAGTTTCTGTTTAAGTGGAGGTATTGACTCATCTACTCTGGTATCTTTAGCAAAAAAAAAATTTAATCTTAACCCTTATTGTTTTTCAATTATTAATAAGGATAAGAGATATGATGAGAGTGAAAATATTAATTTTTTAAAAAAAGAATTAAATTTAGATGTTGATTACATAAAAATACCAAAGCTCAGTTATGAAGATTTTTTAGATAAATGTAGAAGTTTGATAAAATATAGATCTTCCCCAATCGCTACGATTTCATACTATATTCATTCCTATATAAGTTATAATTGTGCCAAAAAGGGTTTTAAAGTTATTTTTTCAGGCACTGGAGCTGATGAAATATTTGGTGGATACTATGACCATACCCTTTTTCATTTAAATGAAATCAAAGAAGAGAAATATTTTGAATCAGAGTTAAAAAACTGGAATAAATATATTGGAATTAATATTAGGAATAAAAAACTTACACCAAATAATTTTATAAATAATCCAAGTTTTAGAGATCATATTTATAATGATAAAGAGGAAACAAAAATATTTAGAATTAACAAACAATATCCCTTTGAAGAAAAAATTTATGACAATAATAATTTAAGAAATAGAATGATGAATGAATTGTTTAATGAGGCTGTACCAGTAATTTTATACGAAGATGATATGAATTCTATGATGCATTCCATCGAAAATCGCTCACCATTCTTAACCCAAAATTTGGTCAATGCATTATATTCATTAAACTCTAAAGATTATATTAGGGAAGGTTATACTAAACAAATATTAAGAAATATAACAAAAGATTTTTTACCAGATAAAATTAGGCTTGATAGAAAAAAAGTTGGTTTTAACTCCTCTATATTAGATGTAGCTAATATTGAACACGATGAATTTGTGAGCTCTATAAGATCAAATAATTACCTAAAAAAAATAATTGATTTTAATGATTTAGAATTTTTAAAGAGTTCAAAAAATTTAACAAATTCAGAAAGTAAATTAATTTTTAATATTATAAATATAAAAATACTTACTGAAGAATTTAATTAATTAAATTACTTTTGTATTAGAAACCTTATTTCACCTTCACCCCAAATAAATTCAGAATTTTTGAATTTTTTTAGAGAATAATCGAGATCAAATTTATTCCTACCAAAAAATTTTTTTATTTTGGAAACATTTAATTTTCTAAGATATTTATAAACTTCTTTATGACTACAATGTTGCTCTATAGGAACATACCAATTATCCATAAAGATAAACCTGTTGTCTGGCATTTGCATAATTCTTAAAAACTGTTCTGATAAAGTATATGGGATTTTTTTCATTAATTTGTTCATTAAATTTCTTGAATACCAAAATATTCCACCTGTAGAATAAAGATATAACCATATATTTCCACCTGGCTTACACACTCTTACAAGTTCTGATATTCCTTTTTTAAGATCCGTAGTATGGTGAATAACTCCATTAGAAAAGACTGTATCAAAAGAATTATCTTTAAAAGGTAGATTAAGTACATTCCCTTTTTTGAAATTTAGATTTTTAGTTTTTCCATAATTTTTTTTCGCAATTTTCAGACCCAGGTCACCAAAATCTATTCCAGTTACTTTTTTTGCTCCAAGTCTAGTTATTGCATATGAATATCTACCTCCTCCACATCCAGCATCGAGAACAATTTTATTTTTAAATAGATTATTTGATGGCAGTCTGTTTTTCAGTAGTTTTATTGCCTCTAGGTTATTAATTTTCTTAAAACGTTTCCACAAAGGCCCATAAACATTTCCTGTTTTTTTTTTAATTTCTTCAAATTCATTTTTATGGTCTCTAAAAAAAAATTTTCTTTCTAATTTGATATTATAAGAACCTATTTTAAAAGATAAGGTTGCAAAATTAATTAGTTCTTTAATTAATTTTTTAATTCTTTTTGAAGGATCTTGAATTTTAAATTTTATATAAGGATCGAAACTATACAAAGATCTATAATATTCATGTAAAATTAAAATTACCAAATATGGATGTTTAGTTGAGAGTTTTTCCAATATTGAGAATAGTTTTTTAATATTTAATTTATCTTGAGAGTTTAGATAATTATATTTTTTTGTTTTAAGCATTTTTAATATATAAATTTAAAAGTATCTTTATATTATAAGGAAACTTCTTGTATATAACACTTTATGGTCATATTAATAAATATAAAGTTAAAGATAATTATATAAAAATGACAAAAATTATTGCTGAAATAGGATGGAACCATATGGGAGATCTTAAACTTGCAAAAAAGATGATGCTTTCAGCAAAAAAAAATGGAGCTGATTTAGTAAAGACACAAATTTTTGATCCGAAAACTTTGAAGCCTGGTCCTTGGGATCATGATGGTAGAAGAGAAATTTATAATAAAGCCATGTTAACACCAGAAAAATATGGAAACCTGATTAAATTTGCAAAAAAAAATAAAATTGTTTTTTTTTCCTCAGTCATGAATATTAAAGGTGCTAAAACAGTGTTAAAGTTTCAAAATAATTTGATTAAAATACCAAGTACTGAAAACACAAATTATGAATTATTAAAATTTTGTAACACAAAATTTAAAAGGATTATTGTTTCTACAGGGACTGCAACGTTTAAAGAAATAAAAAAAATTGGAAAGGTTATAAATAAAAAAAAGTTAGTTATATTCCATTGTACTTCGAGCTATCCATGTAAACCTAATGATATAAATTTACCAAAGATAAAATTACTAAAAAATTTTTTTAAAAAAGTTGGATTTAGTGACCATTCTTCTGGAGTTGAAGCTAGTGTTCTAAGTTTAAGTTATGATATAGAATATATTGAAAAACACTTTACAATTAACAGAAATTTACCAGGTAGAGATAATAAGTTTGCAATATTACCAAATGATCTAAAAAATTTAAAAAATTTTACTTTATTCTCTAATAAGGCAAATAAATTTAGAGGTAAAAACTTTTTAAAAAGTGAAAAACAAGTAAGAAATGTTTACAGGGGCAGGTGGAATTTTTAACTATTATCAAATATTAATTTATTAAGATCAATATCTTCATGGCCAATTCTTTTTTTAAAAAATTCGTGAGTAATTTCGTTGCTTTTTTCATTATTAATTAAATTTTCAATACCTTTTGGTTCTTTAATTACAGTACAATATTCTGAATAAATAGAGCCACTTTCGTATAATTTTTCTTGTTCAGGAATCATACTACTTATTTCTAAATATTGAGCTCTAAAAGCTACACAACTTAAACAAACGCTTGATTGAGCTATTCCAATTACATTACGAGACATATGTGCAAGAGATGATGGATGTGTGTAAGTTAAATATATATTTGAGCGATCAATTTCATTTAAAATTTCTTTTAAATAGTTGTTTTTAACTGGATAGGGTCTAATCAAAATTATACTTCTTGGATTTTTCTTTATTAAAATTTCTACAATTTGATTTAAATTTTTTTTTAACCATGAAACACTTTGATTTGACCATCTACCCCAAAATTTATTAATTAATATTGTATTTATATAATTTTGGTTTGAAAAATTAGTACCTAATTCTTCATTAATCATTTTAAAAGAATTTTCTTTTATATAGTTTTGAAATGGCTTATTTAAAAAAGGGAAACCTACAATTTTAAATTTTTTATATCCTTTTAATTCTAAAAATTTTTGACCTTTTTTACTATTAATTAAAATCCCGTCTCCAGAATTATTATTTTTCAAAATAGTTGCCTTATCACCACCTCTATTAAGTGGGGTACCATCTTTCTGAAAATATCTATTAATTAAATCGTTGT
>CACHRX010000006.1 GCA_902582385.1 uncultured Pelagibacteraceae bacterium | reverse complement strand
CTTTTTTATTTGTTTGATTAACAGGGTTTTTAAAAGTGCTCCCACTAGTTTTTATTCTAGTTGGTTGATTATTTTCTTTTTGGGTTCTTAACTTTAACATTTCATCTTTAATTTTCTTAGAACTTTCTTTTAATCCCTTAAAAGAAGCACTCAGAAATATCAAATTTTCTGGTAAGTCATTATTTCTATACTCGAAATTTATTTCTTTGACTGGAATTGTTAGAATATTTCCAATTTTGTCAATAGCCTGAATTGAAATTAGAATATCTTTTATCTCTCTACCAAAGCACCCTGCGTTCATTCTTATGCCGCCTCCTATCGTTCCAGGTATACAAGCTAAAAACTCAAAACCACTAAGATTATTATTGGCTGCATAATCAGCTAAGTTTTTATCTAAAACTGCTGTGCCTGCAATGATTATATCTTTATTTAAAAGCGATATTCTATTAAAATTTTTTCCTAACTTAATTACAACACCGTCATATAAATCATCTGTAATAAGTGTATTTGACCCTGCTCCAATTATTGAAATTTTTTCTTTATTATTTAAAATTTTTAAAAATTCTACCAAGTCTTTAAGGTTGTTAGGTTTAAAAAAAACTTTAGCTTTTCCACCTATATTAAACCAATTTTTTTTTTTTAAATCTTCATTGAAAATAATTTGTGAATTAAAGTCTTTTAATAATTCTTTCAATTGTTTAGTTTTCATCGCATTAAATCAGGTAAATCTTTCATCCAATTAGAGATTGATCCTGCACCCATACCAATAACTATTTTTTTTCCATACATATTCTGTTTTAAAAATTTTGCTAATTGAAATTTGTTTTCAATCATAAATAATTTTACTTTAGAATTCTTTATAATTTCTTTTGCAAAATTTTTATAATTGAAGCCTAATTTCATCTTTTCTCCAGCAGTAAAAATTGGACATAAAATTACTGTGTCTGCATCATTAAAGGCGTTTGTAAATTCTTTTTTCAAATCTTTTAACCTAGAAATTCTGTGGGGTTGAAAAATACAAACTTTTTCATAATTATGAAAAACTTTTTTTACTCCGTCCAAAACAAATTTTATCTCAGTAGGATGATGTGCATAATCGTCATAAAAATCAATATTATTATAAGTAAATATCTTGTTAAATCTTCTTTGAACTCCTTTAAAACCAATTAATCCTTTTTTAATCTTTTGAATAGGAATTCCAATGGAAGTAGCAATACCTAATGCACCAACTGAATTCCTAATATTATGAATACCAAGTAAGGGTATTTTTATTTGATTGATATTAAATGTTCTTTTATTTGGTAAATTAACCTCAACATCATATTCAGAATAAGTTTTAAGTTGTTTAATATTTTTTATTCTAAAATTAGAACCCTTTTTTTGACCATAAGTATAAAAGTTTTTACTTTTAATTTTTGTAATCATTTCATTATTTATTTTGTCATCAATACAAATAAATGACTTACCAAAAGATGGTATTTTTTTCGCAAACTCTGCAAAATATTTTTTCAAATCTTTCATTGATTTATAAAAATCCATATGTTCTCTATCAATATTTGTTATAATTGAATATGTAGGCGAAATATGTACAAAACTGCCATCCGATTCATCTGCTTCCAAAATAGACCAATCGCTCTTTCCAAGTTTGGCGGTATTTTTTATTGAATTAATTATTCCTCCGTTAATTATAGTTGGATCTAATTTTGTTTGTTGAAAAATTGAAGCTATTAATGAAGTTGTTGTAGTTTTTCCATGCGAGCCTACTACGACAATATTTTTCATTAAAGAAACAATGCTTGCTAACATTTTACCTCTTTTAATTATTGGAATTCTTTTTTTTTTTGCCTCAATTAGTTCTGGATTATTTTTTTTAATTGCAGAGGAAATGACTACAATTGTTACTTTCTTCAAATTTTTTTTATAGTGACCAAAAAAAATTTTGATTTTTTCTTTTTTAAGTCTTTCTATATTTTTATTGTTTGAAATATCACTCCCTTGAACTTTAAAACCTTTCCCTTTCATGATTAATGAAAGTCCACTCATTCCTATCCCACCTATTCCAATAAAATGAATTATTTCTTTTTTTGCTAGCTCAATTTTCATCAATAATCTTTTTTATTTTTTGATTAACATTATTCCATGAATTTTGATAATTTAATTTTTTAAGATTTTTTTTCTTGTTAAAAAAATCTTCATTATCACTAAGAACATCTGATAAAATATTCATCATTTTTTCTTTATTAATGTCATTTTGATTCAAAACCCAACAACATCCCTCTTTTTCGTAAAATTTAGCATTTTCTGCTTGATGATTATCTTTAGAAGTAGGTAAAGGAATTGCTATAAAAGGTTTATTCATGATTGAAATTTCTGCTAATGATGAAGCACCTGCTCTTGTAACGCATAAATCCGCCTCATTTATTAAATTAATAAAGTTTTTTTCAAAACTAAAAATTTTATTTTTCACATAATTAATATTATAAAAATTTTCTAAATTTTTAATATTTTTTACACTTGTCTGCTGAATTACCTTTATTGAATGTTTTTTAGACAAATTAACCATAGTTTCCTTAATTATTTCATCAAAAATTTCAGCCCCTTGGCTCCCACCTGAAATTAAAAAACAAAAGTTTTCATTTATATCGTCATTTTTTTTTATTTCATAAAAACTTTTGGAAACCAATGGCTTAATTAATCTTATTTTCTTAATATATTTTTTTGGAAAATTAATCAAATTTTCAGAATAACAAATTATTTTTTCAGAAAAATTTAAAAAAAACTTGTTACCTCTTCCTAAAGTAAGATTTGGTTCAAATAAAAAAATCTTTAGACGTAAAATTTTTGCTCCTATACAAATTGGTAATGACATATACCCACCAGTGGAAATTATTTTATCAATTTTTCTTTTTTTTAAATAAAATATAGAAAGCAAAACTAAAAAAAATAACTTTAAAACTTTAAGTGGCAAGAAAAGACTTAAATCTAATTTAGGTGTATCAATAATTATAATTTCATTTTTATTTGATCTAAAATACTTCAAGCCTCTTAGATCAGTTGAAAAATTTATTTCATAACTTTCTTTTAAATGATCACCAATAATTTCAGCAGGTATTACATGACCTCCCGTTCCGCCAGTTGTAATAAGTATTTTTTCCACTGTTTTGTTCAAATTCTTCTCTTTGTTAAATTCAAAATTATACCTGATAAAATTGAAACACTAATAATAGATGAACCACCGTAACTTAAAAATGGAAGTGTCATTCCAGTGGTAGGAAATAATCTAATATTAACTCCAATATGGATCATTGCTTGTATTAATATTAAACTTATAGACCCGACCAAAATTAATTTAACCTTATTATCAATCTCGTCATTAACTTTTTTTAAAATAGAAAAAATAAAGATCAAAAATAAAATTAAAATTAACATTATTACAATAACACCAAATTCTTCTGATATGACTGAAATTATATAATCTGTATGGGCCTCTGGTACTCGATTCTTAAGTATTCCTTCTCCGATCCCTTTTCCAAAAAAACCTCCACTAGTAATTGAATCTATTGCTTTATCAGACTGGAAATTATGCGTACCAGTTTCAGGATCAAAAAAAGATAATAATCTGTTTTTTATATATTCAAACTTAGGAATATAAAACGCGGCATACAATAATAAGAGTATACCTATGACTGAAATAGAAACTAAAAATAACAAATTAATCCCTGAAACAAAAATTAAAATTATCCAACTAAACCCAACTAACAATGTTTGACCTAAATCTGGTTGGATAATTAAAAGTAAAACAATAGATAATGTTAATATTAAAGACAAACAAAATTTCAAACTATAATTTGACAATTTTTCATTAGTTATAATTAAACTTAAAACTATAATAAAAAAAGGTTTTACTAATTCAATAGGTTGTAACCTAGGCAAGAAAATTAAATCTAACCACCTTTTTGAACCCTTTACTTCAATACCAATAATTGGAACCAAAAATAATAATAAAAAAGATAAACAAAAAACGTAAATTGAAGTCTTGAAAAGAATTTTTTGATCCATATAAGAAAAAATAAAGATAATTATGAATCCAATTATTACAAAAATTAGATGTTTGAAGAAGAAGAAATAGCTATTTGTATCTAATTTATCTGATGCAATAAGAGAGGTTGAAACTAAAGAAAAAAATAATCCTATAGAAAATAAAGCTATTATTAAGCTCAGAATAAATTTATCCAGATTTTTCCACCATTGATAATAAGAAAAATAATTAAAAAATTTATTTATCATTTAAATATTTTTTTACTATTTTATTGAAATAAGATCCTCTATCTTCAAAATTTTCAAAAGTATCAAAGGAAGCTGCTGAAGGACTAAATAAAATAGTTTTTTTGTTAAAATTATCTTTTTTAATTTCTTTGAAGACTGTATTTAAAGCTTTTTTTAAGTTAGGAAATTTTTTAAATTCTATTTTATTCTTTAAATCTAATGAAAACTTTCTGCATTCTTTTCCAAAAATAAAAGCTTTTATGTTTTTATAATAAGTTTTAGGCAAGTTTAGCTTATCACCTTTTTTAGGAATCCCTCCTAATAACCAATAAATATTATTAGATTTCTTGAGCATTTCAATAGAGGAAGAATAACTTGTGGACTTTGAGTCATTAATTACAGATATATTTTTGTTATCAAAAATAATTTGTTGGCGGTATTTAAGCCCTTTAAATTTTTTTACTGTATCAACAATTGCTCTTTTTTTAATTTTAAATTTTTTGATTATTTCTATTACAAATGATAAATTTTCTTTATTAGATGATGATAAGAAATAATCATTATTAAGAGAGGTAATAAATTTACTATCTAATTTTGTATTAACTTTAATAATTTTACTTTTACAAATATTTCTTTTAATTTTTTGTAATATATATTTGTCTTGATAATTAATAAATGCTAATGAGTTTTTTTTTTGATTTTTTATTAATTTAAATTTTGCAGAGACATAATTTTCTATAGTTTTATGTCTTTCTAAATGATCTGGAGAAATATTTAATATAGCAGCGTATTTTGAATTAAATAATTTACTATAATCCAGTTGATAAGAAGAAGCCTCTATAACAAAAATAGTCTTAGATCTTATATTTTTTGTTGATAATATTGGATTCCCAATATTTCCTACAAGTTTGACATCGAAACCTTGTTTCTTTAAAACATCATACAATAACTGACATGTGGTTGATTTTCCGTTTGTACCTGTAATAGTGATACTTTTATTTTTATAAAACGAATAAAAAATATCTAGATCGGTATAAATTTTTGATAAATTTTTCTTTAAAAATTTTGACAACTTGCATTTTAATAAGTTAATACCTGGGCTAATAACGATGATATCAAAATTAAACTTATAGATTTTTTTAAAATTAATAGTTTTTTGTTTAAATTTTGAAGTAATTTTTTTACTATCATCGAACAAATATATTTCGGCTTTATCTTTTAAAAATTTATAGGAAGAAAATCCACTTTTACCAAGCCCATAAATTAATATTTTTTTTTTTAAAAAAATATTATTAAATTTTTTCATTATCTTAATTTTAAAGTGGCTAAACCTATCAATGCTAAAATAATTGAAATAATCCAAAATCTAATTACTACAGTAGACTCTGGCCATCCTTTTTTTTCAAAATGATGGTGTATAGGGGCCATTTTAAAAATTCTTTTACCAGTTAGCTTATAAGATATTACTTGAACCATCACTGAGACAGCTTCCAGAACGAAAAGGCCACCAGTGATAGCTAAAACAATTTCATGTTTAGTAATTATTCCTACAGCTCCTAAGGATCCTCCTAAAGATAATGATCCTGTATCTCCCATAAAGATTTTTGCAGGAGGAGCATTAAACCAAAGAAATCCTAAACATGAACCAATAATCGCCCCACAAAAAATTGAAATTTCTCCTGTATTTTCAATATAAGGTATTTGTAAATAGTTAGAAAAAACAACATTTCCAGTTACATAACTAATAAAAGCGAAACAACCTGCAACTAATATCACTGGCACTGTAGCTAACCCATCAAGTCCATCGGTTAAATTTACGGCATTTGAGGATCCAATAATTACAAATACTGAAAAAGGAATAAAGAACCACCCTAAATTTATAATTAAATTTTTAAAAAAAGGAAAATATAAGTTTGTAATTTCTTGATAATCTACAAAGTAAACAAAAAAACTAACACCAACAACAGTAATGAAAATTTGAGTTATAAATTTAAATTTTGATGAAATACCTGAAGAATTATTATATTTAATTTTTTTATAATCATCAAATGCACCAAGTAAGCCAAAGGAAATAGCTATATATATACAAAACAGAATATTAATATTTGATAAATCACCCCAAAACAAAACTGAGATTAATAAACCAAATAAAATGATCACACCGCCCATTGTGGGGGTGCCTATTTTTTTGATAATGTGGTCTTCAGGCCCATCGTCTCTTATTGGGTTTAATATTTTTTGTTGAGAGAAGAATTTGATGAAAGGACCACCAATTAATAGAACTATAATCAGAGAAGTAAAAAGAGCTAAACCTGTTCTAAATGTTAAATATTTAAAAACATTCAAGAACCCAAAAGTATCAACAAAATTTAATAAAAATTGATAAAGCATTTAATTAAAACTTTTAAATTCATTTAATATCTTATTGAAACCTGTCGCATTTGAGGCTTTTATCATTAAAAAATCGTTATTATTCAATTCATTTCTCATAAATTTTGTTATGTCAGACTTTCTATTGAAAATTCTTCCCTTTTTATACTTTGAGAGCCTATTGAATGTTGAAGAAATTCTTTTACCCTTAACAAAAACTTTATAAATATCAGTTTTGTTAATAATTGGTGCGATAGACTCGTGAAGTTTTTTTGAAAAAACTCCTAATTCCAACATATCACCAAGTAAAAGATACTTTTTTGATTTTTTTGAGTCAATCATACCATAATTTAGTATTGCAGATTTAAGGGACAGGGGATTAGAATTATAACTTTCATCAATCAAATTAAGATTTTTATTGTTTATTTTAATTCGAGAAATATCACCTCTTCCTTCGGGTACTTTGAAATTCATAAAGTTATTTTTATTCAATTTAGAAACATCTATATAGATACTTATCACTGCCAAGGATGCTAATATATTATAAATATTATTTTGAAAATTATTAGGGGTAAAAAAATATTTAAATGAACCATTTACTTTAACATTTATTTCGAATTTTCTATTTTTTTTAATAATATTTATCAATCTTACATCTGCTTTTTTACTTTTAATACCAAATGATATTACTTGAAGATTTTTTTTATTTGCTATTTTTTTATGTAATTTAAAAAAATTATCATCAGCGTTCAAAACAATGAAACCATTCGGCCTAGTGTTGTTAATAATCTCTGATTTAGCTAAAGCTATTTGTTTTATATTTGCAAAATTTTTTGCGTGTGCATAATTAATGTTTGTTATAACACTTACATCAGGCTGTATGATTTTTGATAAACAATCTATTTCACCTTTTTTGTCCATCCCAACTTCTAGAACTCCAAAAACATCATTTTCTTTTAAATTTAAAAGGCTTAATGGCACACCATATTTGTTGTTATAAGATTTTGGGGAAATACTTACTTTTGATATCTTTTTCAATGAATTTCCTAATAACTCTTTTAGAGTCGTTTTTCCAGCACTCCCAGTGATAGCAATAATTTTTGTGCTTATATTTTTTCTAAAATTTTTTGATAAAAGACTCAAAAATTTTAATGTGTCTTTAACTTTTACTTGACGATGGATGTTAAGATTTTTTTGGATTTTATTAACTACAGCCAAAGATGCTTTTTTTTTAAAAGCTTCCTTTAGATATTTATTTCCATCATTTTTTATACCTTTTATAGCAAAAAAAACATCGTTCTTTTTTACCTCTTTTGAATTAATTCTTGCTTGATTAAAAGTTGAATTAATTAATAATCTTTTGATATTAGATAACTCTGTAATTAAGTTAAGCTTTAAGTTTTTATATAAATTTAAATTCTTTATTTTAATAGCCTTTAGAATAATTTTTTTATCTGAAAAGAAAATTATTTTTTTACCTAAGTTTTGTGTTTTTTCATGACCTTTTCCGGCTATCAATAAAATTTCACCGGAATTTAAGTTTTTTACCGCTTTTAATATTGCCTCTGCTCTATTTGGAATTTCGGTGAAAATTTTTTTATTTATTCCTCTTTTTATATCTCTTCTAATCTTATTTGAATTTTCAAATCTTGGGTTATCGTCGGTAAGATAAATCTTATCTGAAAAATCTTGTGCAATTTTCCCCATTTTTGCTCTCTTATTCTGGTCTCTATTTCCTCCACAACCAAATAGTAAAATAATTTTTTTATTTGGAAATTGTTCTTTTAAATTAGAGAGACAAGTCTTTAAAGCTTGTGGGGTATGGGCATAATCAAGAATTACTTTTGATTTGTTTTTAAGTTTTCCAATTTTTTCAAATCTTCCCTCTACAGATTTTAATCTTGGAATTACTTTTAAGATTTTTTTGATATCTATCTTACTTTGAATTGCAGCTGTAATTGCCATTAAAACATTTTTTAATTGAATTTTTCCTATAAGATTTAGGTTAACATTTTCTATATTATCATTAAATTTTATTTTAAGTATTTGAGTCTCTCCTCGAAAGGTATGTGATAAAATATGAAATTTATTTTTTTTATCATTAATTGTAAAAAGTTTTAATTTTTTGTCTGTAGCAATTTTTTTTATTTTTTTAAATTCTGGGATATTTTTATCTGTAATAAGATTTCCATTTTTCTTAATTAAATTTTTAAATAGATAAAGTTTTGCATTTAAATAATTATTCAAATTTTTATGATAATCTAAATGATCTTGAGATAAATTTGTAAATATTCCTGAATTAAATAATAAACCATCTAATCTTTTTTGTTTTAAACCATGACTTGATGCTTCCATAATAACATGTTCTGTTTTTTTATTTTTTAATTTATATAAAATCTCGCTTAATTGAATTGGGTCGATTGTAGTATTTGAAAGATTAAGGTTAAAATTTTTTGATTTTACTCCAAGGGTTCCTATTGAGGCAACTTTATTATTTATCAAACTTAATATTTGATAAAAAAATTCAGCAACAGAGGACTTTCCATTTGTTCCTGTAACAGCAATTAAATTGTTTGGTTTTTTTTTTAAAATTTTAAAACAAATCTCTGCTAATAACTTTCTAATATTATTTGTTTGAATAAATAATATTCCATTATGAAATTTATTATGTTTTTTTTCAGAGATAATTATTTTAGATCCATTTTTAATTGCTAATGGTATATAATCATTACCATCGAATTTGGTTCCTTTAATAGCAAAAAAAATGTTGTCCTTTTTGACTTTCAAACTATTGAAAGCTACTCCAGAAAAAAAAATTTTTTGATATCTTTTATCTAAATTTTTTATGAAATTTCCTAGATACATTAATTATCAATTTCATTATATTTTGTGGCTAAAATAGGCCCAATTTTTTCTATAATTTGTCCAGCCACCTCAACTGAAGTCCATCCCGCAGTGTTAAAGGGTGTACCTTTATATTTTATACCAGATCCATCACGATAATTATAAACATATTCACTATTTGTCTTAGGTTCGTCTAACATTACAACAAGTGTATATTTTGGATCTGAAGCAGGAAATATTGAAGCAAAAGTGTTAATTTTTTTTTTTGAGTAACCACCAACAGTACTTTTTTGAGCAGTACCTGTTTTTCCCCCAACTTCATAACCTTCGACATTTGCCAAAGATGCAGTTCCCTCTTTAGAAGTTACGATTTTTCTTAAAATAAGATTAATTTTTTTTGAAACATCATTTTTCAGAATTTTTTTTCTTTTTAAAATAAGATCCTTTTTGACTAAAGTTGGTTTAATTTTATAACCTCCATTGGCTATTATTGAATAAGCAGTGGCCAACTGAAGAATGGTTGTTGTGATCCCATGACCATAAGAAACAGTTGCCAACTTACACTTGCCCCATCTAAATGGTACTGGAACTCCTACTTCTTTAATATCAAATTCAATTGAATTAATTAGACTTAATTCATTCATAAAATTTTTGAATTTTTCTAAACCTAACTGCTGCCCAATTCTTACTGAGCCTATATTACCTGATCTTATTAATATTTGTTCAGCAGTAAGGTTTGATGGGATTTTTTCATCATATTCACGAATAATACTTTTTCCACATCTGATACTTCTTTCTAAATCTTTAAATTCTGTAAAAGAGTCTATAATACCTTCATTTAAAGCTGCTGCTAAAGTAAAAGTTTTAAAAACAGAACCTAATTCATAAACTCCTTTTGTAGCTCTATTAATATAATTTACATCCTTAATACTTTTTCTTTCGTTAGGATCAAAATCAGGAATTGAAACTAATGAAATAATTTCACCATTATCTACATTCATGAGTATTGCAGTACTTCCTAATGCCTTAAATATTTGATTATATTTTAATAATTCATTCCTTATTAAAAACTGTATATCTTTATCTACTGTTAACCTAATTGCATTTTTATTTTTTTTTAATTTTTGATCTAAAGATTTTTCTAACCCAGAAATACCTAAATTATCGTCATCAATTTGTCCTATAATATGACTAAATAAATTTTTTTGCGGATACAATCTTGTTATTTTTTCTTCTGGTTTAATAGACTTGTCTCCAAGCATCATTATTTTTTCATAATTTTCATCAGAGATTTTTTTTTCAAACCAAAAAAATTTTTTTTTTTCAAACTTTGATTGAATTAAATTATAATTTTTATTAGGGAAGATGTATCCCAAATTTAATAATAATTTTTTTTTATCTATTATCTCAGTAGGATTTATCCCTATATCAATCGAACTAACAGTTTTGGCCAAAAAATTACCATTTCTATCTATGATATCAGAACGGTGAAGCTTGTTAATTACTTTAGACTGATTATTGTCAACTAAGTTTGCCTCTCTTGAACCAAGATGAATTAAATGAATTGAATAAATTATCGAAATACAAAAAAATATAAAAAAAATAAATGCTACACGATTAAATTTTATATTTATCTCTGATTTATTTTTTTGATAATGAAATTCATTATTATTTTCTTGTAAAACAAATTTTTTTGAGATCTTATTCATCTTTTTTCAATATTGATAAATCACTAATAAATATTTTACCCTGAGAAATATTCATTATCTTCATCTCTTTAATTGATTTTTTTTTTAATAAATTTTCAAAATACAATTTTTGGTACTCTAATAACTTTTCAGATGAACTTAGATAGTCAAATTCTAATTTGGAGTCATTAAATCTTTTATTTAGAAACAATAAGTTTTCTTCAATCAAATAAATTTCATAATCTATATCTTTAGTTGAATTTTTAACTAAGGGAGTGCTTATTATTAAAAAAAAAATTAAAAAAAGTACTATGGACTTTTTCATAATTTAGAACCTAAATTTTCTATTTCGATTAAATAACCGAATTTTTTTAAAATATCAGTCTCTATTTCATAAACATTTTCTTTTTTTATTAAATATCTTAATTTAGCTGATCTTGATGGTGGGTTTTCTTTTAATTCTTTTTCAGAAGGGACGATGGGCTTTTTTAATGGCATTTTAAAAAAAAACTCTTTTTGATCTACTTTAGGTTCGTATCTAGAAATACTTTTTTGCTCAGACAAGCTTTTAAAAAAATACTTTACAATTTTATCCTCCAAAGAATGAAAAGTTACGACTGCTAAAACTCCATCTTTTTTCAAGATTTTTACTGAATTTATCAACCCATAAATCAGTTCACTTATTTCTTTGTTAACAAATATTCTTAAAGCTTGAAAAGTTTTAGTTGCACAATGGATCTTATGATTTTTCTTCTTTATAGATCTTTTTATTATATCAACTAAGGTAGGTGTATCAATTTTTTCAACTAATCTTTGTTTAACTATATTCTTTGAAATTAATTTCGCATCTTTTTCATCTCCAAAAAACTTAAATATTTTTTCTAATTCTTTTTGTTCTAAATTGTTGATAACTTCATCTGCAGAAAAATCATTTATTCCCATCTTCATGTTTAACTTTCCAGATGAATTAAATGATAAACCTTTTTCTAAATTTTTAATCTGAGTTAATGAATAACCTAAATCAAATACAATCCCTTTAATATTTTCATTTTTTAACTTTAGATTATCTAATTTACTAAATTTTAAGTTTTTAAAAATAAAACGATTAGAGAATTTTTCTTGTATTTTTTTTGCAATAATCCCACTTTCAACATCTCTATCTAAAGCAATTACTTTGGAGTCTTTATTTTTTAAAATTTCTTGACTGTATCCACCTTGACCAAAAGTACAGTCAATAAATGTGCCACCATGTAGAGGGGAAATAACGCTAATAATTTCTTTTAGCAGTACTGGATAGTGTTTTAAGCTATCCGATACTATGGTGGCGTCCATTTATTTTTTCGAAGACCATTAGTTTTTTTGTCTTCTTAAAAATGCTGGTATTTCTAAATCATCTTCTTTTTCATCTGAGTCAGAAGACAATAGGTCATTTGAAATAGTTTCATCAGTATCTGTGTTAAATAAATCTGGAGCTTCAGAGTCTACTCCAAATTCTTTAAGGTCAATATCTTCCTGGGTTTCTTCATTTAAAGGAGTTTGTGACTCTGTAATTGCTTCTTGAGCAAAAGAAATCTCCTCTTCTTTTGAGGTATTTTCAACGATGTTTTCAGCTTGTTGATTTTTTAATAACTCCTCATGATATTGATTATTAACTTGATTTATTTCCTCTTGAACTCCAGACTGATTAATTGTCTCAGAAGTAATTTCATTTTCAAGTTTTAATGCATTAGCACCATGTGATACTGGACCAGAATTATTAGCAGAAAAATTAAACGATGGTGTTGGTCCCAAATTAGAAAAGTCAGAGTAACCTGGGTTTCGATTTTGTATTCTGTGAACCATATTAATAACTGATTTTGACTCTGGTTGTTGACCATCCAAAGATGTTGCAACAATTGAAACTCTTATTTTTCCATCAAGAGCAGTGTCTGTTATTGCTCCAATAATAACCTCAGCTTCTACATCTACTTCAGATCTTATCTTGTTAACCACTTCATCAACCTCAAAAAGTTTAAGATCTTCACCTCCAGTAATATTAACTAATAATCCTTTTGCACCTTTTAATGTATAATCATCAATTAAAGGATTACTAATTGCAATTTCTGCAGCCTTCATAGCTCTTCCTTCTCCTTCAGACTCACCAGTTCCCATCATTGCTTTACCCATAGAAGCCATTACAGTTTCAACATCAGCAAAATCTAAATTTATAATGCCTGGTCTTACCATTAAATCTGTAACACTTTGTACTCCATGCATTAAAACATTATTGGAAAGGTTAAAGGACTCTTTAAATGTAGTTTGTTCATTAGCAATTTTGAACAAATTTTGGTTGGGAATTACAATAATTGTATCCACATGTTTTCTTAATTCTTCAAGACCTTGTTGAGCTCTTCTCATTCTTGATGGACCTTCATATAAAAAAGGAAGGGTAACAACACCTACTGTTAGAATATTCAACTCTTTTGCAGCTCTTGCAATAACATGAGCTGCTCCAGTTCCAGTTCCACCTCCCATTCCAGCAGCTATAAAAACCATATTTGCCCCTTGCAAAGTGTTTACTATTTCATTTAAAGACTCATCAGCTGCCGCTTGACCAATATCTATTTTTGCGCCAGCCCCCAAACCTTTTGTTAAGTTTAATCCTATTTGTATTTTTGCTTTTGCTTTGCTATGTTTTAAATCTTGGGCATCTGTATTAACAGCAACAAACTCTACTCCTTGCATACCGTTATCTATCATTTCGTTTATTGCATTTCCGCCTGCTCCACCAACTCCTAAAACTAAAAGTCTTGGTTGTAGCTCTTTTATCTCTGGTGTTTTAAAGGTAATTGTCATTTTGTTTATCCCCCTCGTTATTTATTTAATTGATGCTCCCACTTAAGGCTAGCACGATTTAAATTTGATTTTTTCTTTGCGTTAACCTTAAATTTTTCAAAAGCTGTTGGCTCCCATATCTGGAATATTTTTCCTTGACCAACAAACAACATACTATTTTTTATTTTTGCATGTTTTAATAACTTTGTTGTAAGTGTGATTCTTCCCTCACTGTCAAATTGTAAGTTAATACTTTCAGATAAAATTGAAGTTGCAAAAAAATCTCTTTTTTCTTCAAAGGGATTTAATGAGTCAATTGTGTTCGAAATCTTTTCTATTCTATCTTGTGGCCAAGCTTCTATGGATTGATTATTAAATGATGGGTAACAAATTACTCCATTATAACCGAGATTGGACAGGTAAGACCTAAAATTTGCAGGCACTGACACCCTCCCTTTCTTGTCTAATTTGTTTTCGTAACTCGATAAAAACATAATTCATAAATTTTTATATTCCTTAATTTGGGAATATATGGGATATTATGGGTTTTTTTGAACAGAGTCAATAGCCCCAAATTTGGGTTATTTAAGATTATTAGACCTATAAAAAGTGAGTCAAAACGTGAACATTTATAAAAAGTTTTAAAGAAGATTTGCCAGATAAACTATAAGCCGGGTTCTGTCATTTAAACTTATCATTTGTCTAGGCTTAAGATCACTCTTAAGCTCAAGCAACTAACCCTGATGACTAGCCAAGGATGGCTTTTAGTTTTTCAACAATGTCATCTCTACTTAGTCTTGCTCCCAGTGGGGTTTTCCAGCGTTCATTGTTACCAATAGAACCGGTGTGCTCTTACCACACCTTTTCACCCTTGCCATGTTATGGCGGTTTATTTTCTGTGGCACTGTCCCTGGGGTTTCCCCCGCCAGGTATTACCTGGCACTGTATCCTTGCGGAGCCCGGACTTTCCTCTTTAAAATAAATTAAAGTGACAAGTCATTTATCTGGCAGTGACAATTTATAATTTATATAATTTTTTTCAACAGTAATTATCTAATATTTTACAAGGTTTTTACTAATAATCAGACATTCTTTATCAGATTTTCCATTAATTAAATTTTGCCTAAATCTTCTTTGAAATGATTGGAATAAAATTTTATTACTTTGACTTAATCTTAAATTCTTAATTCTATTATATCCAATAGAGTAAATATTGTTTAAGAATTGTTTTTCCTCAAGATTAGTTAATTTTTTTAACCTGAGTTTTTTAAGACTTTTATCGTTTAAGTTATGCCATTTAACCAACTTATTTTTTCCCAAATATTTCCATGGAAATTTTTCACCTGGATCTTTTTTTCTTTCTGGGGCTATGTCAGAATGACCCAAAATATTATTACTGTTTATTTTATATAATTTTACTAGTTTCTTTATCAATCTTATTAAAGAATTTATTTGTTTTAATGAAAATTTTTCATACCTAAATTGGTGTCCTTGATTTTGTATTTCGATACCAATTGAGTTTTTGTTAAGAGAGTTATATCTTTTCCAATTTGATTTTCCTGCATGCCAAGCTTCATACAAGTCAGGAACAAGGTTAATTATTTCCCCATTTTTTTTAATAAAATAATGAGCACTTACTTTAGATTTGTGATCACATAATTTTTTGATTGCTGAAATTTCTTTTTTCATTCCAGTGTAATGGATGATAATAAATTGAATTTTTTTCTTTGCTCTTTTAGGTAAGCTAAAGTTAGGTGAGTAATTTTTTGTTATTTTAGGCCACATTTTTGCTTAATTTAAGTACAATTCTTAATTTACATCAATTTAAATTACATTATAAGAACAATAATGATTAGAAAAATTTCATTAATTTTAATTACAACTATCGCGCTAACTGTAAATGTTAGTGCCTCATCAGATGGTGAGTTATTATTAAAAAAAAATAATCCAGCTGAGATAAAAGAATGTTGGGAGGGATTTAACAGAGCAAGTTTTGCTCTAAATCAAACATTGGATGGAGTAATTTTTAAACCGCTAGCAAAAGTTTATAGAAAATTGCCATCTCCAGCTAAAACAGGTGTTAGTAATTCTCTAGAAAATTTATCTCACTTAGCAACTATACCTAATAATATTTTACAAGGGGATTTCAAACAAGCGAGTATCAATACAGGAAGATTCATTATCAATACCACTATTGGTGTTTTAGGTATTATGGATGTTGCTGAAAACTTTGGTCTTACAGGTTATGAAAAAGAGGATTATGGACAATCTTTTGCTAAAATGGGTGCTGGTCCGGGCTGCTATGTTGTTTTGCCAATTTTAGGTCCTAGTACTGCAAGAGATGCTGTAGCTTCTACTCTAAATTTTTTTGGAGGAGATCCTTGGTATAATGTAACTGTTAAAAATGATACACAGTACTTTAACGATGCAAACTATTATACCTCAAAAGGTACGGCGGGCGTAGATTTCAGAGCAAAAAATTATGATTCAATTGAAAATTTAGAAAAAAATTCTTTGGATTTTTATGCATCGGTTAAAAGTTTATATTTACAAGATCGACAACAAAAAATATTGAATAGTAAGAGAGTCACGAATACACAAAATGATAGTGATTGGGAAGAAATAGAAAACTAATTATTAATCTTAAAGCTCTAATGTCTAATAAATTAATATCAATTATTTTTATATTAACAATATTCTCAACTAATTCATTTTCTATAGAGCCTGATATTTTTGTTCAGTCTACAGTTAATAGAGCTTCTAAACTACTTTCTGAAAATATAACAAAAGATCAAAAAATAGAAAAATTGAAATCAATTGCTAAAGATACTGTTGATATTCAGGGCATTGGTTTTTATACACTGGGCGCCACTAGAAAAAATTTAACTGACGAACAAAAAGTTAAATACACCTCATTATTTGAGCAATATTTTTTGAAAAGTTTTTCTAGCAGGTTAGCAGAATACACTAATCCTGAGATAGATGTTCAAGAAAAAGAAATTCTTAATAAAAATTACACTATTGTGAAAAGTGTTTTAAAGGCTACTGATGAAAGGCCTGAAATAAAAATAGATTGGAGAGTTTATACTAAAGATCCTGAAAACCCATTAATTAGAGATCTAATAATTGAGGGACTAAGTTTGGCAAGAACTCAGAAGGAAGAATTTGCTTCAGTCTTAAATTCTAACAATGGTAACATTAACGCATTGTTCAAAACTCTAGAAGAATTTTCTAATTAATAATCACGTTTTTGGTGGGCCCGCCAGGACTCGAACCTGGGACCAATACATTATGAGTGTACTGCTCTAACCAACTGAGCTACAGGCCCTTAAAGTTGAATATGTACTTACAACACTTTCAAGAATTAGACAAGAACAGATGTTTTATTTTGCTTTAGCACAATTTTATTAGATTTGTAATTTTATTATTATCTGATGAATAATATCATTTCCCATAGCAGTCAGAAGAACCTGGCTAAAAATTCATTCAGGTTGAAATATGATACTAACCCACACATCAATTTTCGTAATTATTTGATTTAACTATTTTGTATAAATAATATGCATGAGTTAATAAGTAAAAATCTATTAATAGCTCCTGCAATTCAGCTATTCTAACAAATTTAAAAGACAAAATATCCAAGCCAAAAATTAAGATCTTATCTTTTATTTCAGGATTAATTATAATCTTATTTTTCCACATAAGTTGAGCTGGTTCTTGATGAGAGCCTGCATCAATCAAATATAAATTTGATGGAAAAAATTTATATATTAATAAGATTAACGTAAAAAATATCAATATTTTAGAAATTTTCTTTAAATTATCATTTGGATATAAAAATAAATATAAATTTCTATTTTTACTAATAAATGAGGATTTAATGATTAAGAAAGTTAATGAGCACCATATCAAAAGTAAATTTCTGGGTAACTGATTAAATAAATTTGAAATATTATGTATATTAGTTTCATTTTGATCGTTGATTTCAGAAATTAAATTTGGTGTATCCCATTTAAAAAAATGTTGACCCCATGACATTTCCTCAAAAAAATAATACAATAAACCTAATATGTATATTACATATATATATTGACTTAATTTGAAATTTAGATTGTTCTTATTTTTCATGAAAAAATAAAAGTAAAAAGTTGCTAATATTAACAAGATTAATTGAAGATTTTCGACAATACCATTTTCAAACCAAATAGTTCTACTTATTTGATCTAATATTCCATGATGCTTAGTATAAAATACTGTACAATTATACCAATTAGACGGACTAGTAAAATTGTGAAATAAATAATGGTAATGATTAAAGACTCCTTCAATTAAGATTATTGAAGTAAATATTAAAAAAAAATAGAAAAAATAATTAAAGTTGATTTTTTTAAACATCTAATAAATTTATAATTTTATTTCAATTAAATAAGATATTGAGAATAATCTTTTTTTTCAATAAAATCTTTTTTACCAACTCTATTTTTGATTTCATCAAAATTCATTTTATTAATTCCTGGATAAACCAAATTAATTGGAAAATTATACTTGATTTTAAAACGAGCCCAATCCTCAGCTAAAGTATATTGTCTTTTAAATAATTTTTTATTTCTTTCATTTTTTGGAAGATAATCAAAATTAATATTTCTATGGTGATAACAAAAAGCCCCCTTGGACAATACACATCTAAAATCAAGTGCTTTAGTGCGAATACTGAAATCAAGATCTGAAAAATAATCTTTAAAATTATTACAGTCAAAATATCCAATTTTATTCAACAATTTTCTGTTAATTAAAAAACAATCTCCAACTAGATAATCTTCATCAATAAAATTATTTTTTTCTTTTGAAAATATTTCTTTAGAAATTTCATTGAGGTGAATATGATTTTTATCTTTAAGACTAATATTATGTGTTTCTAAATTATTATCAACAAAGTTTGAAACACCTCTTACATAGCCAATATTCTCATTGAAATCTGATATATTAATTAATTCCTCTAAAAAAAAAGGAGTTATATAGATATCATTAGAAACGAAAATAGTCTTTTCACTAGTTGAATTTGACAAAACACAATTAACACTTTGCGTATATCCCAGGTTTTCTGAAAAATGAAAAACTTTAATTTCCTTAAACTCTTTTTTTTGATTTAAAAAATAATCTTTAATTTCCCCTTTGTCTGGTGAAAAATCATCAATTAATATAACTTCATAGACACCATCTAGTGAATTCTTTATTGCTTGAATACAGTTTTTTGTAGATATCAAATTTCCGTGTGCTGCAACTCCAATTGTGATTTTTTCTTTGCTAAGATATTTATCCATTTTTACCTCTGGTGGGCCGTGTTGGTTACGCTCCAACTACCCCTGCAATGTCAATGCAGTACTCTACTATTGAGCTAACGGCCCAATTAAAGCTAACTCTCTAAAAAGCTTTTTAATTGCTTTGATCTACTAGGATGTTTTAGTTTTCTTAAAGCTTTAGCCTCAATCTGCCTAATTCTCTCTCTTGTAACTGAAAATTGAAGTCCAACTTCCTCTAAAGTATGATCGGTATTCATCCCTACACCAAAACGCATTCTCAAAACTCTTTCTTCTCTTGGAGTTAAAGTTGATAAAATTTTTGTTGTTGCCTCACCTAAATTTGATTTTATTGCTTGTTCTAATGGAGCCAAAGCTTTTGTATCTTCAATGAAATCACCTAAACTGCTATCTTCTTCATCCCCTACTGGTTTTTCTAAAGAAACTGGTTCTTTTGAAATTTTTAAAACTTTTCTTACTTTATCCAATGGCATTCTAAGTTTTTTTGCTAATTCTTCAGGGGTAGCTTCTCTTCCAAATTCACTTAAAATTAATCTTTGAGTTCTCACAATTTTATTAATTGTTTCTATCATATGAACTGGAATTCTGATTGTTCTAGCTTGATCAGCTATAGATCTCGTTATTGCTTGTCTTATCCACCAAGTTGCATAAGTTGAAAACTTATAGCCTCTTCTATATTCAAACTTATCAACCGCTTTCATTAACCCAATGTTACCTTCTTGAATCAAATCTAAAAATTGTAATCCTCTATTTGTATATTTCTTTGCTATTGAAATAACTAATCTTAAATTAGCTTCGACCATTTCTTTTTTTGCTATTCTGGATTCTTTTTCACCTTTTTGTACTCTGCTTACTAATTTTTTAAAATCTGTTACAGACATTCCAAGTTTTGTACTTATTTCGATTAGCCTCTCTCTTATATTTTTAAATTCATTTTTATTTTTTGTAAAAAATTGTTTCCAAACTGTATTAGTATCTAAAAACTTTTTTAAATTAGGGTTGATTTCATTTCCAATATAAAACTTGATAAACTCATTCCTAGAAATTTTATGATCCATAGCAAGCCTCAAAAGATTCCCTTCTAAAGAAATAATTTTTTTATTCTCTGTATAATGTTTCTGAACAAGGTCTTCTAGGACAGATGGAGATAATTGTAGGGATTTAATATTTTCAAGTATGTCTTTTACTATTTTTTCGTAGCCTTTTTCTTTTGCATTTGAAAAAATTTTTGAATTTAAGAGACAGTCCAACTTTTCTTTTTGATATTTAATTAATTTATTATATTCTTTTGTAAGAGTATGAACTGTTTTGAGTACTTTTGGTTTAATTTCAGTTTCCATTGCTGCAAGTGTGGGATTAAAATCATCATCGTCTTCAGTTGATCCATCCTCTTTATCTACTTCTCCAGCATTTTTTTGTTTAGCACTAGGACCTGTTGACTCATCCTCCATATAGTTTGTATCGATATCTATAATCTCTCTTACTAAAATTTCATCCTTTTGTAATTTTTCATTCCATTCAAAAAATTGTAATGCTGTAATTGGACTCTGAGATAATGCTATTAACATTACATCTTTTCCTGCTTCAATTCTTTTTGCAATTGCTATTTCACCCTCTCTTGAAAGAAGTTCGACACCACCCATTTCTCTAAGATACATTCTTATTGGATCGTCACTTTTTTCAATTGTTTTTCCCTCTTCTTTTGTTGACTCTTTTTTTCTTAAAACTTTAAAATCAGATTTTTTTTCAACCAAAACAACATTTTCATTTAAAATATGAATGAAAGCTTGAGACAAGTTTTCATCAGATAAATTTCTTTTGCCTAGTGATTTACTTAATTCTTCGTAAGTAATGAAACCTCTATGAGTACCTCGACCCATTAATCTGGCAAATGATTTAGTAATTATTCTTTCCACAGCAATTAAATTTGAAGAGTCTTATATAATGTCAAATCTGTAAAAATCCATTATTAATTTGAGACTATTAATTGATATTTTGCTTTTTTTTAAGCTCTTTTAGCTCGTTAAATGTGGCTTCGCTTAGATCTTTTGAAAACTTTGATTCTAATTCTTGAATTCTAAACTCTAAATCATAATTATTTAGATCACGACTAATATCATCTAATAATTCAATTATTTGATTTTCATTATCAGACTTATTTTTCAAAATATGTTTGATAGGAGCAAACTTATTTATTTTGTTTATTAGCTGAATGTCTAAATCTAGTGTTTTTATTGATAAGCTATCTTCTGATTTTAATTTTGAAATAATTTTATTATATATTTGAATATTTACCTTAGTAAATAATTTTATATTTTCAATCAAATGAATTTTTGATTTTAACAAGTCTAAGTTATTCATAATTAAATAAAGCAATGAAAATTCTTTAAGTTCAACACCAGTCAGTGACTGACTTTCATTAAAATATTTTTTTGTAGTCTCTAATGTTTTTGCTTTTTTAACATAAAACTTTTTTTTATTTTGATTTATGTGTGGGGTTAACTCAGCAATATTTTCTAAGAAATATTCAAGGACATATTTTTTAATAAAATCATCTTTGATAGTATTGGCTATTTCTCTTAGTTTTTTTTCAAATACTGCCCTAGATGATGGATTGTTTTCAGTCTGTTTTTTATAATGACTAAAAATAAATTGATGTATCGATAATTTAGTTTGATTAGTAAAATCTATAAAACTTTTTTTACCATTTTTATTAATATAACTATCTGGGTCTTCTTTTTCTGGTAAAAATAAAAAAGAAATTTCTTTTTCAGGTTTTAATTCTTTGATAGAATTTTCTGCAGCTCTTAGCGCAGCTTTGTATCCGCTTTCATCTCCATCAAAACAAATAATAATATCATTAAAAAACTGATTAAGTGTTAAAATTTGTCTATCAGTTAGTGATGTACCTAGATTTGCGACAGCATTTTCAATTCCATTTTTACTTAAACCCACTACATCCATATAACCTTCAACTAAATATATATGATCTAATTTATTCGACAATTTTCTTGCTAGATCCAGATTATATAAATTTGAACCTTTTTTGAAAAAAGTGGTCTCAGGGGAGTTTATATATTTGGCTAAATAATCTGACTTTTCAATTATTCTTCCCCCTAAAGCTATTGGTTGTCCTGATATATTGTTTATTGGAAAAATTAATCTACCTCTAAATCTTTCAACAAAAACTTTTTTTTTTTCATCTAAATAAAATAAACCACTGTCAACTAATGTTTGTTCATCAAATTCTTTTTTTAATTTATCAAAATAATTTGGATTTTTTTCTATAAATCCAATTTTAAATTTCTTAACTTCCTCTTTACCTAAAGATCTATTTTTTAAATATTCTCTTACGTTAAAATAAGCATCTTTTTTAAGTAACTCATTATGATAAAAATCAACATACTGACTGTAGATAGAGAGATACTCCTTCCATTTTTTTTCTCTAATTTCATCTTGTTTTGAAAACATATAAGGTTGCATCCCTGCTAATTGAGCCAAATGTTTAACTGCTTCACCAAATTTTAGATTTTGAATTTTCATTACAAAATCAAAAATATTTCCATGCTCTGATGTTGCAAAACAATGGTAAAATTCTTTTTCATCATTTACAGTAAAAGATGGTGTTTTTTCATTCTTAAAAGGAGACAAACCAACATACTCTTTTCCCCTTTTTTTCAAAGAAACAGATTTTGATACAACGGTTGAAACTTTTAATCTTGTTTTTATTTCATCAAGATATTCTTTAGGATATTTCATTAATTATTTAATAATTCTTTTATTAGAGAACCAGCCTTAGCAAAATCAATTTCGTCACCATGTAGTTTTTTAAGCTCCCCCATTACTTTACCCATTTCTTTAATTGAACTTGCTCCAAGTTTAGAAATTATCTCTTCACATATTTTTTTAGTTTCCTCCTCACTAAGTTGTTTAGGTAAAAATCCTGTTAAAATATTAAATTCATTTTGCTCTATTTCTAAAAGGTCTGTTCTGTTATTTTTTTTATAAATATCTATCGATTCGGCTCGTTGTTTAACCATTTTTTTTAAAAGCTTTTTTATATCATCATCATCTGTCTCTTTTTTGTTGGGGCCGGATCTATTTGATATATCTAGATCCTTGATTGAGGACAGAATTAACCTGTAAGTTGAGATTTTTGTTTTATCTTTGGCCTTTAAAGCATTTTTGTATTCAGTTTCGATTGTTTCTTTTAATAGCATAATTTTTTAATCTACTTTAAAGATAAAAATCTTCAAAAGAAAAATTGTTTTTTTACAATTTTTTAATACATCTCTGTTGCGATAATAAATCAATTATTGTATTAACCTTTAACTTATGAGTTGTAATTGATCAAAAAAGTAAAAAAAACTAACTCAAAAAATATACAAATCAACACAGCTATTTTAGTTCTTGAAAATAAGAAAGTTTTTAAAGGTATTGGCATTGGTTATCAAGGGCATGCGACAGGAGAGGTTTGCTTTAATACCTCATTAACAGGATACCAAGAAATTATATCAGACCCATCCTATGCAGGACAAATTATAAATTTTACGTTCCCACACATTGGAAATGTTGGAACCAACAAAGAGGATTTTGAATCTGATAAGATATGGACTAAAGGAGTAATTTTTAATTCAGAAATAACTTCACCATCAAATTATAGATCCTTTCAACATTTAAACTCCTGGCTTAAAAAAAATAAAATAGTTGGAATAACAGGCTTAGATACAAGAGGTTTAACTAATTTTATAAGGGATAAAGGTGCTCCAAAAGGAACAATTGCATATTCAAAAAAGGGTAAGTTTAATATAAGTAAACTTACAAATTCCACAATTAAATGGAGTGGGTTAAAAAATTTAGATCTTGCGGAGAAAGTAACTACACCAAGAAATTATATTTGGAAAGGGCTTAAGACTTGGAAAAAGGAATATGGATATAAAAAAAATACTAAAAGTTCATTTCATGTGGTTGCTATAGATTATGGAATAAAAAAAAATATTTTGAGATATTTTTCTGACTTTAATTGTAAAGTTACAGTAGTTTCTTGCAAAACATCATCTGAAAAAATTCTATCACTTAAACCAAATGGTATTTTCTTATCTAATGGTCCAGGGGATCCAGCTGCCACTGGAAAATATGCAATTAGTATAATTAAAGATCTTATTAAAAAAAATTTACCATTATTTGGTATTTGTCTTGGCCATCAAATTCTTGCTTTAGCATTAGGTGGCAAAACAAAGAAAATGAAACTAGGACATAGAGGTGCAAATCATCCTGTTAAAAATTTGATAAGTAATAAAGTAGAAATAACTAGTCAAAATCATGGCTTTGAAGTTGTAGAAGAAAACTTGCCTAAAACTATCAAAGTTACTCATAAGTCTTTATTTGATAATAGTATCGAAGGTATAAAATTAAAAGATAAACCAGTGTTTTCTGTTCAATACCACCCAGAGTCAAATCCTGGTCCGCAAGATAGTGTGTATTTATTTCAAGAATTTATTAACAATATAAAAAAAAATGCCAAAAAGAAAAGATCTTAAAAAAATATTAGTTGTTGGTGCTGGACCAATTATTATTGGTCAAGCTTGTGAGTTTGATTATTCAGGAACACAAGCATGTAAAGCTTTAAGAGATGAAGGTTATAAAGTTATTTTGATTAATTCGAACCCAGCAACTATCATGACTGATCCTGACGTTGCTGATAAAACTTATATAGAACCTATTACTTTAGAAATTTTAGAAAAAATTCTTAAAAAAGAAAAACCAGATGCAATTCTTCCTACAATGGGTGGCCAAACAGCTCTTAATCTTGCAATTGAAGCTGAAAAAAAAGGAATTTTGAAAAAATATAAAATAGAATTAATTGGAGCAAATTCAAGAGCAATTGAAAATGCAGAGGATAGAAAGAAGTTTAGAAAAAACATGATCGATATCGGTTTAGATTTGCCTAAATCCAAAATAGTTAACAACATTAATCAAGCATCGAGAATTTTAAAAAAAATTGGTTTACCTGCAATTATTAGACCAGCATTTACACTTGGAGGTCTTGGAGGTGGAATAGCTAAAAATAAAAAGGACTTCTTAAGGATTATTAAAAACGGATTACACGAGTCTCCTGTAAGTCAAGTACTTGTCGAAGAATGTTTAGAGGGATGGAAAGAATTTGAGATGGAAGTTGTAAGAGATAAAAAAGATAATTGTATAATCGTCTGCTCAATTGAAAATGTTGATCCAATGGGTATACACACCGGAGACTCAGTCACAGTGGCTCCTGCACTTACATTAACTGATAAAGAATACCAGATTATGAGAAACGCTTCGATAGCATGCTTGAGAAAGATTGGAGTTGAAACTGGTGGTTCAAATGTTCAGTTTGCTATTAATCCTAAAAATGGTCGTATGGTTATAATTGAGATGAATCCAAGAGTATCAAGATCATCAGCTCTAGCATCAAAAGCAACAGGTTTTCCAATTGCAAAGGTCGCAGCAAAACTTGCTATTGGCTACACATTGGATGAATTAAAAAATGAGATTACTAAAGTCACCCCAGCATCATTTGAGCCAAGTATTGATTACGTAGTTACGAAAATTCCAAGATTTACTTTTGAAAAATTTTCGACTTCTCCAGCCACTCTAGGTACTTCAATGAAATCTGTTGGAGAGGCAATGGCAATTGGAAGAAATTTTAAAGAGTCGCTACAAAAAGCTTTGGTTTCTCTTGAGACTGGTTTTTCAGGATTAGACAGAATATTTAATTTAAGTAAAAATCAAATTGAAAAAAAACTAAAAGACAATATTCCAAATAAATTGCTGCTGGTTGCTGAGGCAATTAGAAAAAAAATTAATTTAAAAAAAATATTTTTATTATCTAAAATTGATCCATGGTTCTTAGAACAAATAAAAGAATTAGTGGATAATGAAATAAAAATTAAAAAAAAAGGATTTCCAAAAAATTTTAACGAATTGAATAGGATTAAATCTATTGGTTTTTCCGATAAAAAATTAGCAGAATTATCTAATATTTCAGAAGATATAGTTAGACAAAAAAGAACTGCCCTCAAAATTTTACCCGTCTTTAAAAAAGTTGATACTTGTGCAGCTGAGTTCAAATCCTTCACACCTTATATGTACTCAACTTATCAAAGAAATTTCTCAATAAATTCTGAGTGTGAGGCCAATCCATCAGCTAAAAAAAAAATTATTATACTAGGTGGAGGACCAAACAGAATAGGACAAGGAATTGAATTTGATTATTGTTGTTGTCAGGCAAGCTTTTCACTAAAAGATGCCGGTTTTGAGACAATTATGGTCAATTGTAATCCCGAAACAGTTTCAACTGATTATGATACTAGTGACAGATTATATTTTGAGCCTTTAAAAGAGGAATATGTTTTTAATATAATCAAGAAAGAGAAGGAAAAAGGAAATTTAATTGGTATTATTGCTCAGTTTGGAGGACAAACTCCAATTAAATTAGCTAAATTTTTACATGATAATAAACTTCCTATTTTAGGAACACAATATACTTCAATTGATTTAGCAGAAGACAGAAATCGATTTAGAAATCTTCTAAATAAATTAAAACTAAAACAAGCGAAAAGTGGAATTGCAAAAACTTATAAACAAGCAATCCAAATTGCTGAAAAAATTGGCTTACCACTAGTCATTAGACCTTCATATGTATTAGGTGGTAGAGCAATGGAAATTGTTCATGAAAAAAGTCAGCTTAAAAAATTTGTTCAGGAGGCGTTCAAAGCTGCTGAGGATAACCCAATTTTGATAGACAAGTTTATTGATCATGCGATGGAAGTCGACGTAGATGCAATATCAGATGGAAAGCAAGTACATGTTGCAGGAATTATGCAACATATCGAGGAAGCTGGAATTCATTCAGGAGACTCTGCTTGTTGCTTACCTCCAGTATCAATCAAACCTTACTTAATAAAAGAAATTGAAAATCAGACAAAAAAGTTAGCTTTAGCTTTAAAAGTTCGAGGTTTTATGAATATTCAGTTTGCTATCAAAAAAGATGAAATTTATGTAATCGAGGTAAATCCTAGAGCTAGCAGAACAGTTCCATTTGTTTCAAAAGCTAAAGGCTTGCCTCTTGCTAAAATTGCATCAAGAGTAATGACTGGAGAAAAACTATCCAAATTTAATTTAAAAGATAAATCTAAAAATATGTATGCAGTTAAAGAGGCTGTATTCCCATTTAATAAATTCCCTAATAGTGATTTGCTTTTAGGTCCAGAAATGAAGTCTACTGGTGAAGTTATGGGTTTTGATAAGAATTTTGGAATGGCGTTTGCCAAAAGTCAAATTGCATCGGCAAACTCATTGCCAAAAAACGGCCTTGCATTTATATCATTGAAGGACTCTCATAAAGATGAAGGGATCTATTTAGCCAAAGAACTAATAAAGTTAAATTTTAAATTATGTGGAACAAAAGGCACAGCAGAATATATTCGTAAGCATAAAATGAAATGTAAAATTATAAATAAAGTAAGTAGTGGTTCTCCTCACATAGTTGACGTTTTAGACTCTAAAAAAATTGGACTTGTTATTAATACTGGTGGAGGTGTAAGTGAACATAGATTAGATGATGCAATTGCTTTAAGAAGAGGAACTCTTAAAAATAAAGTTCCTTACTGTACAAATATGTCAACTGCACTAGCATGTTTAGAGGCTATTAAGTCACTTAAAACTAAAAGAGTTGAAGTTACCTCTCTTCAGGATATTTAATTATTTACTTTCCAATCAGTTTCAAATGTTACATAGTTTACCTGGATACATCTTCTTTCTTTAGCTATTTTCTTCTTTTCCATCCCATGCCAAGTATTTGGTCCACTAGTAAATAAATAACCATAATTATGTTTATAAGGAACCGTTTTCACTTTTTCTAATTTCTCATTGTAAAAATCTGTGCCCAAATCTTCAGATTCATTTGCATTATTTACAAATATTAATCCTGACATAAGTTTTTCTTTAATATCACAATGAGGCTTAAGCCAAAAACCTTCTCGATCACAAATAACTTCTAATCTAACATATGAATTTGATAGATCTTTATTTATCATTTTTGAAACTTTTTCATAAACTTCCTTAGACTGTAATTCATTAATAAATTTTACTAAATGAGGAAATTGTAGAGCATTTTGCTTTGTAACAAAACATCTGAATTTAATAGCCTTACCACCTGAAGAATCACCTTCCCTAAACTCCGCAGCTCCACCATCTATTGCTCTTGTGCCATCGTAGTTAAGATTATGTTTACTTAAATCTGGAATGTCGGCTTTGACTATTTCCTCTATCGCTTCATTTGTGAGAGCGTTATGATATTCATAATGATCAAAAGGAAATTCATGCTTTTTAGATTGATTTTGAATTGAATTTAAAAAAGTCATTAAGAATTTATTTTTTGTTTGATTATTTTTGCTACTCTATTCGTTTCATCTAGTTTTTGGTAGTTCCAATTTTGCTCTTCTTCACCTAAATTTCTTATTATATTTAATTCTCTGAATAAGTTTCTAAATTTTTGAAATCTTTTATCATTTTTTTTTGGTAAAATATTTGCGACATATATAGGTTTTCCAGTTAATGCTGCTTCTGAGATCATTGAGCTTGAGTCGCAGGTTATAATTATAACCTCAGACATATATAGAGCAGATAAATAAGCTTTTTTATCTACATTATCTATAATTGTATGATTTTTGCCAAAATATTCTCTAGCATAATCTATTGAATTTTTCGGAGTCCTCATTGATGGAATTACAACAAGTTGAAAATCATTTTTTTTTAGTAAATCATTTAAATTGGAAAAAATATTTTTTATATTCGCTGAAGAATAATCATAATACTTTGTTGGACCACCCAAAATTAACGAGCAAATTTTTCTTTGGTCTTTTTTGACAAAGGAATTTAGATAATCTTTATTTTTGATAATTTCATCATCTGTGAGATAGTGAATTGCTCCCTTTGTATTAATTACATTTTGACCATTTATAGAGTCGTGCTCAGGAGCAACAATGAAATCAAAATGATTAAAGTTTACTTTAGGATCTTGGATATGAATGTTAAATACTTTTTTTTTTGAATTATTTTTTAAATGAATTGACGGAATTACGCTCTTTCGTCCACAAGAAATAATTAAATCAAACTCTGATTGATTAATCTTTTTATAAACACTTTGAGTAATTGGTGTAAGTTTTGGTGGAATCATTTTCCAAAAATTATTTAGTTCAACTGTATGGTGTGTAAAATCAATATCTAATGCTTTTGCCAGTCCCTCTACTTGGCTAATCATTCCATGCATACCTTGAGTCAATAATATACCTTTTAATTTATTCATTAATTACTATATAGCTTTCATATGAGTCAAAATCCAACTAAACACACAAAAGTGTTAATAATTGGATCCGGTCCAGCTGGATATACTGCTGCAGTTTATGCGGCGCGTGCAATGTTAAATCCAATTTTAGTTTATGGATCTGAGCCCGGAGGACAGTTAACGACAACAACAGATGTTGAAAATTACCCGGGATTTGCTGATGTTATTCAAGGACCTTGGTTAATGGATCAAATGAAAGATCAGGCCAAGGCAGTTGGAACAGAAATGATCCAAGATCATATTCAGTCAGTCAATTTAAAATCTACACCATTTGAGGCAGTAGGAGATACTGGTCAAAAATTTACTGCGGATAGTATTATTATTTCAACTGGTGCTCAAGCAAGATGGCTTAATATTAAATCAGAACAAGAATTTAGAGGCTTTGGAGTTTCAGCGTGTGCTACATGTGATGGATTTTTCTTTAAAGAAAAAGAAGTAGCAGTAGTTGGTGGTGGAAATGCAGCTGTAGAGGAGGCAATTTTTCTTACTAAATTTGCTTCAAAAGTAAAATTAATTCATAGACGAGATAGTTTGAGAGCTGAAAAATTGCTTCAAAAAAAATTAATGGAGAATAAAAAAATTGAAATCATTTGGGATACAGTCATTGAAGATGTAATAGGTGATAAAGAACCTAAGAATGTTAAAGGTATTAAGGTAAAAAATGTGAAAACAAATAAAATAGAAGAAATTAAGGTTGATGGATTGTTTGTTGCAATTGGTCATGATCCAGCAACTTCTCTATTCAAAGATCAATTAAAAATGGACAATGAAGGATATTTGATTACCAAGCCAGATTCTACAGAAACTAATGTTCCTGGAGTTTACGCTGCAGGAGATGTGAAGGACAAAACTTTTAGACAGGCTGTAACTGCTGCGGGAATGGGATGTATGGCAGCTCTTGAGGCTGAAAAGCATCTTTCGCATAAGTAAAGTGAAGAACAATTTACACGTTTTTTTAGGAGCCACCGTGGCTGATGCAGCGGCTAGACCATTGCATTGGGTTTATAATCAAAAAAAACTTCTAAGTTACATTAAGGGAAAAAAAGATTTTACTTTCTTAAAAAAAAATAAAAGTCCATTTTATAATATCAAGACTGGAAAAGTTTCAGGATATAATGAAATTGGTCAAGTAATGTTTAAAACATTGCTTGATGATAACAAAAATATTGAGAAAAGATTTAAAAAAAATATTATAAAAAATTTTGGTCCAGGAAGTATGTACTGGAAAAATTTGCGACTAAGAGCGAAATATAGAAAAGTTAAGGATTGGCGAGGAATAATTAAAGGACCTTGGATTCATCAAAATATAATAGAAACTGTCAAAAATATAAAGGCTGAAAAAAAAATAACTGGAGGTATAAAGGTAAATGAGTCAGATGGTTATTGTGCTGCTCTTCCCTATTTTTTGTATGGCTACAATTTAAATAGTGTAAAAAAAATTATCTCCACAGTAACTGCTTCAAAAATTAGCCTCAAATATGCTTTAGCAAAATTTTATCTGCTTGATTTTGCTCTTAAAGGTAGCAAAGATCCAATAAACGAATTCATAAAAAAATTCAAAAAAAATTCATATTTTAAAAATGTTATAGAAGATATTCTAAAAGTGAAAAAATATAAATCAAAGCCTCACCCTATGATAGTTAGAAAATTGGGAATGGCATGTAGCTATCCTGGAACTTTTAACAGCTCAATTCACTCAATTATTAATTCAAAAAATTATAAAAATGCGATTTTAAGAACAATTAAAGCTGGTGGCTGTAATTGTTCAAGAGTCAACTTTATTGGAGCATATTTCGCAGCATTAAAAGGAGTGAACACTATCCCTAAATCTTGGATAAAAAAGACTACACCTGCTAGAAAAATATTGGAACAACAATAATATTACCTATTCTAAACCTTCGCAGAAAGATTTAATTCTATCCATCGATTTTTTTAAATTCTTCATTGAAGTTGCATAAGAAATTCTAAAATATCCATCTAAGCCGAATGCTGAACCTTGAACAACAGCTACGTTTGCTTTTTCTAGTAACTTTTTTACAAAATCAGTATCAGTTTTTAATTTTGTTTTTTTATTTAAGAGACCTTTGCAGCTAGGAAAAACATAGAATGCTCCATTAGGTTTTAAGCAGCTTATTCCTTTAATACCATTTAGAGTTTTCACTACAAAGTCTCTTCTTTGCCTAAATGCATTTGATCTCTTTTTGATAAAACCTTGATTTCCATTCAGTGCCTCAACAGCAGCTGCTTGACTTATTGACGAAGGATTTGAAGTCGATTGAGATTGAATTTTACCAATAGCTTTAATTATCTCTTTTGGTCCTGCTGCATATCCTATTCTCCATCCTGTCATGGCATAAGATTTACTAACACCATTCATTGTGAGTGTTCTTTCTTTTAATTTTGAAATTTGAGCAATTGTAAAAAAATTAAAGTTATCATATCTAACATGTTCATAAATATCATCACTTAAGATAAAGACTTTTTTATTTCTAATTAAAACTTTAGCTAAGTTTTGAATTTCTTTTTTAGTATATCCCACTCCAGTAGGGTTTGATGGTGAGTTTAATATTATCCATTTTGTTTTTTTTGAAATAGCTTTTTTAAGTTTTTTTACTGTTAGTTTAAAACCTTCTTGTTCAGTACATTTTACTATTTTAGGTTTTCCTCCGGCTAAAAGAACCATGTCTGGGTACGAAACCCAAAATGGTGCTGGAATAATAACTTCATCACCTTTATTTAGAGTTGCCATAAAAGCATTGTAGAGAACTTGTTTTCCTCCAGTTCCAACTGTTATTTGATCAGTTGAATAACTAAGATTATTTTCTCTTTTGAATTTGCCAACAACAGCTTTTTTTAATGCTGGAGTTCCATCCACTGCAGTGTATTTAGTGTCTCCTTTTTTAATAGCTTTAATAGCTGCATTTTTAATATTATTTGGAGTGTCGAAATCTGGTTCACCTGCACCAAGCCCAATTACATCTTTTCCTGCTGCTCTTAGTTCTCTAGCCTTTTGAGTTACAGCAATAGTTGGTGATGGCTTAATTCTCTTTAAACTGTCTGATATTATGCTCATTGAAATATAATTTAATTCTACTACTTTCTTAATATATGGAAAATACTTATCAAGATTTAATTACAGATATTCAGAGTAAAAATCCAAAAATCAGTGGAAAACTTGAGGGTGGAAAAAAATTCAAAATTAAATCAGATTTTAAACCAGCGGGAGACCAGCCAGAGGCTATCAAAAAATTAGTAAATGGAGCTAATAAAGAGGCATTTAATCAAGTTTTACTTGGAGTAACAGGTTCTGGAAAAACATTTACAATGGCAAAAGTTATTGAAGCCACAAATAGACCAGCTTTAATTTTAGCCCCCAATAAAACTCTGGCTGCCCAACTTTATGGTGAGATGAAAACTTTTTTTCCAGATAACGCGGTGGAATACTTTGTTTCTTATTATGATTATTACACTCCTGAAGCATACGTACCTAGATCAGATACCTATATTGAAAAAGAAGCATCTATTAATGAACAAATAGATCGAATGAGACACTCAGCAACAAGATCTCTTCTCGAAAGAGATGATGTATTAATAGTTGCAAGTGTATCATGTATATATGGTTTAGGCTCAGTTGAAGCATATAGTAAAATGACTTTAACCCTTCAAAAAAATTATGAATATAATAGAGAACAAATAATCAAGTCTTTGGTAGCACTTCAATATAAGCGTAATGATCAAAATTTTTATAGAGGTACCTTTAGAGCCCGAGGTGAATATTTAGAAATTTTTCCTTCCCACCTAGAGGATAGAGCTTGGAGATTAAGTTTATTTGGAGATAAACTTGAAAAAATAGAGGAATTTGATCCTCTAACTGGAGATCAGGTTAGAGAATTAAGTTTGGTAAAAGTTTATGCAAACAGCCATTACATCACTCCTAAACCAACTATTGAACAGGCAATCATAAATATAAAAAAGGAATTAGAAATTACATTAAAAAAACATAAAGCAGAAAATAAGTTACTTGAGGCACAAAGATTAGAAGAAAGAACTAAATTTGACCTCGAAATGATAGAAGCGACTGGATCTTGTGCTGGTATAGAAAATTATTCTAGATTTTTATCTGGAAGAAAACCAGGTGAACCACCCCCCACTCTTTTTGAATACTTTCCAGACAACACTTTAATTTTTGTTGATGAATGCCATGTTACTGTTCCGCAGCTAAATGGAATGTACAAAGGTGATAGATCAAGAAAAAGCACTTTAGCAGAATATGGATTTAGACTCCCATCATGTATGGATAACAGACCATTAAAATTTGAGGAATGGGATTTAATGAGAACTCAAACAGTATTTGTGTCAGCAACACCAGGGCCATGGGAGTTAGAGCAAACAAAAGGAAAGTATATAGATCAGGTTATCAGACCTACAGGACTAATAGATCCACCAGTTGAAATTAGACCAGCTAAAAATCAAGTGGATGATCTCATGCATGAATGTAAAAAAGTAGTTGAAAATAATCATAGAGTTTTAGTTACAACTCTTACAAAAAAGATGGCTGAAGATTTAACAGAATACCTTCATGAAAATGGGGTCAAGGTTAGATATTTGCATTCTGATATCGATACTCTCGAAAGAATAGAGATAATGAGAGATTTAAGAATGGGTGTATTTGATGTTTTAGTTGGAATAAACCTTTTGAGAGAAGGTTTAGATATACCAGAGTGTGCATTAGTTGGAATTCTAGATGCAGATAAAGAAGGTTTTTTAAGATCTGAGACTTCTCTGATTCAAACAATTGGGAGAGCAGCAAGAAATGTTGAGGGAAAGGTAATTTTGTATGCAGATAAGGAAACTAAGAGTATCAAAAAAGCTATGCAAGAAACTGATCGAAGAAGATCAATTCAACTTGCGTATAATAAAAAACACAAGATAGATGCTAAGTCAGTAAAAAAAGAAATAAGCGATATTTTAGAGAGTGTGTATGAAAAAGATTATGTTAAAATAAGTGAGGGATCTAATGTTGGTGGAAATCTTAAAAAACATCTAAAAGCTTTAGACAAAAAAATGAAAGAAGCAGCTTCTAATTTAGAATTTGAAGAAGCAGCTAAAATACGAGATGAAATAAGAAAATTAGAAAGTACAGAATTAGAAATCACATTAAATCCTAAAATAAGACAGTATGATGTAAAAAATAAGCTTTATCCAAAAGGTAGATCAACTATGGGTATGCCAGGAACTAAGGTTACAAAAAAAAGAGATAAGAAATGGAAACACAGAGGATAATAATTACTGGTGGAGCAACTAGAATAGGTGCTGCAATAGCTGAAAAATTATCAGGACCAAATAAACAAATTATAATTCATTATAATAAATCAAAAGTAAAAGCTGAAAATTTGAAAAAGAGGCTTCAAAATAATGGGTCGAAAATTCATTTAGTAAAGGGAGATCTTAGTAAAGAAAAAGATATTATCAAAATTATTAAATTCTCAAAATCAAAAATGAAATTTTTTGACTGCTTAATAAATAATGCCTCATTATTTGAAAATGATAAGTTAGAAAATTTTACATCTAAAAGCTGGGAAAAACATATTTCTACAAATCTTAAAGCTCCCGCTCTTTTATCAAAAGAGTTTTCAAAAAATGTCAGAGGCAAAAATAACAATATTATCAACATAATTGATCAAAGAATATTTAAGCTTACTCCATATTTCTTCTCATACACATTAAGTAAAACAGGCCTTTATACTTTAACGAAAACAAGCGCGATGAGTTTGTCACCAAACATAAGAGTTAATGGAATAGCCCCTGGACCAACAATTAAAAACAAAAGACAATCGGAAAAACATTTTAAAAGTCAATATTTAGCTACACCACTTAAACAGCAAGTTAATGTTAATGAGATTTGTAATGCAGTTGACTTTTTTATAAAAAATAGTTCTATTACAGGTCAAGTTTTGGCAATAGATAGTGGTCAAAGTTTGAATTGGCAAACACCAGATATACTTAAAGGTAAAGAATGAAAAAAATTTTTTTTGCATTGTCTATACTATTTTTATTTAACTCAATTTCATATGCACGTGATTGTAAAAGTGGAGATATAAAGGGAGACGCATTTATCTATAGTGACGGAAAAAAAGTAAAAATTATTAAAGGAACAGATATTCCAGACCCTGCAAATAAAATTATTATGATTTTTAATAAAGGTGGTTGGGTGGTTAAAAAAAAATGGGGTGAATGTAAAGATCATGTTCCTAAACAACTTGGTCAAATATCAGGGACAAAAATAAAAGGTAAAGAATTAGTTTTAATGCTTAATGGAAGATTACATAAAGCAGGTGGAGATGATGGATATGGATGTGGATGGAAATTCAAAGGTGCATTTCACCAACCTTGGTATGATTGTATTTTAGAAAAATGGGGAATAAGTAAAAGAGCTAATGTAAATAAAGAAATAATTGACGAATTAGTTTCAAAAGGAACTCCAAGAAATCAAATATTTATGTCTGGATTATCCTGTGGAGGCATAGATACACTTAGACACAAAGGTCTTTATCCAGAGGACTTTAATGCAACTATTTCATTCATGCCTAATTGTTGGGATAGAAATCCAAACACTCCACTCAGAAAAATGCAAATTGATGAACTAAAAAGTTTTAAAAGAATAGATGCTTTAGTTTTTCATAGCCCTGTAGATGGTGAAGGAGATTGGCATAGCAATAGCGTCTGGATGAAAAAAGATTTAGGAAATATTCCGGGTGTAAAATGGATTGATACACCTAGCCACACAGATAGAAAAATTTTTATTAATGGAAAAGATTGTAAAGTTAAAGAAAAAATGAAAGGAGGATGGGAAGAGGTTTGGCCTGAAGGTAAAGAAAAACTTAGAAGTGAAAAAAAATTTGAAGTTCTTGATAAGAAATTACAGAAAGAAATGAAAAAGAGTGCAGCAGGCCATTATTTAGTTTCTTATTCTTGTTTTAGTTATTACCATCCAGAAATTATTAAATTTATTGAATCTAGAATTTAACCATGAAAAAAAACAATCTAAAAATTGTAAAAATAGATAAAAACAAGAGCTTATTTAATTACGAGAAAAAAATTTTAATTAATGAACTAATTTTAAATCTTAAACTTGGTTATTATGATTTTGAAAAAAAGAAATCCCAAAAAATTAAATTTAGTCTTGAGATTGACTATGAAGATAAAAAACCTACAAACGATAAAGATATTAAGTCTATAGTAAACTATGGAACAGTTGTTAAATTGATAACAAAACTAGTTAAAAAGAAACACTACAATTTTTTAGAGTCCCTTGCAGAGGCAGTTTTTGATGAATTATTTAAAGATAAAAGGATTGGTAAAATAATGTTAAAAATTGAAAAATTAGAAATTTTAAAAGACTGTTCATCAGTTGGTATTCAAATTACCAAAAAAAGGAGTCATGATAAGTTCTGATATAGGAAAAGAAGTAATTAAAAAAGAACTCACTCTTATTCCTAAATTACCTGGGGTGTATAGAATGCTTAATGATAAAGGAGATATTCTTTATGTCGGCAAAGCAAAAAATTTACCAAACAGACTTAAAAGTTATATAGCTGAAAAAAATCATATTATAAGGACTGATAGAATGCTTTCTCAAACTAGAAAGCTCGAAATAACAACTACTTCAAATGAAAGTGAAGCATTACTTCTTGAAGCAAATTTAATTAAAAAACATAAACCAAAATTCAATATTTTATTAAGAGATGACAAATCTTTTCCATTTATTTTTATTAGTAATAAAGAAAAATGGCCACAAATAAAAAGACATCGCGGAAAAAAAACAAATGAAGGTTTTTATTTTGGTCCTTTTGCTTCAGCAGGTTCAGCCAACTGGACAATAAAAATGATACAAAAAATTTTTCACTTAAGAGTTTGTGACGATACAGTTTTCAAAAATAGAGAACGGCCTTGTATTTTATACCAAATTAAAAGATGCTCAGGTCCTTGTGTTAGTTATATAGAAAAAGATGAGTACAAAAAAACAGTAGAAGATGCAATAGAATTTGTATCTGGTAAGTCTAGAAAAATTCAAAAAAGTCTTTCAGATCAAATGGAAAAGGCTAGTGAGGATTTGGACTTTGAAAAAGCAACAATTTTAAGAGATAGGATAAAATCTTTAAATATTATTCAATCTTCGCAAAGAATTAATGAAGCTAACCTAATAGAAGCTGATGTAATTGCAGGATATAAAGAATCTGGCAAAACTTGTATTCAAGTTTTTTTTTTATAGATCAAAACAAAATTGGGGCAATCAAGCTTTTTTCCCTAAGCACGACCCAGATGAAAAATTAAACAATATAATTAATTCTTTTATTTCACAATTTTATGAAAATAAAAGTGTCCCCTCGTCAATAATTCTATCAGAGGAGATTAAAGAAAAAGTTTTAATAGAAAAAACCCTCTCTCAAAAAGAAAATAAGCAAATAAATATTTCTGTCGCGAGGAAAGGTTCAAAACTAAAAGTAATTAATCAAGCAATTAAGAATGCAAAAGATAGCCTTAATAGAAAACTTTATGAAAGTCAGAATAATAGAGAATTATTTGATGAAGTTGCAAGTAAGTTTAATCTAGAAACAAACATAAATCTAATTGAAGTTTATGACAATAGTCATATTCAGGGAACTAACAGTGTGGGTGCTTTAATAGCTTATGGAGATGAAGGATTTATAAAAAAAAGATACAGAAAATTTAATATTAAAAATAAAAAAAATGATCAAGATGATTATGGAATGATGCGAGAAGTGTTGAATAGAAGATTTAAAAGAGCAGTTCAAGAAAAAGATAATTATTTGTCTTTTCCAGATTTAGTTATCGTTGATGGTGGAAAAGGACAGTATTCTGTGGCTAGAGAAGCTTTAAATGAATTAGGACTTCACGACATCCCTATTGTTGCTATAGCTAAAGGTAAATTCAGAAATAGCGGAAATGAAACTTTTTTTCATAATGGCAAAGAATTTAAATTTACAAAAAATGATCCTACCTTGTTCTTTCTTCAAAGAATTCGTGACGAGTCGCACCGTTTTGCAATTAGCGCTCATAGAGCAAAAAGGAAAAAGGGCATAAGTAAATCTTTACTTGATCAAATAGAAGGGATCGGTTCTATTAGAAAAAGGGCGCTTTTAAATCACTTTGGGTCTGCTAGAGCAGTAGAATCAGCTAGTCTTGATGAAATAAAATCTGTGGAAGGTGTTGAGGTAAAAGTTGCAAAAAAGATATATAACTTCTTTCACGAATAATTAAATATGCTCAGAAAAATACCAAATATATTAACCGTTGGACGAATCTTAATTGTTCCTTTTTTTGTTTTAGCATTTTACTTACCAGGATTTTATGGAGATTTAACTGCTCTAATTTTATTTATTGTTGCTTCATTCACAGACTTTCTAGATGGGATGTTGGCAAGATTTCTTGGACAAGAGTCTAAGCTTGGAGAGCTATTAGATCCAATAGCTGATAAAATTATTGTAGCAACAGCTTTAATTCTTTTAGTTATGGATGGAACAATACGTCATTATGAAGTCATTGCTGCAATAATTATTCTTACACGAGAAATTTTGATATCAGGTCTCAGAGAATTTTTAGCAAAAGGCAAAATTAAACTTCCAGTTTCAAATTTAGCTAAACTTAAAACAGTTTTGCAAATGATTTCCATAGCCCTTTTATTGTCAGGAGAAACTGGAAACAAAATAATAAATTTTCAAGATTATAATGCACAAACAATTGGTATTATTTTGCTTTGGCTTTCAGCAGCTTTAACGCTTTTTACAGGCTATGATTATATGCGAAAAGGAATTGATCACGCAATTTCCGAAGATAATAAAGATTAGGCAGCTTTTTTCTTTTTTACCAAGGTTTGATAACTTTCATTTAGATCAATAATCATTTCACAAACTTTAAATTGATTATCAGCAATACATGAAACTGGCGTAACTTCCGCTGCAGTTCCAGTCAAGAAACATCCAGCAAAATTTTTTAATTCATCAGGTTTTATTTTTCTTTCATTTACTTTTATATTTTTTGACTTTGCTATTTCAATAACTGTTCTCCTAGTAATTCCATCTAAAAAGGAGTCAGGTATAGGAGTATGTAATTCTCCATTAATATCTTTGAAAAAAATATTTGCACCTGTAGCCTCAGCAACATTTCCTTCGTGATCTAACATAAGTGAGTCTGTAAAACCCTGCTTTTCTGCTTCATGTTTTGAAAGTGTACAAATCATATAAAGTCCAGATGCTTTTGTATCCCAAGGAATTGTGTCAGGTGCAGGTCTTCGCCATTTAGAAATATTTAATTTAATACCTTCAACTTTAAGTTTAGGATCAAAATATGAACCCCACTCCCAGGTTGCAATCGCAACATGAATTTTTGTTTGTTGAGCAGAAATAGCCATCATTTCACTTCCTCTCCATACAACAGGTCTTACATATCCATTTTCAACTTTTTGAGTTCTAATTATCTTATTAGATGCATTGTTAATTGCATCTTCACTATATGGAATTTCAAATCCCATTCTTTTGGCTGAATGGAACAATCTTGAAGTATGTTCCTCTAGCTTAAATATAGTTCCATCATATACTCGTTCTCCCTCAAAAACGCAGCTTGCATAATGAAGACCATGGCTTAATACATGAACTTTTACATCTGACCAATCAACTAATTGGCCATTGTACCATATTTTGCCAGATCTCTTATCGTAGGGTATCATGTTATGAAATAAAAATTCTTACTGAAAAATATCTTTGTATCTATAATATGTCAATATAACTTACTAACAATGAAAGAACTTCTTTACTTAAAAGACGAACAGTTAAAAGATTTGATAGAAAAATTGTTTGTAGGTTATCGTGAAATCTTCTCAGACTCAAAAAAGGTTTTAGACAAATATTCTATTGGTTTAGCACATAATAAGGTGATTCATTTATTATCAATGTATGAGGGAATCTCTATTTCTGAACTTCTTAAAAGACTTAAAGTCACCAAACAGAGCCTGAACAGAGTACTTAAAGATTTAATTAAGCTTGAAGCTATTGATTTTAAAAAAGACGAACAAGACACTAGAGTTAAGCATGTATTCTTAAATGATAAAGGAAAAAAAATTTTTAATGAAATTTTTGAAACACAAAAAAAAAGAATTTATAACGCCTTACTAAATTCTAAATCTGAGGAAGTTATTAATTTTGATAGTGTATTAAGTAAAGTAATTAATGGATAATATTTTAGCTCATATACTTGTTGTAGACGATGATGACGGCATAAGGTCTCTAGTTAAAAAGTATTTAGATGAAAATAATTATTTAGTTACTACTGCTGACACTGCAGAGGATGCAACAGAAAAAATCAAGATTATAAAATTTGATTTAATAATATTAGATATAATGATGCCAGGAAAAAGTGGTCTAGAATTTATTGAAGACCATAAGAATGAGCTTAATACTCCTATAATATTATTAACTGCTAAAGGACAAGCAAATGATAGAGTTCTTGGACTAGAAATCGGAGCAGATGATTATCTTTCAAAACCCTTTGAACCAAAAGAACTTGCTTTAAGAATTAAAAACATTTTAGATAAAACAAAAAAAAGTGATTTAAAAAGAATTATAAAATTTGAAAACATTAAAATTGATCTTAACAAACAATTAATTTTTAAAGATAAACTAGAGTTCAAAATAAACACTGCTGAAAAAACTATTTTAGAAAAAATGATTAATAATCCTGGTAAAACTTTTGAAAGGATGGAAATTGGTAAACTAATAAATTTGGATAAAGAAAGATCTGTTGATGTAATTATAACAAGGTTAAGAAAAAAAATTGAACTAGATCCAAAAAATCCAAAATTTCTCCAAACCATAAGAGGAGCAGGTTATGTTTTATGGATTGAATAAGTTTGTAAAAAATATCCTTCCAAAAAGATTATTCTACCGAGCACTATTAATAGTAGCTGTTCCGGTATTAGTTTTACAAATTGTTATAACTATAGTTTTTTTTGATAGCTTGTGGATTAAAACTACCAAAGGTATGACAAGAGCACTCGTAAATGAAATAAGTACATTTATAGAAGTTTATAACAATGAAGATTTTAACAAAGAAGAGATCACAAATCTTTTCTCAATCTATCAAGATTTAAATTTTGAATTTATCGAACAAGAAAATTTTATTTTTAACTATAATGAAAGATGGTTTAGTCCAATTGACAGAACGTTAAGAAGAGAACTAAAATCTAGATTTGGTCCAAAGGAGTTTTGGTTTAATACAACGAATTATAAAGAGTTGATTGATTTAAGAATTAAATATCAAAATGGCTACTTTAAATTTTTAGTTCCACGAGACAGATTAACAAGTTCTTCTGCAAGAATATTTGGATTATGGATAACAGTTCCTGCATTAATAATGATTGTCATATCCTTAATATTTCTCAAAAATCAAACTAGACCTATAACGGCATTAGCAAAAGCTGCTGAGAGATTTGGAAGGGGAGAAGAAATTGAGGAATTTAAACCTTCAGGTGCTGCTGAAATCAGGAAAGCAGGAATTGAGTTTGATAGAATGAGAAAAAGAATTATTCGACATCTCAGTCAAAGGTCTGAAATGTTGTCTGGAATTAGTCACGATCTTAGAACACCTTTAACAAGAATGAAATTACAAACTGCTTTTATTAAAGATAAAACTATTTCAGATAAGTTAACAGAAGATATAAACGAAATGGAAAAAATGCTGAATGAGTATTTGCAGTTTACAAGTTCATCATATTTAGAAAAGGATGAATTATTTAATATAAGTAATCTTCTTGAAGAAATAATTGGAAAATATAACAATAAAAATATATCGAAAATTTTGATACCCAATATTTATTTCAATGGTAGAAAAAACTTAATTAAAAGATGTATTAACAACGTAATTGATAACTCAATTAAATATGGGAATAAGTTGATTATAAATCTTTCAAAAGAAAAATATAATATCATTATTAAAATTGAAGATGATGGACCCGGAATTCCAGAACAGGAATATGACAATGTTTTTAAACCGTTTTATAAAATAAATAAAGGTAGAGCAGACTCTAAATCAAGTGTGGGTCTTGGTCTTTCTATAACTTCAGATATAATTCGATCTCATGGAGGAAATATTAAATTAGATAAATCCTCTTTAAATGGACTAGAAGTTAAGATCTTTTTGCCTTTTTAGTTTTTTCTCTTTTTGGAGTTTTAAATCTTTCAATTTTTTTTTCAAGAATTTCTACCCTTTTTGCCAAGACACTAAATTCATCTTTACTTGTAAGTTTCATTTTAAAGACAATTTCGTCTCTTTTAGATTTTAGTATATTCATTAATTCATTCGTAATATCT
>CACHRX010000005.1 GCA_902582385.1 uncultured Pelagibacteraceae bacterium | reverse complement strand
TACTTATATCTAGTGCATTAATCAGTGCAGCAGTTGTGATTATAGCTGTACCGTGTTGATCATCATGAAAAACTGGTATGTTTAAAATTTTTTTAAGTTTTTCCTCTATAATAAAACAATCTGGTGCTGCAATATCCTCAAGATTTATTCCACCAAAACTAGGTGCAAAATTCTTAATACTGTTTATGATTTCATTTGGATCCTCAGAGTCAATTTCTAAATCTATAGAGTCTATATCTGCAAATCTTTTAAATAAAACTGCCTTTCCTTCCATTACTGGTTTTGAAGCCAAAGCACCTAAATTTCCCATTCCTAAAATTGCTGAGCCGTTACTAATAACTGCAACGAGATTTCCTTTACTTGTATAATCAAAAGCAGCTTCTGGATCCTTACTTATTGCTCTTACAGGAGCCGCCACGCCTGGAGAGTAAGCCAAAGCAAGATCTCTTTTCGTTGTCATATTTTTTGATGAAGAAATTTCAATCTTCCCTGGTTTTTTATGACTATGAAATTCTAAAGCTTCCTTATCTGTATAATGATCAACTTTTGTTTTTTTCATTTTTGTTAATTAGGTGTACAAATGGGGTAAAATTAAGACTAATATGATTTATGAACTTAATTAAGTCAACAGGGACTTTTGGTTTTTTTACAATAATAAGCAGATTACTTGGCTATCTAAGGGATATTCTAATCGCAATTTTTCTTGGCACAGGTTATTTAGCAGATGTTTTTTTTGTAGCATTTAGAATTCCAAACACTTTTAGAAGATTATTTTCGGAGGGAACATTTAACGCAGCTTTTGTTCCTAGCTATGCCTCGGAGCTTAGTAAAGGAAAAAAAAAATCTTATAAATTTGCTAACAATATTTTTAATTTATTATTTTTGAGTTTGTTAATTTTGGTCTTAGTTATTCAATTATTTATGCCATGGTTTGTATCTTTGATAGCCCCTGGTTTTGTTGATGATACTGAAAAAATTAATTTAGCTTCTAATCTCACAAGAATTACATTCCCTTTTGTTTTTTTAATTTCTTTAGCATCTTTTTTTTCTGCAATCCTAAATTCTCATAATCGTTTTGCCGAAACAGCTGCAGCACCGATTATTTTAAATATATTATTAATAATAATCTTATTGTTTAGCAAATCTCTTAATGACAATTTAGTTTATTATTTGTCCTATGGAGTAACATTATCTGGCTTATTGCAATTAACTTTTTTATATTTTTTTGTAAAAAAGTATTTAGTAATTAACTTTAATTTTAAGTTTAAGGTAGATAAAAAAGTTAAAATTTTTTTTAAAAAATTACTTCCAAGTATTTTTTCCTCTGGAGTAACACAAATAAATATTTTAGTTGGAACAATTATTGCATCTTTTCAAGCTAGTGCAGTTTCTTATCTTTATTATGCTGACAGAATTTATCAAATTAATTTAGCGATTGCTGGCATCGCAATTGGTGTAGTAATTTTGCCTCAATTATCAAAATATATTCAAAAAAAAAAAAGAGCAAAAATAATTCTGATACAAAACAAAGCCTTAGAATTAAGTTTATTTTTAAGTTTGCCAGCAACTATAGCTTTGATAATTGGTTCTGAAGAAATTATATCAGCTCTTTTTGGTTATGGTCAGTTTAATCAAAATTCAGTTTATAACTCAGCAAAAGCACTCTATTTTTTTAGTTTCGGCCTGCCTGCATTCGCAATGATAAAAGTTTTTTCTAATTTTTTCTTTGCCAACCATGACACTAAGGTACCTTTTTATGTCTCTTTAGTATCAGTTATTTTGAATATTCTAATAAGTATTTATTATTTTAAAAGTGTAGGTTTTATTATAATACCAATTGCTACAACTATTTCATCTTGGTTTAATTTGATAATTTTATACTTAATATCAAAAAAAAGAAACTTATTTAATTTTAATGATATCTTTATTCATCGATTTTTTAAAATCGTTTTTTCATCTTTATTAATGGGACTATTTTTTGATTATTTATTAAAGATTTTTAGTGATCAGATTGTATTTAATCATTCTACTAAATCTATATATCTAATTTTATCTGTTTTTTTAGGTCTAAGTTTTTATTTAATGATATCTTATTTGATCAAAGCTTTTAAAATAAATGATATTAAATTAAAGTATTAGAAAATGGTAAAAAAAATTTTTTCAGGTGTTCAACCGACAGGTAATTTGCACTTAGGCAACTACCTTGGTGCAATTAAAAATTTTGTTGAACTGAACAATGATAAAAAAAATGAATGTATTTTTTGTGTTGTAGATTTACACGCAATAACAGTTAAACAAGATCCAAAACAACTTAGAAATAATATCAGAGAAACTGTAGCAACTTTTATTGCGTGTGGTATTGATCCTCAAAAAAGTATTATTTTTAATCAATCTAAAGTTTCTGCTCATTCAGAAGCAGCATGGATTCTTAGTTGTGTTGCAAGAATGGGATGGCTAAATAGAATGACACAATTTAAAGAAAAAGTAGGTAAAGACAAAGAAAAAGCAAGTATTGGTCTTTATTCTTATCCAATTTTAATGGCAGCAGATATTTTATTATATGATGCTAGTCACGTTCCTGTAGGTGAAGACCAGAAACAACATTTAGAAATTTGTAGAGATATAGCACAAAGATTTAATAATGATTTTAATGTAGACGATTTTTTTAAAGTTCCAGAGCCTCTAATTCAAAATGAATTTGCTAGAATTATGAGCCTAAAAGATGGAACTAAAAAAATGAGCAAATCGGAATTATCAGATTTGAGCAGAATTAATCTTACAGACAGTAAAGATATAATTATCAACAAGATAAAAAAAGCAAAGACTGATCCTTTACCTTTACCTTCTGTTATTACAGAATTAGAAAAAAGACCGGAGGCCAAAAATTTATTAGGAATTTATTCAAGTTTAACCAACTCTACATTAGAAAAAACAGTTGAAATTTTTGGAGGAAAAAATTTTTCAGAATTTAAAGAAAAACTTTCTCAAGTTTTAATTGAAAAAATTGATCCAATTTCCATGGAAATAAAAAAATTAGTAAATGAAAAAGAATTTTTGGATAAAATTCTTTTAGAGGGTTATAATAAGGCTGAAAACATTGCGTCTAATAAAATTAAGAAAATGCATGAAATAGTAGGTTTTTGAATTAATTTTTTAAACAAGTTTAAATTTTGAAATAATTGACTATATAGTAAGTATGTTCGTTCAAACAGAAACTACTCCAAATCCTAATTCATTAAAATTTTTACCAGGCAAAATTGTCTCAAACACTGGATCACATGAGATTACCAAAAAAGATAAAATTAAAAACGAACTTATAAGAAATATTATGTCTATAAATGGTGTAGAGGGTATTTTTCTGGGTAAAGACTTTATTTCAGTCAATAAATATGGAGAAACGTCCTGGGATGATATTAAGCATATAATTATTTCTTTGATTAATGATTTTTATTCTAGTGGTAAAAAATTTGTGATTGATAAAAACCTTAATGAAGAAAATGAAAATTTGGATGAAATTGAAAAAAAAATTGTACAAATTCTTGATCAAAAAATTAGACCAGCAGTTGCAAAAGATGGTGGCGATATAAGATTTAAAGAATTTAAGGATGGAATTGTAAAAGTTCAATTACAAGGAAGCTGTTCGGGATGTCCTAGCTCAACCTTGACGTTAAAACAAGGTATTCAAAATCTTTTATGTCATTATTTACCTGAGGTTAAAGAAGTTGTAGAGGTTAAGTAAATGAAAAGATTTATTAAAAAAAAAAAAATTAAAGTTTTAAGAGTCATAGATGAAAGTAATTTAGGATCATTAATTAGAGTTTTTTTAAGTAGTCTTGTTGTAATTTTCTTTTTTTATTCTCTTCCTATTATTATTAGTTTTACCAATAATAATATCTTAAATACTAATGAATTTAGAAATAATTCAAAAATTGTTTTAGCTTATACTTTAGATAAAAAAGCTAATGGAAATTTAAGTGCCGAGGAAACTTTTGATGAAAGTGATTTACTAGTAGATATTTATAGTTTGAATGAACAAGAAACTGATACTGTTAGACTGGATGCTTCAACTATTAAGCAGTTGTATGAGGATACAAATTACAAATTAGATGACATTAGAAAAAATAAATTAGTTAAACCAGTAGCTTTAACTCTCCTACCAAGAGAAATTAAGTTAATAGAGGACTTAAAAAAGAGGAAAGAGTTATTTATACAAATTATTTTACCATTAATTTTACAGGAAAATAATAACATAAAGTTAGATAGAAAAAGACTTTTTAGTATTATCAACAAAAGCAATAATACAAACTTAGAAAAAAAGTGGCTAGATAAAAAATATAAACAATATGGAATACCTTCTAAAGATTTATCAATTTTGAAAGTTAGAATGGATGAAGTTCCTGTGTCATTAGCTCTTGCTCAAGCAGCTAAGGAGACAGGCTGGGGAACTTCAAGATTTGCTCAAGAGGGTAATGCACTTTTTGGACAGTGGACTTGGTCAGGTGAAGGTTTAAAACCCAAAGAAGCAGAAAAAAATGAAGGTCATAAGGTAATGAAGTTTAATATATTGCAAGCTTCAGTAAGAGCATATCAAAGAAATTTAAATACTCATTCAACTTACAAACAATTTAGATTAGCAAGAGCGCAATTAAGGGATTCAGGAAAACCATTAGACAGCATTATTCTTTCTGAACATTTAAATGAATATGCAGAGACTGGAGAGCAATATGTCGAAGTTTTACAAAAAATTATAAACCAAAATAATTTAAGAGATTTTGATGATGCAAAACTGTTACCTTCAAGCATTGAACTTGAAAGTCTAATTTAATCTTACTGAACTATAAACTGAGTTCCAAACCATCGCCATCTTCCATTATCATTTAGGGAACAATTTATTCTTCCTCTTCTTGGTTTAAATGGTTCTCTAAAATCAATTGTTAGAAAATTATCACTAATGGTGGTTAATGATTTTTTCCAAATATTTCCCTCATTAGAATAGCAGATTATATTTTTAATATTTTTTTGATTTTTAAAAAACTCTACTTTAAATTTTGGAGGGTTGGTTTCTCTACCTATTTTTTTTTCAGCTGGTGTTAATTTTTTATATTCTAGTGGGTAACTTTTGATAATTGATTCAAATCTTTTTATTTTTCCATAATTTTCATTTATAGGAAATCTTGGCAATTGAAATTTTTCTTTATTTACATCAATAACCCCAGAGTGTTGGCCGAACGCGTAACTAAAATTTTTGGAGATAAAATTTCTCATAAACTCAGAATATTCTCCAAAAGGGTAAGAAAATAATTTAGGAACATAACCAATTTTTTCATTAAAAATTTTACTTGCTTTTTCAATATCTAAAATAAATTCTTCATCACTTTTTTCAATTAAATATTCATGAGAGTGAGAATGATGTCCTATAGTAACAAAATCTTCTTTTTCTATTTCTATAATTTGTTCCCAAGTCATGTAACCTTTATTCCCAACAGGCTCAGTAGAGACAAATAAAATAAAAGGAATTTGATTCTTTTTGAGAAATGGCCAAGCTTCATCATAAAAAGATTTGAATGCATCATCAATTGTTAAAAGAATTTTCTTTTTTTTTTTAGGATAGTTGAATTTTTCTATAAATTCATTTGCCTCTATAAATTGATAATTTTGATTTTTTATTAATTTTATGTGACTTTGAAAAACATCCATTCTTATATTTGTTGAGGGATATTTATTTTCATTAAATCTATGATACATTATAGACAAAACCCCTTCATCATTTGAATATTGTTTGATATTATTTTCCTCTGCTTTAGAATTCGTATAAAAGTAAAAAATTAATATGAATACTTTAATTATAGATGCGGCTAATGAAAGAATTTTTTTAATGATCATTAAGAGTAAAAATATTTATAAAGCTAGTTATGATAATAGTAAAACTAATTATGAAAAACTAACTATTTTGATAAATGATTTTCTGAATTTGAATAATTTAAAAATTGATAATATAACAAAATTATATGTAAACAGGGGCCCAGGAAGTGCTGCAGGCATCAGAAATTCAATTTCTGTAGTAAAGGCAATTAATTTAGCAAAAAAAATTGACTATTATTCTTTTAGTTTCAAAGATTTTAATGGCGAAAATGACAATAGATATGAAAATATACCGAAACTATGCGATAAATTTAATATTAAAAAAAATTTGATTAATCCTATTTATATAAGTTAAAATTAGATATGTCAGAAACTATTGAGCAAAAATGCTTATCGAAAGGTGTTAAACTTACAGATCAACGAAAGATAATTGCAAAAGTATTATCAGAGTCCAAAGCAGAATATGGCGAGTCAGATCACCCTGATGTAGATGAGCTTTATAGTAGAGTTTCAAAAATTGATCCAAAAATAAGTATCGCAACAGTTTATAGAACTGTTAAATTATTTGAAGAAGCTGGTATTTTAACAAAGCATGACTTTAAAGGTGGTAAAGCGAGATACGAGGCAATAGTAGAGAGTCATCATGATCATCTAATTGATATTAAGACTGGAGAAATAATTGAATTTGTAGATGACGAAATAGAAAAACTTCAAAAAAAAGTAGCTGAAAAATACGGCTATACTTTAGTAGATCATAAATTAGAACTTTACGGGGTTAAGAAAAAACCTCAATAAAATGAGTCAAAAAATTTTTATAAAAACATTTGGATGCCAAATGAATGAGTACGACTCTAATCGTATCTACGATACTGTTAAAAAAATTGGTTATATAAAAACAGATAAGTATGAGGAAGCAAATTGTTATTTATTAAACACATGCCATATAAGAAATAAAGCAAAAGAAAAAGTTTATCATGAAATTGGAAGGGTTAAAAAATTGTTCAAATCAAAAAAAAAACCGTTAGTAATTATTGCTGGGTGTGTTGCTCAAGCAGAAAATCAAGAGATGATTAGAAGAGAGCCTTATATAGATTTAGTAATTGGACCACAATCCTATCATAAGATAAATAATACAATTTTAAATTATATTGATAAACAAAATAAATTTGAAGAAACAGAATTTGATGCTATTTCCAAATTTGATTATTTGAGTAAAATTAAAAATGAATTAGGAAAAGTTTCTTCATTTTTAACCATTCAAGAGGGCTGTGATAAGTTTTGTCATTTCTGTGTTGTGCCTTTCACTAGAGGACCCGAATACTCTAGACCATTTAGTCAGATTATTGATGAAGCAAAATCTCTAGTTGATAGTGGCGCTAAGGAATTGATTCTACTTGGACAAAATGTTAATGCTTACAATAATAAAGGCACTAGACTATCAAATTTAATTTTAGAAATTGAAAAAATTTCAGGAATTAAAAGAATTAGATACTCAACATCTCACCCAAAAGATATGACCGAAGATCTCATAGAAGTATATAAATACTCAAAAAAATTAATGCCATTAATACATTTGCCAGTCCAGAGTGGGTCTAATAAAATTTTAAAACTTATGAATAGAAAACATTCAATTGATAGATATTTAGAAATATTTTACAATTTGAAAGAAATTAACTCTAATATAGAGTTTTCTAGTGATTTTATTATTGGCTATCCAGGAGAAGAAAATCAAGATTTCGAAGATACATTAAATTTAATTAAAAGAGTAAAGTTTATTAATTCATACTCTTTTATTTTTAGTCCAAGACCAGGAACAGTAGCAGCAGGTTTAGAGTTAATTGATAAAAAAATTTCTAATAAAAGGTTAGAAAAAATCCAAAACCAACTGTTTGAAAATCAAATAATTAAGAATAAGTCTTTAGAGAATAAGATTTTAAATGTTTTAGTTGAAAACTTAACTGATGATAAAACCCAAGTTTTTGGACGCTCAGAATATATGACACCAGTTATATTTGATGGTAAAAAAAATGATATTGGAAAAATTATTCCAGTTAAAATTAGACGGAGTAATCGAAGTACTTTGTTTGGAGAAATAATTGATAATTCAAATCAAAAGGTAGCATAAAAATTGAGTGGTTTAATTAAAAAAAATATTGATACATCACTTAAGTTTGTCTACTCAGATAACAATTCTATAAGTGTTATTTTTCATGATAATGATTTGTTGATAGGGGTAGTTGGTGAATTTAACAAAAATTTAAAGATGTTAGAAAAAATTACTCAATCTAATTTATATTCTAGAGGCAATTCAATATTGATTAAGTCTAATCCTCAAAAAAATGAATTAGTTAAAAATGCTATTCAATTTTTAGCTAATCAATTTATTAACAATGGTAGTATAGAAAATAAGGATATAGTCTCATCTGTAGATAAATTTATGATTAACGAAAAAATTAAAAATAATAATGTGACAGATATTATTAAAACTCCAAAAAAATCTATTATCCCAAGATCTGAAAAACAAAAAGGATATGTTAGAGCATTAAGACAGAGTGATATAATTATTTCAGCAGGGCCAGCTGGTACAGGAAAAACTTTTTTAGCAGTAGCAGTAGGTCTTACAATGTTATTAGAAAAAAAAATTGAAAGAATAATTTTATCTAGACCTGCAGTTGAGGCTGGGGAACGATTAGGTTTTTTACCTGGAGATATGAAAGAAAAAGTAGATCCTTATCTTAGACCATTATATGACTCTCTTTATGACCTTTTTGATTTTGAAAAGATACAAAGAATGATAGAAATAGGTGATATAGAGATTGCTCCGTTAGCCTTCATGAGAGGAAGAACATTAAAAAATTCTTTTGCTATTTTAGATGAAGCTCAAAATGCGACTGATACTCAAATCAAAATGTTTTTAACTCGTATTGGAGAAAATTCAAAAATTGTAGTAAATGGAGACCCAACACAAATAGATTTGGCTAATAAAAACATGTCCGGTCTAGTTAGATCTAAAAAATTACTTGGAAATTTAAGTGAAATATCCGTTATTGATTTTGATCATTCAGACGTTGTTAGACATCCTTTAGTGTCAAAAATTGTAAAAGCTTACTCTAATAATGATTAATATAAATGTCTTCTCAGAGGAGAAGGCTTGGTCTAAAAGACTTAAGAATAAAAAGATTTTTTTTAGAAAGGTTTGTAAAGCGTTTCCTAAAAGATATAAATTTTTAGGTAAAAAAGTCAGTCTTACACTTTTGCTTTCAAATAATAAAAATATAAAAAAATTAAATAAAGTTTTTAGAAATAAAAATAAATCTACTGATATTTTGTCTTTTCCTTCAAGCAAAAAAATTAAAATGTCCCAAGAAATTTATATAGGAGATATTATTATAAGCTTTAATTTTATTAATAAGCCAAAATCTCAGTCATTAAAATTTTTTCAAGAAAAATTAGTTAAAACTTTTATTCATGGTTTTCTACATCTTCTTAACTTCGATCATGTTAAAAATAAAGATTATTTAAAAATGTTAAAAGAAGAGGAGCGTATATATAAATCAGTAATTTCAAAGTTAAATTAAATTGAATAAAAAATTATATTTAGAGCTTATATTTTTAGTCTTTCTCGGAATGGTGACCTCTTTAAGTTTGCCTCCATTTAATTACATATTATTAAACTTTTTAACATTTTCGTTGTTTTTTTTATTCTTGGTTAAAAAGTCTAATCAGCAAAAAGATATTAAGCTTTTTTTCTTATATGGATGGTTATTTGGTTTCGGTTATTTTGTATCGAATTTATATTGGATATCTATTTCCTTAACTTTTGATCAAAATTTTAAATTTTTAATTCCGCTAACAATAATCTTAATTCCCACTTTTTTAGCTTTATTTTATGGATTAATCTCTTTTTTATTTATAATTTTAAAACCAAAAAATATCATTAGTTCATTTTTAATTTTTTCTTTAATATTTGGTATTTTAGAGTTTTTAAGAGGTTCAATTTTAACAGGTTTTCCTTGGAACCTCATTGCTTTTAGTTTTTCAAATCAATTAGAAATTTTAAGTATTATGTCAATAATAGGAACTTATGGATTTAATTTATTCTGTATTTCCTTATTTACTTGTCCAGCGATATTTTTACTAAGAGATTCTCGAAAAAATTTAGGTTTTTGCCTCTTCTTTCTGATAACAATTATATTTTTTTATGTTCAAGGATTTTTTAAGAATGAAAAATTTTATAATTTAGATCAGAAAACCCATGAATATAAAATAAGAGTCATTGGTTCAACAATTAGTCTTGACAGGTTTTATTTAAGTAATGAGACTGCTTCTGTTATTGTTGATTTGATCGAGATAAGCAGCCCTATTAAAAAAGAAAAAACTATTTTTATTTGGCCTGAGGGAATTTTACCAAATATTTCTCAGGAAAATTTAATTGAACATAAATCATTATTTGATGAGGGTTTTAGTGAAAATCATTTTTTGTTAATGGGAATTAATAATGAAATAACTAAAAATGAATCTAAAGTTTATTATAATTCTCTATCTATTTTCAATAATGAGTTAACTGTAATAGACACTTATAATAAAGTTAATTTAGTTCCATTTGGGGAATTTTTACCTTTGGAAAATATATTAAAAAATATGGGTTTAAATTCATTAACGAATAATTATCAAGCCTTCACTAGTGGCGACGAAAGAAATATAATTGAAATAAAAAAAAATGACTATTCTTTAAAAATTTTACCACTTATTTGTTATGAGATAATTTATTCTGGTAAATTATTTGATGATAATAATTTTGATTTTATAATTAATATTTCTGAAGATGGATGGTTTGGTCAATCAATTGGGATTAAACAGCATTTCACTCATAGTATTTTTAGAGCAATTGAAAGTGGAAAATATGTTCTTCGTTCAGCAAACAATGGAACTGCTGCAATAATAAATCCATTAGGAGTTATTGAACAAGAGGTCAAATTTGGGGCGTCTGGTTATATAGATTTTAAAGAAAGTAGAAAAATACAACCAACAATATTTTCCATATATGGAAACAAAGTTTTTGCATTATTAATTTTATTGTATATTTTTTTGATATTTTCATTTAATAGAATTAAAAATGAGTGATCTTAAAAATTATCTTTTCACTAGTGAGTCAGTTTCTGAAGGTCATCCAGATAAAGTCTCTGATCGAATTTCAGATATGGTTGTTGATTGTTATTTATCAGGAGATCCATTTTCAAGAGTTGCCTGTGAAACATTAACCACAACAAATAAAGTAGTACTTGCTGGAGAAGTTAGAGGTCCAGAAATTAAAAAAGATGAGTTAGTTCACAAAGTAAGAAATTGTATAAAAGATATAGGCTATGATCAAAAAGGTTTTACTTGGAAAGAAGAAACTAAGATTGAAAGCCACTTGCATTCCCAATCAGCTGATATAGCAATGGGAGTAGATTCCTCTGGAAATAAAGATGAGGGAGCAGGTGATCAAGGAATTATGTTTGGATATGCTTGTAATGAAACAGAAATGTTGATGCCAGCTCCAATTCATTATTCTCATAAAATTTTAAGATTAATGGCAGAAGATAGAAAGTCAGGTAAATTAAAGAATATTGAACCTGACTCTAAAAGCCAGGTAACTTTTGAATATTTAGATGGTAAACCAAATAAAGTTAAATCTGTTGTAATTTCCTCCCAACATTCTGAAGACGTAAATCAAAATGAAGTCAAAGAATTATTGAGACCATATTTATTAAAGTCCATTCCAGAAAATTTTTTAAGGGATTTTAATGAAGAAGAGTTTTATGTAAACCCAACTGGCAATTTTGTTATTGGTGGTCCTGATGGAGATTGTGGTTTAACAGGAAGAAAAATTATAGTTGACACTTATGGGGGAGCGGCACCACATGGTGGTGGAGCATTTTCAGGAAAAGATCCTACCAAAGTAGATAGATCAGCAGCTTATGCAGCAAGATATATAGCAAAAAATATTGTTGCCTCAAAGATTGCAGATAAATGTTTAATTCAGCTTGCTTATGCAATTGGGGTTTCAAAACCACTATCTATTTATGTAGATTTATTTGATAATGATTTAGAAAAAAATAAATTTGTTAAAAATAAAATAAGTGAAAATTTTGATTTGAGCCCAAGAGGTATAAGAGAAATGCTAAATCTGAATAAGCCAATCTACGAAAAAACAGCTGCTTATGGTCATTTTGGAAGAGCACCCGAAAGTAATGGAGCATTTTCTTGGGAAAAGACTGATAAAATGAGCTTTTTTTTAAAATAGTTTCTATTGAATTAAAAAAAAACTTTAATATATTGCTCCTACATCATTGAATTTCCTTAATGGGCGTAAGCCCATTTTTTTTTGGAGCAAATATAAAAATGTTAAATAAAAGAGCTGATAAATTAGAATTGCTAAGAATAGCAGAGGCGGTAGCATTAGAAAAATCTATTGATAAAGAACTAATCATTAGTTCTATGGAAACAGGTATAGCAAAAGCTGCAAAATCTAAATTTGGTCAAGAGAATGAAATTAAAGTTTTAATTAATAGGGAAAATGGAGACATAGAACTTTTTAGAAAATTAATAATTTCAGAAAATCCAGAGAATTCGAATTTAGAAATTAAACTTGAAGATGCAATAACTTTAAATGAAATTAATAAAGACAAAAAAATTGGTGATGAAGTACTTCAGCCACTACCCTCTTTTGATTTTGGAAGAATAGCTGCTCAAACTGCAAAACAAGTAATTAGCTCAAATGTAAGAGAGGCTGAAAGAGAGAGACAATTCAATGATTTTATTGACAAAAAAGACACAATTTTAAGTGGTATTGTAAAAAGATTAGAATTTGGAAATGTTATTACTGATTTAGGAAGAACAGAGGCAATTATTCAAAAGAATGAAATGATTCCAAGAGAAAACATCAAGGCTGGTGACAGGATTAAAGCTTATTGTTATGATGTTAGAAGAGAACCTAGAGGTCAACAAATATTTTTATCAAGAGCACACCCAAAGTTTATGGAAAAATTATTCATTCAAGAGGTTCCAGAGATTTATGATGGTTTAATTGAAATCAAATCATCATCTAGAGATCCTGGAAGTAGAGCAAAAATTTGTGTGAAGGCAGTGGACACTTCATTAGATCCAGTTGGCGCTTGTGTTGGTATGAGAGGTTCAAGAGTACAAGCAGTTGTTAATGAATTACAGGGAGAAAAAATAGATATTGTTAATTGGTCAGAAGATCCAGCAATTTTAGTTTCAAATGCATTGTCACCTGCAGAAGTCCAAAGAGTTAATGTTGATTTAGAGAGAAAAAAACTTGATGTTATTTTAACAGAGGAAAACTTAAGTAAGGCAATTGGGAGAAGAGGACAAAATGTGAGATTAGCAACAAAATTACTTAATTATGAAATCAACATCATGACTGATCAGGAAGACTCTGAGAGAAGACAGCAAGAATTTAAAGAAAAAACAGAAAATTTTGTAAAAAATTTGGAACTAGATGAGACATTGGGTCAATTACTTGTAGCTGAGGGATTTTCAACAATAGATGATATTAAAGACAGTTCAGCTGAAAATTTAATTAAAATAGAAGGTATTGAAGAAGATACTGCCAAAGCATTAATTGAAAGAGCAAAAGAATTTTATGAAAAAGATCAAGAAGATATTTCTCAGAGAATAAAAGACTTAGGCCTCGAGGAGCCGTTAATAAACTTAAAGGGTTTAACACCTGGAATGTTAGTTACATTAGGTGAGAAGAAAATTTTAAAATTAGAAGACTTTGCAGATTTAGCCTCAGATGAACTTACTGGTGGTTTTGACGTAATTAAAGGGGAAAGAGTAAGAATCCAAGGTTATTTAGAAGATTTTGCTTTGTCAAAAGAAGAAGCAGATGAGTTAATTATGTCTGCAAGAAATATAATTTATAAAGATTGAGTAATGAGTTATGGAAAAAAAAACAAAATTAACTATTTCTGGTGCTACCAAAAAATCTATAAAGAGTATAGAGAAAGCTAAAACTCAAAGTAAAAACTCAGTCGTAATTGAAAAACAAAAAAGTAATTTTGTTAAAAAAGGAGGTTCTTTTAAACAGCCTTCAGTCAGTATTAAATCGAAATCTACTTTTCCAACAAGCCGTGGATCATCTTTTAAACCATCTTTTCCACCAAAAACACCTCCAATACAGAATGATTTTGAGAGAAGAAAATTAGCTGAACAAAGAGCTACAAAAAGACTTAAGGGTGAAAGTGAGGGAAAAAAACTAAAATCAGGAACAAAAAAAAGAGAATTGAAATTAACAGTTTCAAGAGCACTAAGTGATGAAATTGAGGCAAGAGAAAGAAGTTTAGCTTCAGTCAAAAGAGCAAGAGAAAAAGAGCAAAAAAATTTGATTAAAAATGAAAATAAAGAAAATTTAAAACCAGTAAAACGAGATATAAATATTCCAGAAGCTATAACTGTCAGAGAGCTTGCAAATCGTATGGCAGAACAATCAAGTAATGTTATTAAATATCTTTTTGGAATGGGTGTAACTGTAACAATTAACCAAACTTTAGCAGCAGATACAGCTGAATTTTTAGTTAAAGAGTTTGGTCATAATCCAATTCGAGAAGAAAAGGCAGAGGAAATTATTCAAAAAATTAAAGCGACAAGAGTAGAAAATTTAAAGAATAGACCCCCAATTGTAACTGTTATGGGACACGTTGATCATGGAAAAACATCAGTCTTAGATGTTTTAAGAAGTGCAAATGTTGTATCAGGAGAATTTGGAGGAATAACACAGCATATCGGTGCTTATCAAATTGAAAATAAATCAAATAAATTAACATTTATTGACACTCCTGGACATGCTGCTTTTACAGAAATGAGAGCTAGAGGATCTAAGTTGACTGATGTAGTTGTTTTAGTTGTTGCTGCTGATGATGGTGTTAAGCCTCAAACAGTAGAGTCAATTAAACATGCAAAAGCTGCGAATGTTCCTATCGTTGTAGCCATAAATAAATGTGATCTACCGGAGTCTGACCCACAAAAAATAAAAAATCAATTATTAGAGCATGAATTAATAGCTGAAGACTTATCAGGAGATACATTAATGGTTGAAATATCCGCCAAGACAAAATTAAACTTAGATAAGCTTGTTGAAGCAATTATTTTGCAAGCAGAAATCTTAGATTTAAAAACTGACTTTGAATCAAAAGCAACAGCAGTAGTCTTAGAATCAAAAATTGATGTGGGTCGTGGTCCAGTTGCAACTATTATTATTACAACAGGGACTCTTAAAAAAGGTGATTTTTTTGTAAGTGGATTAAAATGGGGAAAAGTAAGAGCAATAATTAATGATAAAGGCATCAATATCAATGAAGCATCACCTTCAACACCTGTTGAAATTTTAGGTATTAATGGTGCTGCTAAAGCTGGAGATGATTTTATTGTTCTTGATAATGAAAAAGATGCGAAGAGTCTTAGTGAAAATAGGGCTGAGGAAAGTAAAGAAGGAAAAAATCCATTATCATTTGCTACTCAAGAATCAGCCTTTTCAGATAAATCAATTGAAGAATTAAATTTAATAATTAAGTCAGATGTCCATGGATCTTCCGAAGCAATTAAAAATGCTATTAGTCAAATTAAACATGATGAGGTAAAACCAAAAATAATTTTGTCAGATATTGGAATGGTAACTGAAACTGATGTTACTTTAGCTAAAGCTTCTAATGCAGTTTTAATAGCATTTAATGTAAAACCAAGTAAAGAGGCAAAAAAATTAGCTGAAATTGAAAAGATTAAGATTTCTTCTTATAATATTATTTATGAGGTATTAGATTATATTAAACAAAGAATGTCAGGATTATTGACTCCAGATGTAAAAGAAACAATTATTGGAACAGCTCAAATTTTAGAAATATTTAAAGTTTCTGGAGCAGGCAAAGTAGCAGGGTCAAAAATAGTTGATGGAGAAATACAAAGTAATTCAGATGTAAGGATTATAAGAGATGGTGCAATAATCTATATTGGAAAAGTGGGAACCCTTTTTAGGGAAAAAAATCAGGTAAAACAGGTAAGTAATGGACAAGAATGTGGAATTACAGTGAAAGATTACGTAGATTTTCAAAAAAATGACACAATAGAGGCTTTTAGTGTTACATCTACTGAGAGGTCAATTTAATGGCTGATAGAATAGGAAAACCAATAACCCAAAGACAGCTAAGAGTTGGTGAAATGATTAAGCAGTCTTTAAGCATGATTTTTATTAGAAATGAAGCTAAGGTCCCCAATTTAGAAACAAATACTATAACAGTTACTGAGGTAAGAATGAGTCAAGATTTAAAAATTGCTAAAGCATATGTCCTTCCGTTAGGAGGAAAAGATGCAGAGGAAGTTGTGAAAGTTTTAAAAGAATACTCATTTTTAATTAGAAAAATTTTATCCCAAAAGGTGGATATGAAATTTTTACCAAAATTACTTTTTAGAAAAGACGACTCTTTTGAGTATGCAGAAAAAATAGAAAACTTAATCAAACAAACAAATAAATAAGGAAAATAAGACATGAATAAAAAGGTACAAGAACTAGCAATTCATAATAAAGACACAGGATCTTCAGAGATACAAATTGCATTGTTAACAGAAAAAATTGAAACTCTCTCAAAACATATTAAACAATTCAAAAAAGACAAACATTCATCAGTTGGATTGCTGAGAGCGGTAAATAGAAGAAAAAAATTGTTAGAATACTTAAAAAAAAATAAAATGGATTCTTACAAAAATGTTCTTTCAAAATTGAATTTGAGAAAGTAAAAGTCAATATAAGTAGAATGGGATGGAACGAAACGAACGAAACGAAATGGAAATGAAATGTTTAAAGTATACAAAAAGGAAATAGAAGTAGCGGGAAAGAAAATAAGTCTAGAGACTGGTAAAGTAGCAAGACAAGCAGATGGAGCAATAATAGCAAAATCCGGTGAAACAGTTATTTTAGCAACAGTAGTAGGAGCAAAGAAAGTAAATCCAGATATTGATTATTTTCCTTTATCTGTAAACTACCAAGAGAAATATTATGCAGGTGGAAAAATTCCAGGAGGATATTTTAAAAGAGAAGCTAGACCAACTGAAAGTGAAACATTAATATCAAGGTTAATTGACAGACCGATTAGACCTTTATTTCCAGATGAATTTAAAAATGAGGTTCAGGTATTACCAACCGTAATTTCATACGATAAAGAAAACCAACCAGATATTTTAGCAATTACAGCATCTTCAGCAGCTTTGGCAATCTCAGGAATGCCTTTTATGGGTCCTGTCGGAGCATCTAGAGTTGGATTTGTTGATGGCGAGTATATTTTAAATCCATCAAAAACTGAACTAGAGAATTCCAGTTTAGATTTGGTTGTAGCAGGAACCAAAGATGCAGTACTAATGGTTGAATCTGAAGCAAATGGTTTAACAGAGGAAGAAATGTTAAATGCTGTTAAGTTTGGACATGAAGGCTTTGTTCCTGTTGTTGAAATGATAGAAGAACTTGCTAAAGAGTGTAGAAAACCAGAATGGATTGTTGAGAAAAAAGACTTATCCGAAATTAAAGAAAAACTTGAACTAACATTTACAGATGATCTTAAAAAAGCTTTTGCAACTAAAGACAAACAAGATAGATCAAATCAAATTTCAGAGATTACAGATAAAGCCAAAAAACTTTATGAGGAAAATGAGAATTACACCGATCTAGATGTAAATAGTCAATTAAAAAGTTTAGAAAAATTTATTGTTAGAACTGACATTCTAGAGAAAAAAAAGAGAATTGATGGAAGAGGTCTTTCCGATGTTAGAGCTATTTCATGTGAAGTTGGTATCTTACCAAGAACTCATGGTTCAGCACTATTCACTAGAGGTGAAACCCAAGCGATTGTAGTTGCTACTTTAGGAACTTCAGATGATGAACAAAGATTAGAAAGTTTAGATGGGCAACATAGAGAAAGATTTATGCTTCATTATAACTTTCCTCCTTTCTCAGTTGGTGAAACTGGAAGAATTGGAACTGGAAGACGAGAAATTGGTCACGGTAAACTTGCATGGAGAGCAATAAATTCATCACTCCCTTCAAAAGATTCTTTTCCATATACTTTTAGAATAGTTTCAGAAATTACAGAGTCTAACGGTTCTTCTTCAATGGCTACTGTTTGTGGAACATCTTTAGCATTAATGGATGCCGGAGTACCTATTAAAGAACCAGTTGCAGGTATTGCGATGGGTTTGATTAAAGAAGGTGATGATTTTAGTGTTCTATCAGACATTTTAGGTGATGAAGATCATTTAGGTGATATGGATTTTAAAGTTGCTGGAACTAAAGACGGAATTACCTCACTTCAGATGGATATTAAAATAACTGGGATTACATTTGAAATCATGGAGCAGGCGTTAAACCAAGCCAAAGATGGAAGAGTTCATATTTTAGGTGAAATGAATAAAGCACTATCAGTGTCAAGAGATGATGTTGGTAAACATACTCCAAAAATGGAACAGGTTAATGTCGATAAAAAAGATATTGCTGCTGTAATTGGAAAAGGTGGAGCAACAATTAGGGAAATTGTTGAAAAATCAGGTGCTAAGGTAGATGTAAATGACGAAGGTGTAGTAACAGTTGCGGCACCTGATGAGGAGTCTAGAAACATTGCTATGCAAATGATTAAGGATATTACCGCGAAAGCCGAAATAAATAAAATTTATAAAGGTAAAGTTATGAAAATTATGGAGTTTGGGGCTTTTGTTAATTTCTTAGGAAAGCAGGATGGCCTTGTTCATATATCAGAATTAGCTGATAAAAGAGTTGGTAAAGTTACTGATGTTGTTAAAGAGGGTGATGAAGTGAAAGTTAAAGTAATTGGTTTTGACAGGGGTAAAGTAAAACTTTCTATGAAACAAGCTGTAGAATAAATTTAAAGGAACCTATATTAAAGCAATTTTTATTTTTTCCATTATGGAGCTTTACATTTGTCAAGTTTCCAAGATAAAGATTTATGACTAAATTTACTATTATTTAATACATTGACACATGTCTGATGACCTTTGTCAGCGTTATCATACCTTTCTTTTGCATTTCTATCTTTTTCAACTTCTCTTAAAATAAATATTGATAAAATAGCTAATAGTGCAATTACTAAAAATGAATATATTAAGATTTTTTTCATATCTTTTCATTTAATATTTTTTGGATCTGGCATTCCAACCTTATTATACCCTGCATCTACATAATGAACTTCACCAGTCACTCCTTTTGCAAGATCACTTAATAAATATAAAGCAGAATTACCAACATCATGGATATCTACATTTCTTTTTAGGAAAGAATGGTCTTCATTCCATTTATATAAAAACTTTGCATCACCAATAGCAGATGCTGCTAAAGTTTTTATAGGTCCTGCACTGATAGCATTTACTCTTATCCCTTTTGCACCCAAATCTCTTGCTAAATACTTTACACTTGCTTCAAGCGCTGATTTGCACACCCCCATTACATTATAGTTTGGAATAGCTTTAGTAGACTCATAAGTTAAAGTTAACATACTACCATCTTCTCTCATTATTTTTGAAGCTTCCTTTGCAACTTCTGTAAATGAAAAGCATGAAATTAACATACTTCTTAAAAAGTTTTCTCTTGTAGTATTTAAATATTCACCTGATAGTTCTGATTTATCTGAAAAAGCAACAGCATGAACTACAAAATCTATTTGACCCCATTCAGATTTGATATCTTTAAATAATTTTATAATCTCTTCTTTTTTTTCTACATCACAGCTAAATGTCACTTTCGAATGGAGTTTTTCTGCAAGAGGAATGACTCTTTTTTTCAATGCATCTCCAAGGTAAGTAAATGCAAGTTCCGCTCCGGCTTCAGCAAGTTTTTGCGAAATACCCCAAGCAATAGATCTCTCATTGGCGACTCCCATAATCAGTCCTTTTTTACCTTTCATTAAACTCATAATTATACTTTCTCAAAAATTAAAGCTGCATTGGTTCCACCAAATCCAAAACTATTAGACATCACCGTATTTAAATTTACTCCTGTCTCAGTTTTAGCAACTATTGGAAATTTTTTAGCCTCTTCATCCATTTCATTTATATTTGCAGAACCTGCTATAAAATTATTTTTCATCATAATTAAACAATATATTGCTTCATGAACTGAAGCAGCTCCTAAAGGATGTCCAGATAAAGATTTAGTTGAACTAATTTTTGGAATTTCATTTCCAAACACTTCTTTAACAGAATTTAATTCTGTAATGTCACCAACCAGAGTTGATGTTCCATGAGTATTGATATAATCAATTTTATTTTTAGACGTTGCCATTGCCATTTTCATGCATCTTACTGCTCCCTCGCCAGATGGAGCTACCATATCGTATCCATCCGATGTTGCTCCATAGCCAGTTAATTCAGCGTATATTTTAGCTCCTCTAGCTTTAGCGTGTTCGAATTCTTCAAGAACTAGAACTCCTCCACCACCAGCAATTACAAAACCATCCCTAGTTTTGTCATATGCTCTCGATGCCGTTTGTGGTGTATCATTATATTTTGATGATAATGCAGTCATAGCATCAAACATCGCCGTCATTGCCCAATGTATTTCTTCACTGCCTCCCGCAAAAACAATATCTTGTTTTCCCATTTGGATTAGTTCCATTGAATTTCCAATACAATGTCCACTTGTTGCGCAAGCAGAACTCATAGTATAGTTCGTTCCTTTAATTTTAAATGGAACAGCAAGTGTTGCCGAGGCAGTACTAGCCATTGTTCTTGGAACAATGAATGGTCCCATTAATTTAGGAGTCTTAGCTCTAGTTTTATCTGCTGCTAAAATTACATTTTCAATTGAAGGTCCACCTGACCCCATAACAATTCCTGTTTTAAAATTACTTACATCTTTTTCTTCAAGTCCTGAATCTGCAATTGCTTCTTTCATTGCAATATAATTATAAGCAGACCCAGAACCCATGAATCTAATTGTTTTCCTATCCACATGATCTTCTAGTTTAATTTTTGGTTTTCCATGAACATGACTTTTTAGGTTATGCTCTTTATATTCTTCACTAAATGATATTCCTGATTTTGAATTTAAAAGAGATTGATGGACTTCTTCTTGATTATTACCAAGGCAAGATACTATTCCTAAACCTGTAATTACTACCCTTCTCATTATTTAAATAATCCTACTTTTAAACTATCTGCTGAATAAATTTTTTTTTCATCAGCAAAAACTACACCATTAGCAAGACCCACAGTGGTGCCTCCAGGTGACATAATTTTTTTCATATCAATCTCATATTTTACTAATTTTACGTTCTGCAAAACCTCACCAGTAAATTTTACAGTTCCAACTCCTAAAGCCCTCCCTTTTCCTGGATTTCCAATCCAGCCTAAATAAAAACCTACCAATTGCCACATGGCATCAAGACCAAGACAACCAGGCATAACAGGATCCTCTTTAAAATGACAATCAAAAAACCAAAGGTTTTTTTTTATATCTAATTCGGCTATCAATGAGCCTTTATTAAAAGCACCCTTATCATCAGTAATTTCTGTAATTCTATCAAACATGAGCATAGGTGGAAGTGGTAATTTAGCATTACCTGGGCCGAATAGCTTTCCTTCACCACAATTAATTAGCTCATCATATGAGTAAGAGTTTTTTTTCATAAAATTGAGTACCCTTATTTACTTGATTTTGTGATTATATAATATAATTATAATACTAGTTTAGAATAATTATAACTAACAATATGGTTAAATAGTGAAATACATTGAAAAACTGAGAAATTCTGGATTAAGACCAACCAAGCAAAGACTTCAAATTTGTGAGGTTTTATTTAATACTGACAAAACATTTCATTTTACAATAAATGAATTAGAGCAAAAAATTAAAAAACAAGCAAATAACAAAATATCATTAGCTACTCTTTATAATACAGTCCACGCTTTTGAAAAAAAAGGATATCTTAAACAAATCCCCATTAATTCTAGTGAAACATATTTTGATACAAACGTTACTGATCATCATCATTTTTATGATTTAAAAGAGGAAAAGTTGATTGATTTAGAGAATTCAGATGTAGGACCAATAAATATTTTAAAAAAAATTAACGGAAAAAAAATCAAGTCAGTTGAAGTTCTCGTAAAGCTAGAGGATTAATCCAATAGTCAATTTAGCGTCATTTTAAACCAATTGACAGTTTTTTAGAATCATTATAAACTACTATTATTTAAGCAATTATACATAGGGAACTAAATGAGCACTGAAAATTTTAAAAATAAATCTTTTAAAGCCAATGAACTAAGCAAATGTCCTTTTACAGGCGCTGGAACACCTGCAAAATTTTCTGCAGGAAGAGGTCAATCAGTAAGAGATTTTTGGCCAAATAGTCTAAATCTTAAAATACTTAGTCAACATTCTAATTTATCAAATCCGATGAATAAGAAATTTAATTACTCTAAAGAATTTAAAAAACTTAATTATAAAGCTCTTAAAAAAGATTTAAAAAAATTAATGACAGATTCTCAAGAATGGTGGCCAGCAGATTACGGTCATTATGGACCTTTGTTCATCAGATTAGCTTGGCACGCAGCTGGTACATATAGAACGGGAGATGGTAGAGGTGGAGCTGGAACAGGAAACCAAAGATTTGCACCACTTAATTCTTGGCCAGATAACGTTAATTTAGATAAGGCAAGATTACTTCTTTGGCCAATTAAAAAAAAATATGGAAATAAGATTTCTTGGGCAGATTTATTTATCCTAGTAGGTAATGTTGCGTTAGATTCAATGGGATTTAAAACATTTGGTTTTGGCGCTGGAAGAACTGATATTTGGGAACCAGAGGATGATATTTACTGGGGATCAGAAAAAGAAATGCTAGGTGTGGAAAGATATACTGAAAAAAGAGATTTAGAACAACCACTTGGCGCTTCACATATGGGTTTGATATATGTTAATCCGCAAGGTCCTGATGCTAATCCAGATCCAAAACTTGCAGCACATGATATTAGAGAAACATTCGGTAGAATGGCAATGAATGATTATGAAACAGCAGCACTCGTGGCTGGTGGACATACATTTGGAAAATCACACGGAGCTGCATCTGAGTCACACAAAGGTCCTGACCCAGAAGCTTCAAGAATTCAAGATCAGTCAACTGGATGGAATAGTGGATACAAATCTGGAAAAGGTGTTGATACAATCAGTAGCGGTATAGAAGGTGCTTGGACACAAAACCCAATTCAATGGGATATGGGTTATTTAGACTGTCTTTATGAACACGAATGGGAGCTTACAAAAAGTCCTGCTGGTGCTCATCAATGGACACCAAAGAAAAATGGACAAAAGATAAAAATGGTTCCTGATGCACATGATAAGAATGTTCTTCACCCGCCAATGATGCAAACAACAGATATTTCTATGAAAGTTGATCCAAGTTATGGGCCTATTACAAAACATTTTCATAAAAATCCAAAAGAATTTCATGACGCATTTGCTAGGGCGTGGTTTAAACTAACTCACAGGGATATGGGACCAAGAGTTTGTTATCTTGGCAGCGATGTTCCTAAAGAACAATTAATTTGGCAAGATCCAATTGATAAACCAAAATATAAATTAAAATCAAAAGATATTAATGATTTAAAATCAAAAATATCAAAATCCAAACTATCAGTTTCTGATTTAGTTTCTACTGCTTGGGCTTCAGCTTCAACTTTTAGAGGTTCTGATAAAAGAGGTGGTGCTAATGGAGCAAGAATAATGTTAGAGCCACAAAAAAATTGGAAGGTTAACAATCCTTCTAATCTCTCAAAAGTTATCTCAGCGTTAAAGAAAATTAAGAAACAATTTGATAATAAAAAGAGAATAGTTTCAATGGCCGATTTAATTGTCTTAGCTGGAGGAGTGGGAGTTGAAATGGCTGCCAAAAAAGCGGGACATAAAATAAAAGTTCCATTTTCTCCTGGTAGAGGAGATGCAAGACAAGACCAAACAGATGTAAATTCATTTGGATTATTAGAACCTCAAGCGGATGGTTTTAGAAATTATCTAAATGGTGGTAAATCAATCGTATCAGCTGAGGAAAAGCTAATTGATAAAGCACAATTAATGGGTCTTACTGCTCCAGAAATGACAGTCCTAATGGGTGGAATGCGAGTTTTAAATACTAATTTTGATAATTCAACACATGGAGTTTTCACAAAAAAACCCGGTGTATTAACGAATGATTATTTCACAAATTTATTAGACATGAATACAACATGGAAAGAAACTGATAAATCTGAGCAAACATTTGTTGGAATAGATAGAAAGACAAAAAAAACAAAATGGAAAGGTACAAGAGTTGATCTTATTTTTGGATCAAATTCACAACTAAGAGCTTTGGCTGAAGTTTATGCATTTGAAGACTCACAAGATAAGTTTGTGAGTGATTTTATAACGGCATGGGCAAAAGTAATGAACGCTGACAGATTTGATTTAAAACTTAATTAAAATAGATTACTAGAAAAATATGGAAAAAGCTACTTTTGAAGATTTTTATGAAGTACCTAATCTAAATTTTGATATTTCAAGACTAAGGTTAGATTTAGATAAAATATTGAAAAATAAAAAATTTAACTCACCAGGAGTTACACATTTTGGTGCAATACCAATAAATCAAATTCCAAATGATGAAAACTCTATTAAAGGTAATAATATACGGGGTAAATACTGGACAATTGCTGATGATACTGGAAAAGAAGTTTCAAGGGATGTAGATATAGATGAGTCTAAATATACTCAATTAGTTCCAGAGTTTGAAAAAACTTATTTTAAAGAAGTATTCGAAACATTAAGTAAAAGATACAAATTAGGAAGAGTAAGACTCCTGTTAAAAGAACCTAGATCAACTTTAAGTTGGCACAAAGATCCTGAATGCAGGCTTCATGTACCAATTATAACCAATAAAGGATGTTCAATGGTAATTGAGAATGTTGCAAAACATCTTCCAGCTGACGGTAAAGTTTGGATAACAAATAATACTAAATATCACAACTTTTTTAATGGTGGTGAACAGGCAAGAATACACTTAGTAGCATGTGTTCTAGAAAGTCCTTTCAAAGAATAAATGGAAATAACTAGCGGCATATTTAAAGCAGCTGGAAATATTTACAACAATAATAAAGGTTCAATATTAAGAACAGTAATTTATACCATTGGACATTTTGCTATTGCTATCACAGTTTTAATGTTGGTGGCAGATGTCTCTTTCGCTATAGCATTGACTGATGCCATTGTTGAACCAATTGCTAATTCTATTTGGTATTTCATCTTAGATAAATGGTGGGCAAGTAAATCTAAAAACTAAAAAAATTTTCGCTCTTCGTCACCTTTTAATATACTTCAATTGATTTGACCCCAAATATTATTTTTATCTATCCATCCTTTGAATTTTCCAGTTTTTATTTTACACCAATTAACTTCACATTTTTGAATAATGAGTAATCTCCCTTTTTTAATTTTTGCTAAAGGTTTTGAAAAATTAGAGGGTTTCTTAAACAAAATTTTATCTTTAAGAGGAATTACTGAATTTATTTTTTTTAATTGAGATGTATGTATCCAACCACTATTTTTTTTATGATCAATTATTCTTCTAAAATTTTCTTTTTTATCTATTTGTTTAATAGGTAAGTCTAGCTTCTTGTAAATATATTTTATTGGGGACTCAAGACTTGGACCGTATCTAACATTAACTTTGTTCTTTTTTAAAGATAGAAAAATTTCTTCAGCAACAGCTATAGAAATAAAAAATAATGAAAAAAAAATAATTACAACTTTTTTAAACATTTTTTAATTTATTTAGTTTAACTTTTCTAAAATTTAAATTTAGTAAATCTAAAATTAAAATATAGCCATTTAGATTCTTACCAATATTTAAAATTTTTTTCAAAATTTCATTAGCCTGAATTGTACCAATAATACCAGCCACTGTTCCTAAAACTCCTTCATACTCACAATTCAAAATATCATCAGAAATTTTTTTCTCTTGAAAAAAACTTCTGATACATGGAGTATTTTTATTTTTAAAATCAAAAGTAAATACATGCCCATCAAATTTACTGATTGCACCAGATACTAGAAATTTCTTAGAAATTTTACAAAAATCATTTATTAAAAATTTAGTTTTAAAATTATCTGAGCCATCTACTACATAATCGTAATTCTTTAAAATTTTCTTATAGTTATTTTTATTTAGTCTTATCTTATGACAACTTACTTTTATTTTAGAATTAATTTTTTTTAATTTTTTTCTAGCAGCTATGACTTTTGATTTTTTTAAGTCACTAATATCATAAAGACTTTGACGATGAATATTTGATAAATCAACTTTATCAGAGTCAATAATTCCAATAAAACCAACACCCGCCCTAGTTAAAAATTCAGCAACAGGACATCCCAAACCTCCCATACCAATAATTAGTACCCTGGATTTAATAATTTTGTTTTGTCCCAAGGTGCCAACATCTTTTAGGATGATTTGTCTCGAAAATCTTTCAATTTGATGTTTGTTAAATTTTAAACTCATTTACCTGTTGAGCCAAAACCACCTTCTCCTCTAATTGTTTCAGGCAAATTCTCGGCTTCTTCTAGTTCCATTTTAATTACAGGCATTAAGATCATTTGGGCAATCCTATCTCCTTTATTAATTACAAAATCACTTCCTCCATGATTATATATAATAACTTTAATCTCTCCTCTATAATCGCTATCAATTGTCCCAGGAGTATTTAATACACTAATATTATTTTTTGCTGCCAAGCCAGATCTAGGTCTTATTTGAATTTCAAAATCTTTTGAAAAAGCCACAGATAAACCAGTAGGAATTATTGATGATGATTTAGATTTTATATTTATAGGTTTTTTTATAAAAGCCATAAGATCCATTCCAGAAGCACCATTTGTTTTATATGAAGGTAATTCTACAGATGGATCTAATTTTTTTATTAATACTTTTGCCATTAATTAATTTGAGTAACAATTCTATCGACAATTTCTTCAGATATCTCAGATTTTTTTTTGAGCGAAAGCTTTTCTTCTTTGTTTTTAAAATTCTTATAGTGAATAGTTACTTCATTATAGTCTGAATCAAATCCTCTATCTTTTTTCGATACATCATTAGCTATAATCCAATCACAATTTTTACTTTTCAACTTTTCAATTGCATTTTTATTTAATTCATTTGTTTCTGCCGCAAATCCTACTACTAGCTTTGGTCTCATAGAATTATGATTTGAAATGTAATTTAGTATATCTATATTTTTTTCTAAATTTATGATTAATTCTTCTTGTTTTTTTATTTTGTTATGATTTTTTTTGATTACTTTAAAGTCACCTACAGCTGCAGAGAATACTGCTATATCTGTGGGTAAGTTTTTTTGAGTAGCTTTAAACATTTCTTCAGTTGTTTCTACTTTTATTAAATTAATATTCTCATCTATTTTTAAATTGGTAGGACCTGATATTAGTGTTGTATCAAAACCTCTTTTCGACAGAGATTTTGCGATTTCATACCCTTGTTTACCACTTGATTTGTTAGTTATAAATCTCACAGGGTCGATATATTCATTTGTTGGACCTGCAGTCACAAGAGCTTTTAATTTTTTATTTTTTGTTTGGTTTATTAAAAAATTCTTTACTAAATTAAAAATATCTTGAGGATCTGACATTTTGCCTTCACCAAACTCACCACAAGCCATGTCCCCTATTACTGGACCAATAATTTTATAACCATATTCCCTTAATTTTTTTAGATTATTTTTTGTTGATTGATGTTCCCACATTCTAACATTCATTGCAGGAGCCAAAAAAACTTGTTTATTAGAGGCAAGAATTACTGTTGAAGCCAAATCCTCCGATGAACCTTGACTAAGTTTAGAAATAGTATTTGCTGTTGCTGGAGCAACGATTATTACATCTGCCCACCTTGAAAGAGAAATATGATCCATTTCAGCTTCATTTTCTAGACTAAATAAATCATCATAAACTTTACCTTGTGATAAAGAAGCAATAGATAAAGGAGTCACAAACTCTTTTGCACTTTGAGTAAGAATTGTCTTAATTTCAGCACTATTTTTTCTAAATAGCCTAATACTTTCAAGACTTTTGTAAGCAGAAACCCCACCACAAATAATGAATAAAATTTTTTTATTTAATAAATTTTCCATCGGCTGAATTAAAATACTAATAGACCAAAAATTACAAGAACTAATAATCCTATAATTGACTGGTTTCTAAAAGTAATCATTTCTGATTTTTTAGCATTTAAAGCATTATAAGAATTAGAGTTTTGAGGAATTTGCCCACTAGCTAAATAAGTTAGTGCTTGGTTAGCTTTATCCATTATTTCAGGAAATTCTGGTAATCTTTTAATAACTTCAGAAGTATTTTGAATAGTCTCATTAATAGCTGTGATAGGATCTTTAGTTTCTTTTAACCAGTTTTCAAGGACAGGCTTTGATGTTGTCCAGATATTTGTGTTAGGATTTAATTTCCTAGCAACCCCTTCCACTACTACCATTGTTTTTTGTAACATAAGAAGTTGAGGCTGAGTTTGCATGTTAAATTTTTCAGTAACATCGAATAATTGTTTTAGTAATTTTCCTCCAGAAATATCCTTTACAGCTTGTCCAAAAATTGGTTCTCCAATAGACCTTAAGGCTTGGGCCAAGTCATCAATTGGAACCTCCTTAGGCACTAAACCAGCAACTAAATGAACTTCAGCAACTTTGCGATAATCTCTTTGGATAAAGCCAAATAATATTTCAGCTAAAAATCTTTTACTCATTTTATCTAATCTTCCCATAATTCCAAAATCGATTGGAACTATATGACCATTATTATCTATGAAAATGTTGCCTTGGTGCATATCTGCATGAAAAAAACCGTCTCTTACAGCATGTCTCAAAAAATTTTGGATAATATCCTCTGCTATTTTTTCTGTGTTTAAATCTCTTTTTTTTAGCTCTTCTGTTTCTCTAATCGAAATTCCTTCTACCCAATCAAGTGTCATAACATTTTCACTTGTAAAGTTCCAATAGATTTGAGGAACTTTAAATCCAACATCATTTTTAGTATTTTCGGCGTATTCATTTGCTGCAGCGGCCTCAAATCTTAAATCCATTTCAAGGTTTGTAATTTCTTTTAATAAAAAAACAACCTCTACTAATTTTAGTCTTTTCGTTTTTTTAATAAAAGACTCAACTAAAAAAGCAAAAACCATTATAGCATCTATTTCTTCGTTAAATATTTTTTTTATATTTGGACGTAAAATTTTAATAGCAACATCTTTTAAAGTTCCATTATCATTAATCTGTGCTTTATGAACCTGAGCTATAGAGGCTGCAGCAACTGGTTCACTCAAATTAATTATAGAATTATAAGTATCATCACCTAAATCTTTTTTAATTATTTCTTTTGCTTGGATTAATGAAAAAGGAGGTAATTTATCCTGAAGATTTTCAAGTTTTTTTGAGAGTTCTTCGCCAATAATATCTGGTCTAGTAGCAAGAAATTGACCAAGTTTTATGAAAGTTGTGCCCATTGACTCAAGTGAACTAGATAATCGTTCGCCTTCGTCTTTATTTATATCCGTACTTTTTTTAGTAGTAAAAGAAAATGATAATATTTTGAATAAGATTTTTATTGCTAAAGGTGGTTTTTTAAATTTTGAAGTTATATTTAGTATATCTGAGCAGGCTACTTTTCTACCAAGCTTAAATAAAGTTATTATTTTTTTAAGCATTAAATTTTCCATCCACTGTGTATAGAAACAATACCACCTGATAAATTCCTATATTCACATTTTTTAAAACCATTTTTTTTCATTAAATCAATTAGCTCATCTTGATTTAAAAAATTATTTATACTTTTTATAAGATATTCGTAGGGCTCTTTTTCTCCTACAACTAAAGCACCAATTGATGGAATTAGCTTTGAATAGTTTTTGTAGACAAAATTTAAGCTAGAATTTTGTATTTTTGAAAATTCTAAACATAAATAACGACCACCAGGCTTTAATACTCGGTGAGCTTCTTTAAGAGCTTTATTTAAATTTTTAGTATTTCTCAAACCAAAACTAATAGTATAAAAGTCAAATGAATTATCATTTATCGGAAGTTTTTCTGCTGATGAAATAATCCAATTTAAATTTTTGAACTTATTTAATTTTTCCTTTCCTTTTTCTATCATTTTTTTATTTGGATCTACACATGTTACTTGGAAATCTTTATTCATATGATTTAAAAAAAGTTTTGCTATGTCTCCTGTACCACAAGCAACATCGATTAAATTTTGAGAATTAGATGGACTCATCATATTTAGTAAATTTTTTTTCCATAATCGATGAATACCTAGTGACATAAAATCATTCATCAGATCATACCGATCATAAACTTGATCAAAAACATTTTGGACTAGCCCTTTTTTATTTTGTAGATATTGTTGCATAAAATAAATTATATATTGAATATAGTATCAAATGCCAGAATTACCAGAAGTAGAAATCGTAAGACAGTCTTTAGATAAAAAAATAAAACAAAAAAAGGTGGAAAAGGTAATAGTTAGAAATAGGAATTTAAGATTTAAGATACCCCTTAATTTTGAAAGCTCTTTGAAAAATCAAAAGATAAGTAAAGTAAAAAGATTTTCAAAATACTTAATTTTGAGTTTATCTAATAGTACTCATTGCTTAGTACATCTAGGAATGTCAGGCACAATTCACTTAATTCATAATGTTAAGAAAAATTATCTTACCAATACTAGTTTTTACAATTCATTTAAGTTACCGGAAAAACATAATCACGTTGAGATTTTTTTTAAAGATTTCAAGATAGTTTATAATGATCCAAGACGATTTGGTTTTTTTCAAATAATAAAAGATGACAATATGTTAACTAAAAGATTAAGCTATCTTGGTCCTGAACCATTTGATTTTAAGTTTAATAAAGATTACATTTATTCATTTTTTAAAAATAAAAAAAAAAATATTAAAAATTTTTTATTAGATCAGCACTTTGTTTCTGGTATTGGAAATATTTACGCTAGTGAGATTTTATTTTTAAGTAAAATTAAACCTACAAAAAAAGCAAGGCTTCTAAAAGAAAAAGAATGTGAAGATATCGCTATAAATTCAAAAAAAGTTCTTCTTAATGCAATTAGTAAAGGGGGGTCAAGTATAAGAGATTTTAAAAATACTTTTGGTACAAAGGGAAATTTTCAAAAAAATTTTAATGTTTACCAAAGAGAAGGTTTAAATTGTATAAGATTTAGATGTTCAGGAGTTATCCAAAAAAAAAATATTTCTAATAGATCAACCTTTTATTGTGGTGTTTGTCAAAAATGATCAATTATTTGATTGACCATAGTAAATTCTCAAGCTATACCCCTGCGCTTATGGCAAATACTAAATCAGCTATTAAAAGAATAAGAAGAATATCTAAACAAACTTTAGTTAATAAAGCTAGGAAAAGTAGATATAAAAATGCCTTAAAAAAAATGAACCTTTTAATTGAAGATAAAAAGAAATCTGAAGCACTCAAATTCTTACCTAAGTTGAATTCAGAACTGATGAAAATTGCCAAAACTGGAATAATCAAAAAACAAAACGCCTCAAGAAACGTTTCAAGAGTCTCAAAGAAAATAGCAGCAATATAACCTGTTATACTTTTAGTTGATTCAACTGAAAGCATACGCACTATATATGATTTAATAATTACCATTTACAATATTTAGATTTAGTAAATTAATTTTTGAACCTAATACAATCATAAATTTTATTCTTCTTATTAGAGAAAGAAATTATTAATCAAATAATTTATTTTTGAACAAAAATTTTACACAATCATAGATTTAATTTTTTTTTGATTATTTTAAATTATTTGTTGCAATAATTTAATTATGGTTCTAACTGAACTATCCCCTACGAAAATGAACAATACTTTTACAAAAAAAAATCTAAACAATTTAAATTCTGAAAATATAAATTGGAATCTAATTCAAAAAGAGATGAAAGATAAACTTGGCACAGAAATTTATGAAAGTTGGTTAAAAAAGATAAATTTTATAGAAGATTTAAACAATTATATACTACTTTCAGTACCAACTAGGTTCATAAGAGATTGGATAACATCAAGATACTTAGATCAAATTTTACAAATTGTTAGAAACTATAAAAAAAATATTATTAGAATAGAATTTAAAATTGTTGATAAAGAAACAACAGGATCAAACGAAAAAATAACAAATACTCAAAATTTTGAAAATACTGAAAAAATTTCATTTATAAAAGACTCTTATCTTCAATATAACCGAATTGATCCAAACAAGAGATTTGATAACTTTTTAACTGGCTCAAGTAACAAACTTGCTTTTGAAGCCTCTTTAAAAGTGTCAGAAAATATTTCGCATTATAATCCATTATATATTTATGGCGGGGTTGGAATGGGTAAAACTCATTTACTAAATTCAATTGGATTAGAGACAAAAAAAAATAATAAAGTAATGTTTATTTCAGCTGAACGTTTTATGTATCAGTTTGTTAAATCTATAAAATCTAATGATATGGTCAAGTTTAAAGAGTATTTTAGAAATACAGATATTTTGTTGATTGATGATATTCAGTTTATGAATGGTAAAGAAGCTATGCAGGAAGAATTTTTTCATACATTTAATGCCCTTTTAGAGAAAGGTTCACAAATTATAGTCTCTGCGGATAGGGCTCCGAGTAAATTATCAAGAATTCAGGAAAGAATAAAGTCTAGATTTTCTGGAGGACTGGTGGTTGATATTCAAAAGCCAGATTTTGACTTAAGAAAAAAGATTGTTGAATTTAAGACAGATGAACTTAATAAACTTTATACTGATCATATAAAAATTTCTAGAGAAATTCAGGATTATATAAGTACAGAAGTAACAGGAAGTATTAGAGAATTAGTTGGAGCAATAAATCGAATAATTTCATTCTCGAGAATTTATAAAAAGGTTCCTAACCTTAGTGAGACAAAAATTATTTTGAAAGACCTTTTAAATTTATCTGAAAACAAGGTTACAATTGATCTAATACAAACTTTAGTATGTAAATTTTTTAAAATAAGCAAAAATGAGATGTTGTCTTCAAGAAGATCAAGATATTTGGTTAGACCTAGACAAACTGCAATTTATTTAACTAAAATTTTAACTTCAAAATCATTGCCGGAAATTGGACGCGAATTTTCAAATCGAGACCACACAACAATTATTCATTCTGTAAAAACCATAGAAAAATTAAAAGAAAAGGATCCAGAAATGTTACAAAACATTGATAAATTAAAAAATCATATATTATATAATAATAAAGATAATGAAATTTAATGTAAATCAACAAGATCTCCAACAAGCTTTAAATTATTGCCAAGGTGTTATTGAGAAAAGGAGTACTCTCCCAATTTTATCTAATGTTTTATTAGATGTTAACAATTCTCAATTGATAATTACAGCGACAGATTTAGATTTAATTTTTCTTCATAAAATAAATAATATTGAAGTTATAGAGGAAGGAAAAACTACTACAACCTCATCTATAATGTATGATATCATAAGGAAATTTTCTTCAGGTAAAAAAATAAATTTATCTTTAACTGATGTCAGCAAACTTCAATTAGAGTCAGAAAAATCAATTTTTAATCTTAATTGTATTAGTCCTTCAGAATTTCCATTAACTGAGGAAAATTTTAATGAGAATGAATTTTTTATTAATTCAAAAAAATTATTAAAATTACTCAACAAATGTAAATTTTCAGTTTCTAACGATGAAACTAGACACTATCTTAGTGGAATTTACTTTCATCAAACTGAAGTAGAAGATAAAAATTACCTTACTGCAGTAGCAACTGATAGTCATAGAATGTCAATTTCAAAAATTAGATTAGAACAAAAAATTGATTTTGAACCAATAATTTTACCAAAAAAAACTATTTTTCAACTTTGTTCTTTATTGGATAACTATGATGGTGATGTAAAAATTTCTAACGTTAAATCAAAAATCAAATTTGAATTTAATAATAGTATTTTAATTTCAAAACTTATTGATGGTAAATTTCCAAATTATATTCAGGTTATTCCAAAAAATAATCAAAAAAAACTTGAAATTAATCTTAAATTATTCCAAGGATCTGTAGATCGAGTAGCATCAGTTTCACTTGATAAAAAGGATGGGGTAAAATTTAATCTGACAAAAGATGCTTTAAATCTATCTGTAAATAACACAAATAGTGGAGATGGAAATGAAACATTAAATGTCAAATTTGATCATGATTTAGAAATCAGTTTTAATTCAAGATACTTAATTGATGTTGCTTCCCAACTTGATGGTGAAAAGATTGAGATTTTTTTTAATGATACCGGGTCTCCTGCTTTGATTAAGGACCCTGGTGATTTTGATAGTATCTATGTTGTAATGCCTATGAAGGGCTAACTAATTTTTTTCAATTCTGAATAAATTATTTCTTCTAAATTTTTTATAAATTTATCTTTTTCTATTCCATATTTTAATTGTGGTAAAATTGATATAACAATTTTTTTGTTGGTATGTTTGATACCTTTTTTTGGCCAAACATTACCTGAATTAATTGCTATAGGTTGACACGAAATTTTAAGTTCTTCATAAATTCTACCTGCACCCTTTTTAAAAGGTTGATATTCGTCAGGTTTTACCCTAGTTCCTTGAGGAAAAATTATTATTGGTCTTTCTGAATTTTTGACCATTTTATGAATATCATTAAAGAAACTTAAGTTATCTTTAGTTATTTTGCTTCTTTGAATAGATATTGACCCAATTTTTTTTAGATACCATCCAAATATTGGTATTAATAAAAGCTCTTTTTTCAAGATAAAAACTGGAGAATTAAATATGGTCTGAAGATAAAAAGTTTCAAACATTGATTGATGTGAAGATGCGATAAAAAACTTATCATTTTTTATAATATTTTCTTCTCCTATTACTTCAATTTTTGTTAACAATATTTTTTTTAAACAAAATCCTGTCCAAAAACCCATTAACTTTCCACCAAAAAGAGTAATATTTTGAGGTAGTATTAAAGCGGGCAAAAATATAATTGAAATAAAAATTATCCCAGAAAAAAAGATAACAGAGAATAAAAAATTTCTTAACATTTTTTGTTAATGTTACATTAATTCAGATAGTTTTTGTTTTTTATTGATTATTTGAATTTTAGAACCTTTTACCATTATTTCGAGTGGTTTAGGTCTTACATTGTAATTAGATGATAAGGAAGTTCCATATGCACCAACATCACATATAACTATAAAATCTTTTTCGATCAATTTTTTGAATTTTTTAATTGTAGCAAATTTATCTGTACTTTCACATATTGGACCTACAAATTCATAAGTCTTTTTAGAAAAACCATTTCTTTTCTTTGATGGAATAATTTTGTGTTCAGCATTATAAAGAGCAGGACGCATAAAATCATTCATAGCAGCATCTAATATTACAAAATCTTTTTTATGTCCTTCTTTTACATAAATGACTTGAGTTATAAGTATAGCAGTATTACCAATAATAGATCTGCCTGGCTCAAAGATAATTTTTGAATTATTTCTTTTTAAAATTTTGATTATACTTAAAGCATATTTTTTTAAATTTAGCCTTTTATTATTGTGCATATAATCGATCCCCATTCCGCCACCTAGATCAACATATTCAAAATTATGATTTGATTTTTCTATAACTCTATTTACAGCTTTGAGCATTTTTTCATAAGGCTTGTGACTAAGTATTTGGCTTCCGATATGAACACTTAAACATCTCAAATCTAAATATCTAGACTTTTTAATATAGTCTATTAATTTTAAAAATTTTTTTTCGTCTACTCCAAACTTGTTTTCTTTTTTTCCTGTTGAAATCTGACTAATTGTTTTTGCATCTGTATTTGGGTTTAATCTAATGCCAATGTTGACATTTTTTTTTTTCAGATTTGCAATTTTTTCAATTTCTAAAATTTCATTTTTCGACTCTGCATTAATTAATAAGATTTTTTTATTTATAGCGTACTCTATTTCCGAAGAAGTTTTGCCAACACCTGAAAAAACAATTTTTTTTGGATTTATACCAGCTTTTATTGCTTTCATTAATTCTCCACCAGAAACAACATCTGCACCAAAATCAAATTTTTTTATTTCTCTCAATATTTGTAAATTTGAATTAGATTTAACTGAAAAACAGATCAAAGGATTAATTTTTTGAAAACTTTTTTTAAAATGTAGAATATTTTTTTTAAGTTTGTTAAATGAATAACAATAAATTGGAGTAGAAAATTTCTTAGCTAAAAAATCAACGTTAATCCTATCAATAATCAATTTATTGTTTTTATATTTCATGAAAGTTTACTCAACTGAGTAATAATTTTTTTTGAATTTTGGTTTTCTTCATTCTCATCATAAATAGGATCTCCTTTTTTTCCACATGAAATTAGTAAAAAAGTTAAAAGTATAATTGCAGAAAATTTTTTTATCATATATTCTTTTTATATTTCAATATCATTCTTTTAACGTTTTCAAAAGATGTTCCACCATAAGAGTTCTTGGACTTTACAGAATTTCTTAAATCAAAAACCCGCAAAACGTCAATTGTTAATTTCGGTTCAATTTTTTTTAACTCTTCAATTGTTAATTCATTTAACTTTTTTTTCTTTTTTTCAGCAAAATTAACAATTTCAGAAGTTTTTTTATAAGCTTCTCTAAAAGACATTGAATGATTTTTAACAAGATAATCAGCTAAGTCGGTTGCAGTAATATATCCAGAATTTGCAAGCTCTAGCATCTTTTTTTTATTAGGTGCAAAATTTCTGAGAATTTCATCAAATATTTTTAAACAATCTATTAGTGTATCATTCGATCTAAAAACTATTTCTTTATCATCTTGAAGATCTTTAAAATATGATAAAGGCAGCCCTTTCAAAATTGTGAGCATAGAAAATAGATTTCCATAACTGTTTCCAGCCTTTCCTCTTAAATATTCAAGTAGATCAGGATTTTTTTTTTGGGGCATAATAGATGATCCAGTTACTATTTTATCTGACAAATTTATTAAATTAAAACCATCTGAACTCCAAATAATTAGTTCTTCAGAAATTCTCGAAATATGCATAGAACATACCGACACACTATATAAAAAATCTAAAACAAAATCCCTATCTGAAACAGTATCAATTGAATTATTAGTTGGTTTTTTAAAACCAAGTTTTTTTGTAGTATAATTTCTATCAATATTAAAAGAAGTTCCAGTTAAAGCTCCAACTCCTAAAGGATTTTCATTTAGACTGTCTAGATTATTATTAAATCTTTTTTTATCTCTATTAAACATTTCAATATATGCCATTAAATAATGAGCAAAAGAAACTGGTTGTGCATTTTTAAGATGGGTAAAACCAGGCATAATTGTATCTACATTTTTTTCTGATAATTTTAATATACTTAAAATTATTTTATCTAAATTAGAATGGATTTTTTTGGTTGAAGCTTTTATCCAAATTTTTAAATCAGTAATTACTTGATCATTTCTTGATCTTCCAGTGTGAATATATCCAGCCTCTTCACCAATTATTTGAAATAATCTTTTTTCAATATTTATATGAATATCTTCATACTTCTTATTAAAATCAAATTTTTTATTTAAAATTTCTTTCTCTATTTTATTCAGACCATAAATAATTTTATTTTTAATTTTAAAAGAAATTATTTTTTGTCTAAATAACATTTCTACATGGGCAATGGAACCGGCTATATCTTCTTTATAGAGTCTCTTATCAATACCAATAGAGCTCCCAACCCTTTGAAAAAGGATGGAATTACTATTTTTAATTCTTGTGCTCCATATTGCATGGTTGTTTTTATTTTTTGTCATGATAATTAATTATACCTGTTTAACATGAGATTTTTAATAATATATTTTTTTTTACTTACTAGTTCATTAGCAGATGAAACTACTAATATAAAAAATCTTGTTATCAATAAAGATTTAAAAAAGTATGATGATTTAACGTTTCTAGACGCCAAAGGAAAGTACTTAGATTTAAAAGATTATAAGGGAAATTTGATTTTATTGAATTTTTGGGCAACTTGGTGTGCTCCTTGTAAGGAAGAAATGCCCTCCCTAGATTTATTGCAGTCTAATAAAGATCTAAATAATTTAAAAATATTTCCAATAAATGTTGGTCAAGATAATATACAAAAATCTTCAAAATTTTTTGAAAATTTAAAAATTCAGAACTTAGAATTATATTTCGACTCCCCAATAACTCTGGCAAAAATATTTGGACTCCGCGGGATCCCTACGTCAATTTTATTTAATAAAGAAGGTTTAGAATTTGCAAGAATTATTGGTTCAATAGATTTTGCAGAAGAAAAATTTATTGAATGGCTAAAAAATTATAATTAATTTTTAAAAAAATATGCAAAGCCAACTAAAGCGATTACTGCTATAAATTGTAACAAAACTCTTAATTGCATTAATTTGTTAGAATATTTTTTGCTTGTTTCACCACCTTTAAATAAAGTTCCAATGCCAAGTATTAGTACAATACCCACTGCTATCAATAAAGTTATAGATAAAATTTTTACAAATATTCCAGATATCATGGATCTATTGTAAGGTGTTTTAAAAATAAAAAAACATAAATTATACAGTATGACATTTTGTCTAGATTCAGAAATAATAAGACCTCAGAATGATTCGGAAATTAAGAATGCTATAATTTTGTTGCATGGTTATGGTGGTGATGGAAAAGATATAAGTATGCTTTCATTGAATTGGAAAAGACATTTACCAAATACAATATTTATTTGTCCAAACGGTCATGAAAGATGTTCAATAAATCCTTCAGGATTCCAATGGTTTGATTTAACTAAAGATGATCCATCCTATATTTTGGAACAATCCATTAAAGCTGAAAAAAAATTGTGTCAGTTCATTGATGAGATTAAAGAAGAATTTAATTTGGAAAATAATACAATATGTTTATCAGGATTTAGTCAGGGATGTATGATGTCTATAAATGTAGGTCTTACATCCAACGAAAAATATAATTGTATAGTGGGTTTTTCTGGAAAAATTATTGATGAAAAGGATTTAAAATCTAGAAAAAAAGTTTCAACAAATACTTTATTAATTCATGGAGATGCTGATCAAGTTGTTCCAGCTAATTTTTTATTAGAGGCAAAAGATTTTTTTATAAGAAATGAAATAGAAATAGAAACACGCTTGATTAAAGGGTGCGACCATCATATTCCTGTTGAGGCCTCTAGTATAGCATTAAATTATATTTTAAAAAAATTTAATAATTCCTTAATGTTGAAATAAATTTTTATTTAAGTTAAGATTTGATAATGAATAATTTTATTGAACAAGATGTATCTTTAGAAAAATGTCCTGCGTTGGTTTTAAATGCAGATTATAGACCTTTAAGCTATTACCCTTTGTCGTTATGGTCATGGCAAGACACAGTGAAATCAGTTTTTTTAGATAGAGTAATTATAGTTAACACTTACGATAGAATTGTTCGAAGTCCTTCGTTTAATATGCAATTACCAAGTGTAATAGCTCTAAAGGACTATATAGTTCCTCTGTCTAAACCTAGTTTTACAAGATTTAACGTTTTTCTTAGAGATAAATTTTCTTGTCAATATTGTGGAAGTGGAGAAGAGCTAACATTTGATCATTTATTACCACGATCTAAGGGTGGAGAAACTCATTGGGATAATGTTGTAACAGCTTGTTCCTCTTGTAATGTACAAAAAGGAGGAAAATTACTTAAATCATCAGGAATGAAACTTTCTCAGTATCCTTACCAACCGTCTACAGAAGACCTACACCGTAATGGCAAAAATTTTCCACCAAATTACCTTCATAAAAGTTGGATGGATTACTTATATTGGGATGTTGAATTAGAAGCTTAAACTTTCTCTGAAATATTAATTGCTATTTTTGATCCAGTTTTAATAATTTTATCCATTAATGAATAAAGACCTTTTTTGGAGGCACCTTTTTCGTAAGCAATATCTTTGTGATGTAATTCATCCTCTCTAAATTTTATCATTTTCTTTTTAAGTTCTTTTTCTTCAGGACCTAATTGTTTAATTTGATTTAAATAATGTTTATCTATTACTTCTTCAACTGAAGCAGTGCATAACATTGCTGCTTTTTTTCCTAAAAGGGTTGAACCAAAACCTAAACCTACACCTAACAAATCCCAAAGGGGTAAAAATTTTGTTGGCTGGATGTTTCTTTTTTTAATTTCACTTTCAAAAAATTGACAGTGTTCAACTTCATGAACTTTCATATCCTCTATTGTTTTTTTCAAACTTTCATCTTTTATAATAGTGCTTAAAGCTAATAATTGACCTTCATAAATCTTAACCGCTCCACGTTCTCCAGCGTGGTCAACTCTTATAAATTCTTCAACTTTATAACTTGTTTTTTTCATGTATAATATAACTTCTTATTAATATAATAATAATTATTAAACTTAATATTATATTAATACTTGTAAGAGATAACCCAAAAATCCTAAATGTCACATCTTTACAGCTAACAGTCTTTTCTCTTAGTTGCTTCAATAATTCGTCTTTTGAGATCACATCGGCAGCATTTATTAAACCACAAACTGTCGATTCTTTAAAAAAACCTTGTTCAATTCCAAAGTGGTAAAAAGAAATAAAAAAAGAGAAGGTAAATACCAAAATTAATAATAAAAGAATAAATTTTTCATTTTTTTTAAATATGTAATTTGTAATTACTAAAATTAAAGCTAATACATATGGTATTCTTTGTAATAAACATAAATTACAGGGCTGATGTCCAAGAATATACTCAATAAAATACGCAGAAATAATTGAGATTAAACTAAGTATAAAAATTAGTTTTAAGCAGGATTCAACATTTAACTTAAACATAAAATTTAGAAATTAAGTAAATTATTATCCCAAATATTACAATTAAAATCCCAATAATGGTAAACCATTTAGACCCATACTTTTCCATAAATATAGTGAATAAATTTCCAAATTTATAAGACAAGTAAGAAACAATAAAAAAACGTAACCCTCTTGATATTAAGCTTATTAGAATAAAAATTAAAATATTAAATCCAATCAAACCACTTGCAATAGTAAAAACTTTATAAGGTAACGGGGTAAAACCTGCCAAAAAGAGTATTCCAAGCCAAGCATAAAACCCTTCACTATTTAGTAAATCATTTTTGAAATTAATTAGTTTGTCTTCGTAACCATAAAAAGTCACTACCTGTATACCTATGTCAAAAAAGAAAGCTCCAATTAAATAACCTAATATACCACCCAAAACTGAAAATATCGTTGAAATAAGAAATACTTTAAAGAAATCATTTTTCTTTGAAATAACCATGGGGATTATCATTACATCTGGTGGAATAGGAAAAAAGGAACTTTCAATAAACGAAACAGCTGCTAAGTAATATTTAGAACTTTTATGAGCAGCTAAATCTAAACATTTTTTGTAAAGAGCAGTAAACATTTTTTGGTTTTAATATAATTTTAGTTCTTATACTATTTAATAAATTATTAAACAATTAAGGGCGAATGGCGGAACTGGTAGACGCGCACGACTCAAAATCGTGTTTCGCAAGAAGTGAGAGTTCGATTCTCTCTTCGCCCACCAAATTATGGAATTAAATAAAGTTAACAGCTTAGTTGAACTATTTTTTCAAAAAAACAAAGAAAAAAATATTTTACCTAATAGACCATTTTTAAAGTGGATGAAAAACAGTAAAGATAATTTTTTAACTTGGCATGATGTTGAACAGAGAATTATTATTTTATCTAAATATTTAAATAAAAATTTATCTATGGGAGATAGATGTATTTTATTATCTGAAAATAGACCTGAATGGCTTATTACCGATTTAGCAATAATGAATGCAGGTGGTATTACTGTTCCACTATTTACAACATATTCAGAAAAAGATTATGAATATATATTAAATGATTGTAAACCTAAAGTCTGCATTGTTTCAAATAATGTTCAATTTAAAAAATTAGAAAAATTTATTTCTGATGATATTAAAGTTTTGTCTATTGAAAAATTTAGTGAAAAAATTGAAAGTGTTGAAAGTATTTTGGATGCATATCTCAGCAAAAATATTTCTGTTATTTCAAACGAGTACAATACAAAAATAAAAAGAAAAGATCTTGCCTGTATAATTTATACATCAGGAACAACAGGCAATCCCAAAGGTGTAATGCTAAGTCATGGCGGTATTTTATCGAATTGTGAAGGAGCATTAGAAATTTTAAAAACAATTTTAAAAGATTTAAACAAATACATTCCAGTTTTTTTGACATGGCTTCCACTCTCTCATTCATATGAACATACAGTTCAATTTGTGCAAATTTCTCTTGGTGCAAAAGTTTATTATGCAGAAAGCTTAGAAAAATTATTATCGAACATGTCTATATCAAAGCCAACTATAATGACTGCAGTCCCAAGATTTTATCAAAATTTATATACCAAAATTTCTAGTAATTTTTCTAAACAAAAGGGTTTTAAGAAAAAATTGATAAATAACACCATCTTACTTGGCACTAAAATTTTAAAAAAAGAACCTTTAAATTTTAAACAAAAATGCATTAATTTTTTTTGTGAGAAATTAGTCAGGAAAAAAATCAAAAAACAGTTTGGAGGAAATTTAAGAGCTTTTGTATCTGGGGGAGGAGCGTTAGATCAAAAAATTGGAGAGTTTTTAAATTCTATAGGACTACCCACATTGCAAGGTTATGGATTAACAGAGGCTTCTCCAGTAGTAAGCTGCAATATTCCACAAAATATTAAAATTGAGACAGTTGGACCACCTTTCAAATCAAATAAAGTAAAAATTGCAGATGATGGTGAAATCTTAGTTAAAGGAGAAAATGTAATGCTAGGCTATTGGAATATGAAAAAAGAAACAGAAGACATTATTAAAGATGGCTGGTTACACACAGGTGATATTGGTGAAATTACTAAGGAAGGGAATCTCAAAATAACTGATAGAAAAAAAGAAATTATAGTAAATCTTGGTGGTGATAATATTTCACCTTCTAAAATTGAGAATCTTTTATGTCTAAGTGAAAAAATAAAACAAAGCTTTGTTTATGGCGATAAAAAAACATATTTAGTTGCGCTAGTAGTCAGTGAAGATGATAAAAATAAAAAAGAAATTGAATTTTATATAGAAAATTTGAATAAAAGTTTATCTTTAATAGAAAAAGTAAAAAAATTTCAATTAATTAAAGAAGAGTTTACAATTGAAAATGGAATGTTAACACCAACTTTAAAACTAAAACGAAAACAAATTTTATTAAAATATAAAAATGATTTAGAAAAACTTTATTAAAAAGTTAAATTAATTGATTATTATACGCATAAACACTAACTTTTTTTAACATTACATTTAAAAAAATAAATTTTTTTTTTTAATTTTTTTTTGAAATTTTAAATTTAATTTAGGAATTGACATAACGTGTATAAAAAAATAAAAATAAGGTAATAGCGAATCATTTTGATTCGATTAACTAAAGGGAGCTAAAGATGCCTAAAAGAAGAAAAAAAGCTGCAAAGAAAACTAAGAAAAAAGCTAAGAAAAAAGCTAAGAAAAGAAGAAGAAGAAGATAGTAACTTAGTATTCTTTAAATTAAAAACGCTTCTCATAACATTTTGTGTGAGAGGCGTTTTTTTTTATTCTTCAACTGGCTCAGTTTCTTCAGTATCTGATGCAGGCTCTTCTGTTGGTAAATCAGTTGTTGAAGTCTTTGGAGTAGATTGAGGGGCTTGGGTTTGCTGGCCTCCCAAATTTCTCTTAAGAGCTTTATCTAATTTTTTTTGTGTGTCTTCTAAAGATACATTTAAAATAATTTTAAATTCAGCAAGAATTCTTTCATAGGCTTTTTCAAAAAGTTGTCTTTCACTATAAGATTGGTCAACCATAATATCGTCTCCTTTATTTAGGTCTCTTACAACTTCAGCTAATTCATAAACTTTTCCTGAAGATATTTTTGCTTCATATTCTTGGGCTCTTCTACTCCACATAGATCTTTTAATCTTTGGTTTACCTTTTAAAATAGAAATACATTTATTTAATTGATTAATTGATGAAAGAGGACGTAAATGTGATTGTTTATTTACTGGCACCATACCATTTGCTTTGTCTTTCTCAAACTTAATCACATAAGTTTCAACATCGATCCCTCCGATATTTATTTTTTTGAACTCTGTAATTTGTCCTACACCATGTTTTGGATATACTACAAAATCCTTAATTTTGTATTCTTTCTTTTCAGAGAGTTGTTTTTTTACTTTTTTGATTTCTGGCTTTATTTCATTAGTTTTAGAAATTCTTAAATTATCGGTTTTAACTTCAGTTTTTTCCTCAATCTTTTTTATAGGTTTTTTTGATGTCTTTTTTTTTAGTTTAGTTATTTCTTTTTTTGTTTTTTTAGGAATATTTTTTTTTACTTTTTTTTTTGTCTTTTTTTTTGCAATTTTTTTTGAATTCTTTTTTTTAAAGGTTTTCTTTAAAATATTTTTCAAACTTATCTTGCTCATTTTTATATTTTTCATGATCCGAAGGGGGATCTTTTTTTTCATTTATGTTAGGCCAGATTTCAGAATATTGTTTATTGATTTCTAACCATTTTTCGCTGCCAGGTTCTGTATCTGCTTTTATAGCATCAACTGGGCATTCTGGCTCACAAACGCCACAATCTATACACTCATCAGGTTTAATTACAAGCATATTTTTGCCTTCATAAAAGCAATCAACTGGACAAACTTCAACACAGTCCATTAATTTACATTTGATACACTTGTCATTAACTATATAGGTCATTACAAATTTTCTTTTTTAACTTCCTCTTTAATATCCCCCATAATTTTACTGTCAATATAAAGTAATCCCGCAAGTCTTCGCATTAGATTAGTTTCATATATGTCTGCATCTTTATTTGAGTAAATTATTTTCCAAAGAGATTTTATGATTTTAATTTTTTCAGCTTCTTCCATAATTTTAATTTCCCTAGTAAAATCTAATATTTGGTTAGATTCTTGCTCATTTTTTTTGGCATTATTTATCAATTCGTCTAAATTTTCTTTATTAGCTCCAAGTTCCAATAAAGTTTTTTTAACTATTTCCTCCTCTTCCTTTGAGTATTTTTCATCAATTTTTGCTGCATGTATTAAAAGTGCACCAATTTTTATTAAATCTGAATTCTGTCTTTTTTTTAAAAACATTTTTTAGTTTAAATTTAAGTTTTTTAAAATTTTAAAGGGACTCTCTTTAGTCTCTTTTTTTTTAAATATTTTCTTGTTTTTTTTTCGAGGAGAATATTTAAAAAATATATCTTCTTTTTTCTCAATTATCTTATAATTCATTTCTTTAATTATTTTTTTAAAGTTGTCTTTATTACATCCTAATAAATTTAACATTTCTGGTACTAATTTTATTTCTTTATTCACATCAGATCCAGAACTTATAATTTGCATAAACAATCTTTCTAAAATGTCAATTCTTATGAAATAATTATTAAATTTTTCAAAACCACAAAGCAACATAAAATGTTGATTTTTTTTATCTTTATCTTCTATAAAGTTTAATCCAAATGTTGGGGGAGTTAATTTAAAATACTTTTGATGAAAATTTTTCCAAAGTAAAGTTCTTAAAACAACAGGTTCAGGTTTAATCAATTTATATAAAAAAACATGATAACGACCAAATTTTACACCCAAATCTCTTAAAATTTTTCTTTCACTTTGGCCTAAATTTTTTAAATATTCAGATACATTTTCTCTTTTTAGGACTCCATTATTTTCATAGAGTTGATAAGCTAGAGCTTTAATTGATGAATGTTTATCTTGAATGTTTTTTAAATCTATAAGACTTTGTAAAACTGTATCGATTTTATTTTTTAACCATCTTTTAATAAATCCCTTTAAGTTTTTTCTCTGATCTAATTCTAAAATGTCATCAACAATTAATTCTAAATTTGGATTAAGATAATCATTTCCCTGAACAAGTTTGGCAATCGGAAATTCGTTCCAATAAATTTTAAAATCATCATTAAGTTCAATTAAGCCTGTATTAATTATATTCTGGACTCTTTTTTTTAATTCTGGACCAATTGTTTGCCTTGCAGCTTTTTTTAAAGATTTAATATCTGTCTCAAGTGCCCCTTTTTTTAAGTCTAATTCTAATTTAAGACCATTAATCTTTCCAATGAATTGATCATCAATCATAACCTCATTATTTTCTAAAATCTTAGTATCAAATTTCATATCTTGTTTTAAACCCCTTGCAAGAACACTGGCTCTTTTATCAATAAAAGTTTTTGTAAGTTCTTCATGTAGTCTGTCTGATAGTCTGTCCTCTAAAGATTTTGTTTTCTCTATCCAATAATCCTGATTTTCTACCCAATTGTTTTTATTTGAAACATATGACCAAGTTCTAACATTTGCAATTCTATTAGACAAAGAGTCTACATTTCCTTCCAATTTATCTAATTTCATTAGTTGTAAACGCATATAATCACTAGTTATTTTTCCTTTTACTCCATTTAAAAAATTAAATACTTTTTCGACGACATTAATATGATTTCCATATGTTTTTTTAACGAAATCAGGAATTTGACAACATTCCCACAGCAATGCAAGAGTTTCTTTAATGTTAGAAACATTATTAAGGTCTAATTTCCTAATAAAATATTTTAAAACTTTTTCATCTTCACACTCATTTATTTTTCTGAGCCAATTTTTATCAGGTTTTGTATCTAACGACTCAATTAAAGCAGAGGGATTATTAAAATTCAAATTTGAATTTCTCCAAAACAATGTTCTTATTTCCTCAAACTTATGACTTTCTAATAAATCAACTTCCTCAGCATTTATTTCTTTGCAGTTGCCAGTAATTCCGAAACTTCCATCATTTAAATATCTACCTGCTCTCCCAGCAATTTGACCAATTTCTGAAAGATTAAGTTTTCTTAATTTTTTTCCATCAAATTTTTTTAAATTCGAAAAATAAACTTGATCTAAATCCATATTTATACCCATACCAATTGCATCAGTTGCAACTAAGAAATCGACATCACCTGACTGATATAATTCTACTTGAGAATTTCTTGTTTTTGGACTCAAAGATCCCATTACTATAGCTGCCCCACCCTTTTGTCTTCTAATTAATTCTGCAATTGCATAAACTTCTTCAGTTGAAAAAGCGATAATGGCAGTTTTTCTATTTATTCTAGATATCTTTTTATGTCCATTATATGTAAGTTTAGACAATCGATTTCTGTTAATAAATTCTATATCTTCATCTAATTTTGAAATAATATTTTTAATAGTATTTGAGCCCATTAACATTGTTAACTTATTGCCCCTCATATTTAGTAATCTATCTGTAAAAATATGACCTCGTTCATGATCTGCACACATTTGAATTTCATCCACAGCTACAAACTCTAAATCTTTATCTATAGGCATAGACTCAACAGTACATAAAAAATATTTTGCATTTGAAGGTATAATTTTTTCCTCTCCTGTAATTAAAGCAACTTCATTTTTTTGAGTTTCTTTTATAACTTTGTCGTAAACTTCTCTTGCCAATAGCCTTAAAGGAAAACCAATCATTCCACTATTGAAAGAAAGCATTGTTTCAATAGCTAAATGAGTTTTACCTGTATTGGTTGGACCAAGAACAGCAGTGATTTTATTTTTTATCATTCCTAAGATTGGTATGTTTCTATTCTCACCTACCACATATTGTTAGTGTTAAAGAACAAAAACAGACTAAAACATGACCGAATCGTAAGATAAAAAGTTCTCATTTTAATTATAAATAAAAATTAAATTATCATTTTTAATATTATTTTATTACATAAATTAAATTTAAGGTTTAATTTTTAAAATTTTCCAAACACCTGAAGCCGAGGTAATAATTTTGTTATTACATTTAAGCTCACAGAATAAAAATACTAAAGTCTTTGTTTTTTTTAGAATTTTTACCTGACCTATAATTTCATCTCCAATTTTTGAAGCGCCAATAAATTTTAAATCTAATGAAATAGTTACACATGGCGCATTATCAGCAGATCTGTGAGCGGCTGTTCCTGCTCCGGCATCAATTAAAGCTGATAGGTATCCACCATGAGTAATACCCGCTGCATTCAAATGATTTTTATCTATTGTGCTTTTAAATTCATATTCTGTATTTGAAATATCCCTAAACATAACCCCACCATTATGTTTCATAAATCCTTGTTTGACGCTTATTTGTTGAAATTCTTTAGACATAGTTTTTTATAATACAAAAGTTAAAATTAATAAAATTATAAAAATAATTAAAAAGAAATAAATTACTGATAATTGTAGGGATGATTTCAATAATTTTCTAAACATTCTATCCTTTTTATGGCGCGCCTGCTAGGAGTCGAACCCAGAACCTCCTGGTCCGTAGCCAAGCGCTCTATCCAGTTGAGCTACAGGCGCAGCATTTATAATTTTATTTAATTATAGTATACTAATTTTTAGTGTATTTTAATTATTAGATAAATTTAGAATAATATGACTAATAAATCAAATGAGGTAGTAATTATAGGCGCAGTAAGAACTCCAATAGGCACATATAAAGGTTCATTAAAAGACATCAAAGCAGACCAACTTGGTTCTATAGTTATAAAAGAAGTTTTAAAAAAATCTAAAATTCACAAAAATGAAATTGATGAAGTTGTTATGGGACAAGTTTTAACAGCCGCAGGAGGACAAAATCCAGCAAGACAAGCAGCAATTAATGCAGGCATACAATCTTCTATACCAGCTTATATGGTAAACCAAGTGTGTGGATCTGGCCTTAGAGCAGTTATTTCTGGCTATCAATCAATTAAATTGGGCGAAACAAAAAAAATAATTTGTGGAGGTCAAGAAAACATGTCCTTAGCCCCTCATTCAGTTTTTTATCGAGATAAAAAAGAAATCACTGAAGATAAATTGGTAGATACAATGATGAATGATGGTTTGATAGATGCATTTAATAATTACCATATGGGTGTTACAGCAGAGAATGTTGCAAATAAATTTAATATATCAAGAAAAGAACAAGATGAATATGCTCTAAATTCTCAAAAAAAAACTCAAATTGCAATTAGTAATAATAAATTTGATGAAGAAATAATTAAAATCAATCAAGATGGAAATTTGATCGAAAAAGACGAGCATCCTAGAGCAAATTTAAAATTAGAGGATTTAAAAAAATTAAAATCTGTTTTTAAAAAGAATGGAACTGTTACTGCTGGAAATTCTTCTGGAATAAATGATGGAGCTGCTGCTTTATTATTGACAACTCTTGAAGAAGCAGAAAAAAAATCAATCGATCCCTTAGCAAAAATAGTATCATGGGCTACTGTTGGGGTAGATCCATCTTTGATGGGATTAGGACCTATAGGAGCTGTCAATCAAGCTATTAAAAAAGCTAATTGGAAATTAAAAGATATAGATTTATTCGAAATTAATGAAGCTTTTGCCGCTCAATGTATTGCTGTAAGGCGTGAACTTAAAATTGATCAAAGTAAAGTAAATATAAATGGTGGCGCTATCGCTTTAGGTCATCCAATAGGAGCTTCAGGTGCAAGGATACTTGTAACACTCCTTCATGAAATGAAAAGATCTAACAAAAAAAAGGGTTGTGCAACACTTTGTATTGGTGGAGGAATGGGAATAGCTTTATGTATTGAAAGAAACTAAGAGTTAATTTTTCCATATTTTTCCTCTAGCAAAATCTTTTGAATCCAAGCTTTTGCATCTATGTACTCACTTTCTTTTGGCTTGAAGAGTGTATTTAATAATTTTTTAATCATTTTATTAATTTCTACTTAAAGAATGTCAGAAAATTGATCAGAATGTGTTAAAATTTGCAATTTACTATAAGCTTATGAGGTATAATGATAGGGAAATGAATGAAAAATTATTAGTCCCTGATATTGGAGAATTTGAAAATGTGGAGATAATAGAACTCCTAGTTAAAGAAGGACAAAAAATAAAAAAAAATGATCCAATAGTTACTATAGAAAGTGATAAATCAAGTGTTGAAATCCCATCGACGATGGAAGGTAAAATTGAAAAAATTGATGTAAAAATTGGAGACAAAGTTTCAAAAGGTGATTTACTTTTAACAATATCAAATACAGACGTTTCCCCTAAAACATCAGAGGATGTACCAAAGAATACTGAAAATTTAATCCAAGAAGCAGAAGTTTCTCTACAAATGTCTCAAGAGAAATATATTAGGGAACCTGTAATTCATTCAAAAGAAATAGAAAATGAAACTTCAGAAAATGTGAAAAAAAAGATTGATACAATTCAAGTTGTTAACAAAGGTGATTTAGATCCAAGAGAAACAAATGAATGGTTAGATTCTTTAACCGCAGTCATTCAAAAAGATGGGAACCAAAGAGCTCATTATTTAATAAAAGAATTAATAAACAAAGCATACAGAGAGGGAGCAAATATTCCATATACTCAAAATACTCCCTATATTAATACTATTCCTGTTAGTGAAGAAAAAAAGTCTACTGGAGATCAAAATATCGAGAGAAGAATTAGATCATTAATTAGATGGAATTCTGCTGCGATGGTAGTAAGAGCAAACAAAAAATTTCCTGAACTTGGAGGGCATATTGGAACCTTTGCATCTGCAGCTACTCTTTACGATGTAGGAATGAATCATTTTTGGAGAGCAAAAAATAACAAATTTGGAGGAGATTTAGTTTATTTCCAAGGTCATAGTGCTCCAGGGATGTACGCAAGGGCTTTTCTTGAAGGGAGACTTAATGAAAAACAGTTAGATAGTTTTAGACAAGAAGTTAATCCTGGTGGTTTGTCTTCATATCCGCATCCATGGCTAATGCCAAAATTTTGGCAGTTCCCAACTGTTTCAATGGGTTTAGGTCCGATGCTAGCAATCTATCAAGCTAGATACATGAAGTATTTAATTAATAGAGGTCTTATTAAAGATGAAGGAAGAAAAGTTTGGGCTTTTTTAGGTGACGGTGAAATGGATGAGCCAGAGTCTTTAGGTGCCATTGGTTTGGCCGCAAGGGAAAAACTAGATAATTTAATTTTTGTAATTAATTGTAATCTCCAAAGATTAGATGGTCCCGTTAGAGGTAATGGAAAAATAATTCAAGAATTAGAGGGAATTTTTAGGGGAGCTGGATGGAATGTAATAAAAGTTATTTGGGGATCTTATTGGGACTCCCTATTAGCAAATGATAAGACGGGTCATCTTATTAAAATTATGAATGAAACAGTTGATGGAGAATATCAAGCAATTAAAGCAAGAGATGGTGCATTTGTTAGAGAAAAGTTTTTTGGAAAGTATCCAGAAACAAAAGAATTGGTTTCTAGCTTATCTGATAAAGATATTTGGCGATTAAATAGAGGTGGACATGATCCACACAAAGTATTTGCTGCTTATGACAAAGCAGCAAAAAACATTGGAAGTCCTACAGTAGTAATAGCTAAAACAATTAAAGGTTATGGAATGGGCAAAAGTGGAGAAAGTGTTAATACAACTCATCAAACAAAGAAATTAGATATTGATGATTTATTGTATTATAGAGATAGATTTGATGTTCCTCTATCAGATAATCAGGTAAAAAATATAGAATATTATAAACCTAATGAAAAATCTGATGAAATAAAATATCTGAAAGAAAGAAGACTTAAGCTTGGTGGATTTATTCCTGAAAGAACCACATATGCTAAATCCATTAAGGCGCCTCCCAAAAATATTTTCGATAATATGAAAGAGTCAACTGGTAAAAAGGAAATGTCTACTACAATGGCATTAGTTAGAATGTTAACAAGCCTTCTGAGAGATAAGAATGTGGCTTCCAGGCTAGTTCCAATTATTCCAGATGAAGCAAGAACATTTGGTATGGAAGGTTTTTTCCAAAAAGTTGGAATATATGCTCACGAAGGTCAGAAGTATGAACCAGAAGACTCTGCACAATTGAGCTCTTATAGAGAGGAAAAAAGTGGCCAGGTTTTAGAGGAAGGAATTACGGAAGCAGGAGCCATGTCTTCTTGGATAGCAGCTGGAACTTCATATACAAATCATGACATAGAAATGATACCTATTTATTTGTTTTATTCTATGTTTGGATTTCAAAGAATAGGAGATTTTGCTTGGGCAGGGGCTGACAGTCAATCAAGAGGTTTTTTAATTGGAGCAACTGCTGGAAGAACAACTTTGGCTGGTGAGGGTTTACAACATCAAGATGGCCATAGTCATCTAATGGCATCAACAATACCAAATTGTATTTCTTATGATCCGACATTTCATTATGAATTAGCAGTAATTTTCAGGGATGGATTAAAAAGAATGCACGAAAAAAATGAAAATATTTTTTACTATATTACAACTATGAATGAAAATTACCCACACCCAGAAATGCCAAAAGATAAAAATTGCGAAGAAGGGATTTTAAAAGGCATGTATAAGATAAAAGAGTTTAACAATTATAAAAAAACTAAAATTCAATTTTTAGGTTCAGGAACAATATTAAGAGAAATGATTGCTGGAGCTGAGATATTACAGAAAGACTATAATATAGATAGTGAAGTTTGGAGTGTTACAAGTTTTAATGAATTAAGAAGAGATGGGCTTGAAAAAGAAAGATACAATCTTTTAAATCCAGATAAAGATCAGAAAAAATCTTATGTTGAAAAATGTTTAGGAAAGTCAGAGGGACCTATATTAGCAGCTTCAGATTATATGAGAATGAATTCAGATCAAATAAGACCCTATATAAATAAAAGTTTTTATTCCCTAGGAACGGATGGATTTGGAAGAAGTGATACAAGATTAAATTTGAGAAAATTTTTTGAGGTGGATAAGGAACACATAGTTGCTTATGCATTAAGCGTATTGGCTAAAGAACAACTCTTGCAATCTAAATATGCTAATGAAGCAATTAAGAAATATAAAATTGATCCGGAAAAACCAATGCCTACAAAATTATAGAATGTCACAAAAAGAGAATCAATTTCTTGTCTCAGCATCTCCTAAAGTAAGAAAATTTGCAAGAGAATTAGGAGTAGATATTAGTAAAGTTTTAGGAAGTGAAAGAGATGGAAGAATTACAGAAGATGATATTAAAATTTTTGTATCTAATAAAACTAATCAAAATTTAAAACTTGAAATTAAAGAAAATGATAAAGAAGAATTAGAATATCCCCATGCAGAATTTGGTGAAGTGTCAATTGAGGATATTCCTAGAGTTAAAAAACTTTCCTCAAAGTATTTGATTAATTCATGGACTAAGATCCCACATGTTACAAATCATGATGAGGCAGATATCACTGAAATGGAAGAATTTAGAAATTCGCTCACAGACATTTATACTGGAGAAAAAAAAAAGATAACTCCTTTAGCATTTATAATTAAAGCTTTATCAGCATCATTGAAAAAATTTCCAAACTTTAATTCCTCAATAGATGAAATTGAAAAAGGAAAAATAACATATAAAAAATATTATCATATTGGTATAGCAGTTGATACTCCACATGGACTAATGGTTCCAAAGCTCAGAAATGCCAACAGTAAAAACATTACATTAATTGCTGAGGAATTAAAAAAAATAAGTAATGAATGTAAAAATCTTAAGATTGACAAAAAAGAATTTTTTGGTGGCTCAATGACTATAACTAGCCTTGGAGGTATAGGTGGGTCGTTTTTTACTCCAATTATTAATTATCCTGAAGTTGCTATTTTAGGTATTGGAAGGTCTGACAAGAAACAAATTTATAAAAATGGAAAGTTTGTTACTAGAACAATATTGCCTTTATCTTTATCCTATGATCATAGAATAATTGATGGTGCGGAAGCGGCTAGATTCAATAATGATTTGAAAGAAAATTTGGGAAAAAATTTTGCTTATAAGTTAGCAGTTTAAATAAATTTATGACAAAAACTATTTCTTTGTTAAGTGCTCTTTTGTGCACGTTTATTTGGGGGACAACTTTTATTGCTCAAGATACCGGCATGGATGATATTGGTCCTTTTACTTTTAATGCAGTAAGATTTTTTATTGGTTTTTTAGCAATAATTCCATTAGCACTTTTATTTGAGATAAAAAAATTAAAAAATGAATTTAAATTAGATATCAAAACATTTATTATCTTATCTTTATTAATTGGGTTATCTCTTTTTTTAGGGTCTGCATTACAACAAGTAGCATTGTTATATACTGATGTAGCAAATGCAGCTTTCTTTACAATTTTTTATGTTCCAATAGTACCAATAATAATGTTCGTATTCAGAAAAAAATCAATCCATTGGAGTGTTTGGCCATCTGTTGTTTTATGTTTAATCGGAGGCTATTTATTAACAAATTTTTATGATGCGACTGTAAGACTTGGGGATGGATTGGTATTATTAGGAGCTTTATTTTGGAGTACACATATTATTTTTACTGGAATGATTATTACAAAGTACAATCTTCCTTTAACAATAGGTGCTATCCAAACATTAATTGTAGCATTTCTCTCTTTTTTAATTGGAATAATATACGAAGAATTTATTTTAACTAACATTTTAAAAGAAATAGATTCAATTTTGTATGCTGGAATTCTATCTGGCGGTTTCGCTTTCGTTTTACAAATTTATGCTCAAAGAAATATTACCCCAGCACCTGCAGCTATAATTTTTTCTTTAGAAGGTGTCTTTGCAACTGCTGCAGCCTGGTTTTTATTAAATCAAGTACTAGATATAAATAATTTATTAGGATGTTTTTTTATTTTATGTGGAGTTTTACTGTCCCAATTGTTACCATTAATGAAAAAAGCTTACTAATAATAAATTATTAAAAATAATAATAAAGCGATTAAGATTCTATAAATTACAAATACATTTAAAGAAAATTTATTTATATAAATTAAAAAAAACTTTACAGTAATATATGAGAATAAAAAGGATAATATAACTGCTAATATTACTAAATAATTTATTTCTATTGTCTGATTTAATATATCTTTAAGTCCAAGGAAACTTGCTCCAGCTAAAGCTGGTATTGATAATAAAAAAGAAATTTTACTTGAGTCAACCCTATTAAATTTTAAAAGTCTAGCTGCAGTCAAGCTTATACCTGCCCTACTCACACCAGGTATTAACGCAAGAATTTGAAATATACCAATAAAAATTATAGATTTGATATTGAGGTCAGTAGATAATTTTTTTTCAATTTTTTTTTGATCAGCAAAAAATAAAATTATTGCAAAAAATAATGTTGTGGATGCAATTACTTTTATATTTCTAAGAAGATAAATAAGCTCAGTTGAATATAACATGTAACCGAAAAAAATAATTGGTAATGAACCGATTATTATTAATTGAAAAAGTTTTTTATTATTTTTTAAATTAAATAAATC